>WQTH01000004.1 GCA_009786415.1 Chitinispirillia bacterium | reverse complement strand
GAACAACCAATGAGAAACAACGTACATATAAGACATAGTATACTTATATACAGGCATTTACTCATAAATTACCTCTCTTTTAATGATATTAAGTTTTCCAACTATTTAGATATAAAAATAATAAATGGTTAAAGCTTGTGTCAAATTTTTTATGGGGCTGTCCCAAAATAAGTCTGTAGGCATGATTATCCCAAATTGTCCATTAGCCGTTTTTTCTCTCTTTTTGGGGTATTTTCTAATGGACACCATTAGAGCAAGTTATTGATCTATAATGAGTTACAGTTGCAAAGCGTGCAAACAAATCACCTAATGGACAATTTGGGTTAAACAGGTTAACCGGTCCCTCCCGCCCACCCTACTCATCAAGCATCAACACAGCCTGCGCACTCTTGAGCCGTTTGATCTCCTCGCGCTCTACGGTTTGGATGCTTTTGTAGGGTACGGGCAGGTCTTCCGGCAGGGTTGTACCCATGTCTATCATGGCGCCGCGGATTTTTTCGGCTATTCTGTAGTGGATATCGTTTGCCTCCGCCGCGGACGACGTCTGTTCGATTTTCAGCTTCTCTTCGGTCTGGGATATGCGGAACAGGTTGGCTATGAGCTCGGTGCTGCCCATGAAGTCGAGATTTTTTTCGTTTTCCCTGAGCTTCTTTCTTCTGTGTATATCGGCAACGGCAAGGCCGCCGTATAGGCCCATGTAGCCGGAGTTCTGGAATATGGCGAACTCTTCGTCGGTAATAACCCCTGCGCTGCGGGCGGCCTCGGCCAGCANCTGGTTCCACTGCTTAATGTTGCCGCGAACCACGAGGCGCTTATTGTTTTCGTCGAGCTGGTTGAAGGTGTCGGCCAGTTCCTGACGGCGCGTTTGGATGGCGAAGTAGGTTTGGCCGAGGGCGATGATCTCCTTGCGGGGGTCGCCGTTTTGGACAATCAGGTAGCAGGCGTAGCGGGTCTCTTGTAGTCAGCAACCTCTTTTTGCCTGTCCAAGCCTAATTTTATCACTTTTATAATATCGACAAAATTACCGCCGATATCGAACCCGCTGTTTTTACACGCGAGCATGGCTCTGTCAATTACTTTGGAAAAGTTTTCCCATTTATTATAATCCAACACCTCCTGCAAATCCCGTGCATACCAAAATTCGCCTCCATTTTCGCTAACTTGCTTAATTAGCTAAAACGGTTCATATTCTTTTGCTTCAAGCTTTGCCATTTAAAAAACCTCTTGTTTAAGGTACTTTTCTGCGTTTTTGATGCTTTCTGCGGTTTTTCCTGACATCAGGAAAAACGGAGCCCAAAAATGCTGTTAATTGTTATAATTTTAAATTTTAATGACATTTTTATGAGTCCTGAAAAGCATTATTTTCAGCATTTTTATGATGTCGGGAAAATGGTTGACAATCCGGTTGGCACTGATAAAAACGGCGGGCCGTTTTGGCCCGCCATTTGCCTTGTTTACTTGTTGTCGTCTACGACCTCAAAGTCGGCGTCTACGGCGCCGGACTTCTTTTGATCGCCGCCGCTTTGCTGCTGCTGGTCCTGCGCGGCGCCCTGGTGGACGTTTGAGGCTCCGCCCATGCCGCCAAAACCGGCAGCGGCGGCTTCCGGGCCGGCCTGCTTGTACATCGCCTCGGCCATTGCGTGGCTCGCCTTGAGCAGGGCCTCCATACTGGCCTTTATCGCGGCGGTATCGGTGCCGGAGGCTTTCTGCTTCAGGTCTTCCAGAGCACTCCGGATGTTCGACTTGTCGCCGTCGGAGATCTTATCGCCGTGCTCAGAGAGCATCTTCTCGGTCTGGTAGATTGCCTGATCAGCCTGATTTTTGGCCTCCACCCGCTCCTTCTCCTCCTTGTCCTGCGCGGCGTTAGCCTCAGCCTCCTTGACCATACGCTGTATGTCGCTCTCCGAAATGCCGCTTGACGACTCAATGCGGATTTCGTGCTGCTTGCCTGTGCCCAAATCCTTGGCGCTAACTTTCAGGATGCCGTTGGCGTCGATGTCGAAGCACACCTCGATCTGCGGTATGCCGCTCGGTGCGGGCGGGATGCCAAGCAGGTCAAACTGGCCCAAAAGCCTGTTGTGGGCGGCCATCACGCGCTCACCCTGATAAACCATGATCGTCACCGCGCTCTGGTTGTCGGCAGCAGTAGAGAAAACCTGGCTCTTTTTGGTCGGGATCGTCGTGTTGCGCTCAATTAGCTTCGTCATCACGTTGCCCTTCGTCTCTATGCCCAGCGACAGCGGGGTGACATCAAGCAGCAGCACGTCCTTAACGCTTTGGTCGCCGCCAAGAATCGCGCCCTGAATTGCCGCGCCCACGGCAACCACCTCATCCGGGTTGACACCCTTGTTCGGAGCCTTGCCGAAGATCTCCTCGACCTTGCGCTGAACCGACGGGGTGCGCGTTGAGCCGCCTACCAAAATCACCTCGTCAATATCGGAAGCCTTGAGCTTGGCATCGGCCAGCGCCTTCTTACATGGCTCAACCGTCCGTTCAACGAGCCCCGATACGAGTTGCTCGAACTTCGCGCGGGAGATTGTGATGTCCAAATGGCGCGGGCCGCTCGAATCCGCCGTGATGAACGGCAAGTTCACGTTCGCCTGCATCGCAGACGACAGTTCAACCTTTGACTTCTCCGCCGCCTCTTTCAGCCGCTGCAGCGCCATCTTGTCATTGCGCAGGTCTATGCCGTTGGAGGCCTTGAACTCCTCGGCTATATAATCGATCAGTACCTCGTCAAAATCGTCGCCGCCCAAGTGCGTGTCACCGTTTGTGGACTTGACCTCGAACACGCCGTCGCCGATTTCGAGGATGGATATGTCGAACGTGCCGCCGCCGAGGTCGAACACCGCGATTTTCTCGTTCTTCTTCTTCTCAAGCCCGTAGGCCAGCGACGCCGCAGTGGGCTCGTTGATAATGCGCTTCACGTCGAGGCCGGCGATCCTGCCGGCGTCTTTTGTAGCCTGGCGCTGGGCGTCGTTAAAGTACGCGGGGACCGTAATTACAGCCTCGGTAACAGGCTCGCCCAAATAGTCTTCAGCCGCCTTCTTGAGGTACTGCAGGATCATTGCGGAGATCTCCGGGGGGGAGTAGTCGTGGTCTTGGATCTTGACCTTTACCGGATCCTCGGCACCGCCCACCACGTTGTAGGGCACGCGCTTCTCCTCCGACTGCACCTCGTTGTGGCGCCGGCCCATGAACCGCTTGATGGAGTAAACGGTGTTCTCCGGGTTCGTAACCGCCTGGCGCTTGGCAATGGCGCCCACGAGGCGCTCGCCGTTTTTGGTAAACGCCACAATGGACGGCGACGTGCGCCCGCCCTCGGCGTTGGGTATAACCACCGGCTTACCCGCCTCCATGACGGATACGCACGAATTGGTAGTCCCAAGGTCTATACCGATAATCTTTCCCATTATACACCTCCTGCAAGTTTTTATTGATGATTGATAGATGATTTTTTGAACGAATGATATTAATATATCAAATCCCGTGCCAGCCGGAAAAAGGGCGAAATTGGGGTAAAAATTGGGGGTGGGTACATATTTATATATTATAATGGTACATATTCGCAAATTAAACGTTTCAATTTGGAACATGCAAATGGTAATTTACGACAAAAAGCACAGCGGCAGCAGCACCGGCAACAGCTTGAACACCGGGGCCTCGCTAATCTTGCGGCCAAAAAATTTCATGTCTATGGACTCTGGGCGGCGGAAGTGGGCTATCGACAGGATGCCCACGAACAGAAAGCCGGAGGCGTAGAGCGCCAGAAACGGGGTCACAAAGAAGTTCGTGTAGCCGAAAAAGAGCTTTAACCCTATGAAGCAGTATAACGCCAGAGCGATCTCTACGATGCAGGTTATGTCTTTTATCGGCTTGTAGCCGGCCTTGGCCCTGGCCTCCCCCTTTTTTGGGGTGCGGTTGAACGGCGACTCTATTTTGAGGACAGCCTCAAGGACAGCCTTGCAGTTGTTTACGGCCAAGCCGGTGCCTATGAGCATCATAACCGGGATAAACAGGAACTGCTTGCGCGCGCGGTTGCCCAGATAGTGCTGGGAGACCATATACATGGTAGACGGGCCGCTTGTCGCGAGGATCATGCCGGAGATGACCATGACGAGCCACATCGGGGCGAGCGTGATTTTCACGAAGAAGAGCACAGGCATCGTGAGCACGGCTATCATGAACATAAGCGGGTGGACAACGTAGTGGGTCAGGTGCAACACGGCCTGTATGAACTTGAACGGGGGCACCTTCTGCTTTATGAGCAGCGGGATGATCTTCATGGCGGTTTGGATGGAGCCCTTGGCCCACCTGAACTGCTGGTTCTTGAAGGCGTTCATGTCTTCGGGGATCTCGGCGGGCACGGCCAGCTCCGGCACGTACTCGGTCTCCCAGCCGGCAAGCTGCATACGGTAGGAGAGGTCCATGTCTTCCGTGAGGGTGTCGTGCTGCCAGCCGCCGCTGGCGTGTATGGCGCTAACGCGGAAGATGCCGGCGGTGCCGTTGAAGTTCATGAACCAGCCGTTCCAGCTGCGCGCCGCCTGCTCGACCATGAAGTGGCCGTCTATGCCCATGGCCTGCCCGCGCGTAATCATGGACGCCTGCTTGTTCAGGTGCGTCCAGCGGCCCTGCACGAGACCGAGCTTAGGCTTGTTTACGAAAAACGCCACCGACTTCTTGAGGAAATCGGCCGGCGGTACGAAATCGGCATCGAAGATTGCCACAAACTCGGCGTCGGTCTGCTCAAGGCCGTATTGGAGGGCGCCGGCCTTGAACCCCGCACGGCTGGCACGCCTGATAGTTTTGATGTTTACGCCCTGCGCCTGGAGTTCGGCGACGGTTTCGTCTATGTAGCCCTTCGTCTCGTCGTTGCTGTCATCTAAGACCTGTATCTCGTGGCGGGAGAGCGGGTAGTCCATCGCCGCGCAGGCCCTTATCACGCGGGAGGCGACGGTCTTTTCGTTGTACATGGGGAGCTGCGTTACCACCTTGGGGAACGCGGAGTCATCCTCTATCCCGTAATAATATTGCATCGTTTCGCGCTGGGCCGCGATCTTACCCTTACGCTTCCGCAGGAAGAAGCAGGTCAGAATGTAGCACTGCAATCCGTATCCGAGAAGCAGCGCGGAGCACAACACATAGAGACAACACACAATAACAAGAGCAATCATCTGATACCTTTACGTTAAAAAAGCGCCCACAGCCCCCCAAAACCAGCGTCCTCGCACCGTAAGCGGGGTTCTTATGAGTTTTACGAACAAAGTAATATAATATTTGCGCAATTATCATGCAAAATTTTTTTGTATTTTATGTAAACATATTACACGGGTAGGATATTGGCGGTAATATGCGTCAACTGCGAGTTTTGGCATCAGGAGCGAAAATTGTGTCAATTTCGCCCAAAATCTCCCTGAACATCCCCGCGTCCTCCAAAATATCCGCCGCCCGCAGGTCGTCCCAACCCGACTGACGATACCCCGCCGTGTCGCCGGGGCCGCGGCTGCGCAGGTCCCACTCGGCGATCTCGAAGCCGTCGGAACAGCCGCACAGAAATTTGAGGCGCTCCGCAGTCTGCTCGTTCTGATTAGCGCCGGGGAGCAAAAAGCAGTACGACGGCCTCTCCCCCCGCCCAACGCGCCCCCGTATCTGGTGCAGCTGCGCGAGGCCGAAAAACTCCGGGCTTTCTATGACCATCACCGTGGCGTCGGGGACATCAACGCCTACCTCTACGATGGTAGTGGCCACAAGGACGCCGGGCGGGCCGCTGCGGAAGGCGGTGATTGATTCTTCGCGCTCGTCGCAAGACATACGGCCGTGTATTTTATGGATAGGGACTGATGCGAGCGGGCCAGCCATCAGTTTATCTGCCGCGTCGTCGACCGTGCGGATTGATATCGGAGCGGATTTGTCTTCGGCGGCGCGGGATGATTTCTTTGCTGATTTATCATCATCGTCATCATCCTCAACATCATCTCCCCGCTGATCAATTCTCGGCACGACATAAAAAACACGGTTGCCGGATGTTACCTGCTCAAGGATAAACTTCTCCATGCCGGCGCGCTTGTTATCCGGGACAATATGTGTTGATATCGGCGCGCGGCCCGGCCTTGATGTTATTTCCACTATATCGAGGTCCCCATATAATGTCTTAGCTAATGTCTGGGGGATAGGCGTTGCGGACATCAACAGAAAATCAGACGCCGGGCCCTTTTCCTGCAATTTCAGCCTCTGCCCCGCCCCAAACTTGTGCTGCTCGTCTATTACCACCATTCCCAGATTTTTAAACTTGACAGACGGCATAAACAGCGCATGCGTGCCCACAACCGCCCGCAGCCTGCCAGACGCGAGGTCCCTCTGTATGCGCTGCCTGCCGCTCATGTCTCCGGCGCCGAGGTACTCAACGCCAATCCCCAGCCGGCCCAGATAATTTTCAACGACCGATTTCGTCTGCTTCGCGAGAACCTCCGTAGGCGCCATCCACGCAACCTGACGGCCGCTGTTAAGCGCGGGCAGCGCCGCCATAAGCGCGGTTATTGTCTTCCCCGACCCCACATCGCCCTGAAGCAGCCTGTGCATCCTCTCCGGCCTGGCGGCGTCATCGTACAAAATCTTAACCGCCCTCTCCTGCGGCTCCGTCAACTCAAATGGCAGCAGCTCACGCAGTTTTTTATCCAACTCCCCCGCCGCCATAGCGTACCCCGGCAGCGCGAACTTCTTTTTATTCCAGCGCAGGTTGAGCGCCAGCCTGTACAGCTCCTCGTATTTAAGGCGCTCCCTGTACCTGTCAAGCGACAGTAAATCGCCGGGGATATGGATATTACGCAGGCACTCGTCAAGCGGCGGGAAGCTGTGCTTTTTCTCGACGGCCTCCGGCAGTACGCGGGGATAGCAGCCTGTGTTTTTAAGCGCCCACTCAACAGACTTGCGAATCAGCTTCTGGGTGATGCTCGCGTCGCGCATTGACTCTTTTATTGAGTAAACCGCTATGACCGGCTTGAAGTCGGTCTGCTCCGTAATCTTTTCGAGCGCCGGATGTATCATAAGCAGCCTGCCGTTGCTGTTGATGACCTTGCCGGTAAGCGAGAGCGTCTCCCCCGCCGCAATCTTCATAACCGGCATATACCATAACGCGTCTAAAGCGCCGGTATCATCCTTAATCGTAACCCGAAACTTGGCCCGCCCCCAGTACTCCGTGCGCGCCCTGTCTACCACCCCGCGCACGGTTACGCGCTCGTCGCCCAAGCCTCCGGCTTCACATATGTCAACGCGCTTTGACCTGTCGATATAGCGTACGGGATAATAGTACAGCAGGTCCCCAAGGCTTTTGATCCCAACCGCCTCCAGCGCCGCGCGCCGTTTGGGGCCGAGTCCGGGGATTTTCGTCAGTTGCGTGAGAAAGTCTATCTGAGATGCGGTAACAGCCATGATACAAATATAATTAATGTATGGCGCGGCGGCGTACTTTTTTGTCTGCGGCAAATAACCGTACCCGCCCACGCATTAATTGAAAATTAACATATTTCTATATATATTATTTATGCGGAGTAAACTCAAACCCGCCCTTGCCATTGCTTTTGACCGTACCTATCCCGCCGGGGATGTGCATACCGCCTATCAGCCATCCGTTGTCTATGCACATCTGTATCAGCTTTTTGCGGGTTTCTACCGACTTTTTCCTGTCTACGTCAAAGCTCGCGCACTCTTCGGGATTGGGGAACTGCAGCGCGGCGGCGTGCAGGAAGTCGGCGGCAATTAAGAGCTTTTTCTTGCCCGTGCCTATCAGAAACGCCGTGTGCCCCGGCGTATGCCCCTCCGCCCCTATGGCCACAATGCCGGGGGCGAGGGTATCGCCAAACGCGAAAGTTTTGTAGCGCCCCTCGTAGGCTTTGGCAACCTTCTTAGGCAGATCGGAGTTTTGCGTTTTCGGGTCAAGCCAGTAGTCGCTCTCGGTTTTTGATATGAACACCGGTTTGGTGAAGTTGACCGTCCCGTCCTCTTTCAGGAGACCGCCTATGTGGTCGCCGTGGGCATGCGTGATGAGGACGGCATCAATCCTTGCGGGGTCCACCCTCTTGTCCTTTACGGCGTTGCCGAAGCCGGCGTCTATAAGGTACGTCTTCCCGGGGGTCTTAACCACAAAGACATTCACCGCAGCGGGGGCCTTGCCGCCGGGCATGAAAGCGAGACGCTGCTCCTTAGTCATAGGGCCGCCCTCAAACAGCTCAACGCCCATGTCCCTGCCGGGGACCTCGTCAAAAACCGTAACCTCAAACCCGCCCTCAAGCGAAATGGGTTTGGCGGCAAAGGCGTTCAGAGACAGCATCGAAAGCATTACAGCGAACGACAGCGGTTTGAGGCGCATAACAATTCTCCTTAAAAATTAGTGAACAGGTATAAATTAATATATGTTACCGGCTTTTCTCNCCCTGCCGTTTTAGATATCATTTTCTGCGGTTTTTATGATCTCCATGAAAACAAAAGCGTCTTCCATTTTATGGTTAGACGCTTTTGGCTTCATGTTATGAAACAGGCTTTACTTTATCCTTCAAGTTTATCGCCATAAAAACCTCCAAATATTATAATATACAATAACTGCGCCAACCATTACTTCACAATCGGCCACTTCTTGTGCCACCACTCAAGGATGGGCACCGCGATGAACGGGGTGGAGTAGGTGCCTACCACCACGCCTATCGTCAGGGCCAGCGCGAAGTCTTTGATGGCGTCGCTGCCGAGGACATAGAGCGCAACGAGCGAGAAGAGCGACGTAACGGTTGTTATGATGGTACGCGAGAGCGTCTGGTTGATGCTCCCGTTGGCCACCTCGCGGAACGTTCTGCCGCGCAGGCCGTTTTTCGAGTTTTCGCGCAGGCGGTCGAAAACCACAATGGTATCGTTGAGAGAGTAACCGATAATGGTAAGCACCGCGGCTACAAACGGCAGAGTAAGCTCAAGCCTGAATATGGCGAATATGCCAAGCGTTATAAGCACATCGTGGAACAGCGGGATAACCGAGGCCACGGCGAACGACGGCTTGAAGCGTATGCTGACATAGAGCAGAATGGCTAAGAGCGCGAATATGGAGGCTATGACCGCGTCGCGCGTGAGCTCGCCGCCGATCTTGGGGCCTACGCTCTCGACCCTGAGCACCGTAAAGTTGTTGCCGGCAAGCGCCGACCCAAGAACCGAGCGTATGGCCCCCTCAACGTCTACACCCTCAGGCTGGGTGCGCACCGTGATCTGTATCTCGTTATTGTCGGCGAGGCCAATGGTCTTGATCTCCGGCTGCCCGAACCCCTGATCACCTATGCCGGCCCTGATCGCAGGGAGTTGGTCGCGCACCGGCTGATCGAACTTTATCTGCATCGTCGTGCCGCCGGCGAAGTCAACCGACATGTTGAACCCGCCGTTCAAAATCAGCATTATGATCGAGGCCCCTATAAACGCCAGCGACAGCCCGATAGCGAGCTTTGAATAGCCGAGGAAGTCGTACTTCGTGTTCTTGAAAATCTGTAACATCTTTCTTTCCTTTTATTATTGATAAAAAATTTTACCGTTTATCTGTACGGTATTATTTATCCGGCACCGCAGGCGGTTTTTAAACCCGCCCCCGCAACGATGTCAATCTATAATAATACCACCATACCATCCCGACAAAACAATGTCAATCCATATACACATAACGTCCAATAAACACCCACCGCATCAAATGCTGATCTTCGCCCTCTTCTGGAAAGTGGAGGTCATCAAAAGTTTAGATACGAACAGCGCGGTGAAAAGCGACGCCGTGATACCTATAACGAGGATCACCGCGAAACCTCGGATAGGGCCCGTGCCTTTCCACATAAGGATGAAACCTACCACGATGGAGGTCAGGTTCGCGTCTAAAATGGCCGACAGCGCGTTCTGGTAACCCTGCTCTATGGCGCTGCGCACGGTACGCCCCTGCGCCAGTTCCTCCCTTATGCGCTCGAAGATAAGCACGTTGGCGTCGGTGCCCATGCTTATGAGCAGGATCAGGCCGGCAATGCCGGGGAGCGTGAGCGTCGCGCCGAAAGCGGCCATTGTGGCCAGCACTATGAGCATATTCAGGAACAGCGCGAAGAGCACGATGATGCCGCTTATCTGGTAATAGATGATCATGAACACGATAATGAGCGCGGTACCTATGAGCATGGCGAGTATGCCCTTTTCGATGGCGTCCTGGCCGAGCGACGGGCCTACGGTGCGCTCTTCTATAATATTAACCGGGGCGGGCAGTGCGCCGGCGCGCAGGATAATGGAGAGCGCCTTGGCCTCTTCCATGGTAAAACTGCCGGTGATCTCGGCGCGGCCTCCGGAGATGCGCGACTGGATGCGCGGCGCGGAGTAGACCGTGGAGTCGAGCACTATGGAGAGCTGTTTGTGCAGGTTGTGGCTCGTGACCCTTGTAAAGCTTCTGGCCCCCGCCGCGTTCAGCTCAAAGTCAACCTTCGCCCGGCCGGCGTTCATGCCGCCGCTCTGGTCGATGGTGGCCATGGCGTTCTTTATGACGTCGCCCTTCATTTCGGGGGCGGATTTCACATAATAGAGGTATTTATAGGTCGAGGACGAGTTGCTCGCCGGAAGGTCTTCGTAACCCCACAAAAAAGAGTTGCCGCCAAGCCCGGCCCGGTCAAGCGCGCGGCGGACGTCGTCGCGCCTCAAAATCTCGTTTACCCGCGCTCTGGACTCATTCTTCACAACCGTCATGCCGCCCATCATCTCAATCAGCGAACGGAAAGTGCCGGCTGCCGAGAAGGGGTCGTTCAGCGCATCGTCCCCGCCGGCGGGCGCAGACCCGGAATCGGCCGCAGTTGTGTCGCTGCCACCGAACAACTTGTCGGCGAGTTCCTGATTAGCCTGATCCTTAGCCTCTGCGGCCTCGGCAGACTTTGCCTCGTCATCAGGGCTCTTGCCGCCGCTCACGGTCGCCTCGATGATAGCCAGCGCGCGCTCGCGGTCGGCATCGTCGCGCACCAGATTGAACTCAAGCTGCGCCGTCTTGCCTATAACCTCCTTGGCCACCTTCTCGTCCTTGATGCCCGGCAGCTCGACAATAATCCGGTCGCGCCCCTGCTTCTGGAGAATGGGCTCCGCTACGCCGAGCTGGTTGATGCGGTTTTCGATGATGGCGTACGCCCTGTCAATAGCGTCTTTTCTGGCGTCGTCATCGAGCTTGGAGCCGTCAATTTCGAGCACAAGGCGCATGCCGCCCTGCAGGTCGAGGCCCAAATTGAGAATACGCTTGAGCTTGTGGGGCGTATCGCGGCGGATATTCTCCTGCTCCGCCTCGGAGAGGGCGTAAAACTGAATAGACGGTACCAGCAACCATACCGTCAGCGCCAAAACGGCGATGACAATGCCGAATCGCAAACCTGCATTCTTCATAATACGGCAAACACCTTTCTGTTTTTTATCCGCCCGGAAAAAGGGGCCGGATTTACCATAAAATTAACGACAATCTTATAAAATATATAGCGCCGGCGGGAAAAGCAAGTACTTTTTTGCCAAAACCCCAAAATTCTTTATACGGGAATGGGTACGGCCCCGCCCGGAAGAACATTGAACTAACTCCCATGCTTACAGTATGATATGCCCGGCGGCCAACACCGTACACCTTTCATAATTCCTGAAAACCTTTCCTACTAATCCGGGAAACAAACTTTTTTATTTTACCAGCTTCAAAAACCGCGACGGGATAAAGTTCATAGCGCGGCCGTAGAAGGGCTTTTGGGAGACGGTTACGAAATACAGGAAACGCCGGGCGCGCGTTACGCCTACGTAAAAAAGGCGCAGCTCTTCGTCAATGTCGCAGGAGGCGTCCGCGCGTACGCCGGGTTTGGGCTTTACGACGGCCCTGAGCAGGTCCATCCATGAATCTATCCGCGCCTCCTTTGGTATCTTGTAGTGCGGGAAGACGCCCTCCTCAAGGTCGCACAAAAATACCACCGGGTACTCAAGGCCCTTGCTCGCGTGTATCGTCAGAAATTGCGGCTGTTCCTCTGCGGGCAGCCCCATCCCCTTATAATGGTTCGCGGCGGATGTCAGCGTGTCGTTAATCCTGAACAGCACCGCCATATCGCTTATGGGTATGTTCTCCCTTCGCCGGATGAAACGCGCCTTGCCGAGTATCCACTCCAACGCCTGCGCCTGTGTGCCAAAACGCATGGTCTGCGGCTTGCGGCAGCCTGTGGGCAGGGCTGCGAGGCCGGNGACTAATGTCTTTCTGTACTCCGCCGGCTTATCCGTCCAGAGCCTGTTGGCGCAGTTCAATATTGCAGGGATGCTGCGGTAGTTTATTTGCAGCTTGACTATGCGGGCATCATTAAACCTTGCCGTAAAGTTCATTATGGGCCTGATGTCCGCGCCCCTGAAGCCGTATATCGCCTGATCGTCGTCCCCCACCGCGTAAAGCGTCGCGCCGGATGTCAGCATGATGTCGAGCAGGTCGATCTGCGTGGGGTTGGTGTCCTGAAATTCGTCAACGAGGACAGCGTCGTACCGCCCGGCATACGCTTTTGCTACATGGGGATGCTCCTTAAACAGTTTGAGGCACCCCTCCACCAGATCCGAAAAGTCCCAAAGCCCCCGCGCCCGGCGCAGCCCGGAGAAATCATTTTCTATCTGCGTTAATATAGATNCCTCCCCGTCCTCCCACTTCTTAACAGCCTTCTCGCGGAATGACGAGAGCAAACTCAAAGCGCTGTCTATCTCCGTCAACCCCATACGCAGCGATCTCCGCGTCGCGGCAGTAGTAACCTGCGCCAGCAATTCATAACGCTGCCGCGTGTCAAGCAGCTGCGCGTCTCCGTCGAACCCTATCCTGCCGAAATTGCGCTCTCCCTCAAACTTCTCCTGCAATACCCGCAGCGCAAAAGCGTGGAACGTCGTCACCAAAGGCGCGTTTGCGCCGCCGCATGAGGGGTCTAACTTTTCCAGCCGGTGCGCCATCTCCTCCGCAGCCTTTCTGGAGAATGTCAGCGCGCATATGCGTTTTGTGCTTATGCCCGACCGCGCCAAAAACACAATGCGCCGCGTAAGCACCGCCGTCTTCCCGCACCCCGCGCCGGCCAATACGAGCAGCGAACCCCTGTTCGGGGCGGTAACGGCTGTCAGCTGTTCGGGGTTGAGGGTAGATAATAAATCGGAATTGTCATCCATACCTACTTCTTCTTTTTCGGCTGCTTCTTGCCCGCCCCCGGCGCTTCCTTTACGGATGAGAGTATCGGCAAAGTCCCCTTCTTCCATACCACAAACCTGTGCCCGGCCGCCTGCTTTTTCTTCACGTTAAAACCGGCCTCGTAGTCGCGCTCGTAAATTTCGTCGGCACCCGTCCCGGACAGCACCACAACATCCCTGCGGTCCTTATAGTGTTGATTGTTAAACGTGAAACGCTCTATGAACTGCCCATTCTCAGTAAACACCAGCACCTCCGCCCAATCCTCCAGGTCCACGCGCACATACACGTTCCTCGCCTTGCTCATCCCAAGCACCCACGAGCAGACGACGATATCGCCAAAGCCGTAATCAAGGTTAGAGAGCGCGCCCTGCCCGGCGTGGTTGAGCGATATGCCGTAGGGGCACCATATGGTTTGCAGCTTGGATATGGAGTCCTGAATCGCGCCTATGGCCTGCGGCATGGTGGGGACCACGCGCGATGATTTTCTCTTGAGGTCCTCGTCGGGCAGGCGGTGCACCATCACGAAGAA
Organism: Chitinispirillia bacterium; assembly: GCA_009786415.1. GTDB lineage: Bacteria > Fibrobacterota > Chitinivibrionia > Chitinivibrionales > Chitinispirillaceae > GUT77. The sequence goes on along the minus strand of WQTH01000004.1, from coordinate 53,706 downwards.
GTTGTCTTTGGACAACCCTTCCGTATCTAACAGCTCCATCTTGCCCTGATCGTCCTTATACAGCACTTCGGGCACAATCCCCCGGCGCGACGCGGCGGAGCAGTCTATTTTTATAGGCAAAAAACTGCGGCGGCTCTCGCGGTCAAAAGCGTCGCCGAAGGCCGGGGCCACAGGCGATTGAAGGAACCGCTCAAAGCTCCGCTTGTATACCTCGAACTTCTTCCACTCCCACGCTATAATGCCGTAGAATATATCACCGAACGCGTCAACCGCCGGGATGAATACGTGCTTGCCGGGGCGGCGCACGGTAAAGTGGGTCATTATCTCCATGCGTGTGTGCAGTATGGCGTCGGATATCTCCTGCTTGAGCATCTGGCTGCAGTAGAGCACGTTGCCGGCCTGATCGCACAGCACTACCGTCTGAAAATACTCGTCTTCCTTGGTGCCGGTAACGGTGTGAATGCCCACATAGTACCAGCGCCCCTCCCTCTGGAAAACGCCTATAGGCTCTATGAGCTTTATTGGCACATCGCAGTTGCCGCCGCTCTCCTTGTCGCGCAAGCCGGGAAAAAACGAGGTAAAGCGCCCCTCCGTCTCCATTATCATGGGCGAGGTAAACGAGAAAAACATATCCAAGCTCCACCATCTGCTGCCGCCGGAAAGCGACGTGAAGCCGGCGAGGTGCGGCTGCAAAAATACCTTACGGCCTACGTCTTCGGTGGTGCCGCTGCGGAAAATGTTGCGCGGCTCGGAGGTTTTTATGCCCCTGAACATATCCCTGTACAGTTCCATCTCGGCGGCGGGGATCCTGTCAAGCCCGCCCTTTTTGTTCAGCTTCTTGCGGAAGACCTGCACCGAGTCGTTGTTCGGGTGGTCAGTGTAGTAGATTATAGTCTCGGCGTCTATAGGGTACGCAAGATACGTGGGCGGGCGGCCGGCGGCGATCGCGCGGGCGTTATCTTTTATGAGCGAGTGCTCCTCAAGCAGCTTGCCGTGCATATTGTAAAGCGCGTAGCCGTTCTTCGAATGAAAAAGCAGCGTCTGGTTGGCCATGAACACGGGGCCGGCCAGCGAGTTGCGCAGCTCGTCGGTCCAGTTGGCGAAGAAGATGCTGCTGGAGTCGTCCACTAAAGGTATTGTGAACAAAAGCGAATCCACAACCGCAGGCTGGTTAGCGCGCACGGGGAACGCTGCCGCAAGCATAAACAATAACACCGCCGCAAACGGCACACATACCGCACGACGCGTATTTACGCAGCGCGGCGCGGCGCTCTTAACAAAACCGGCTTTTTGTTTCAATTGCATGATTATCCATCCCCTAATCCCTGATGACGGTAAGCTTCCCGCTGAAAACCGTTTCCCCGGCGGCCCCGCGTACCGTTACCATATAGCTTCCTTTTGACCTGACCATATCGCGCGATTTTAACACTGCCGGCGACGAGTACGCCCGGTTAAACCGCCGCCGGCCCCTCATATCGTATACACTTACTGTAAAAACATCCCCGCCCGGCGGCGTAAGCGTCAATACCTGCCCCCTCAGCCTTATATGCGGCGAGACATGGCGCCTGACAGGCGCACGGCGAACCGCAGTAGCCCCCTCATACCACTCGGACGGCATTCTGACCGCGACACCGCGCCCCGCAGTAGAGCGGTACACCACCCCAAACGTGTTCATGTCGCCGCGCACGAAATTGCCGTTCGCCAGCGCGCCGAACGCGTGCCTCTCATCGTCTATACGCACCCAGCTCGCGGCCTCGTCTACAGACTGCCATATCCCCCTCACACCGCCTATAGTGCCGTAAATATAAATGGCCGGATAGCTCTTGCCCTCCGCCGCCCTGCCGAACCCTACCGCCTCGGCGTGCTGAACGCGCTGCGTGTACTTCGAATCGCTTGCCGGGTCAACATCGTGGAATGTCTCGCCGCCGTCAACCGACCGCGCCAGATACCCGCCGTTAACGCCGTCCCAAGCGTACCCCACCACCCACACATGCCCCTTAACGCCCGGCGTAACCTGCATATCGTTAGTCCAGTCCATGCCGGCGCGGCCGCCCACCCTTATAAACGTTTTTCCGGTATCGCTGCTCCTGTGCACCCCGTTGCCGAAGGCATAAAAGACCGCCGGGTCAACGGGGTCCGCACTGGGAAACGCCTTGCGGTGCAGCCCTGTGGCTGCCTGCTCCCATGTCGCGCCCCAGTCTGCGGTGCGCAGCAGCACGCCGCGCTCGTGCGGGGCCCAAACAACCNCCCGCCCGTCGGACGACACCGCCAAATCGCCGCCGTAGTTCTGCCCGGGGCCGGGATGCACGGCAAAAGGCGTCCACGAACGGCCCGTGTCCTGCGAGTAGTGCAGCGGGAAACGGTAGTCTCCGTGCGTGGCCTGCTTGTCGTCGCCGCCAACCTTAACCACCACGCTTGGGCGCAGCTTCGCGTAATCTATGCCGTAAGTGTTCCCTATGCGCGGGCTGTGCCGCGAGCCGCGCACCGGCTTCGTAATGTCGTCGTGCACAAACCCGTCATAATCCATAATAACCGTAATAAGCGGCCCGCCGGGTATGCTCACCAGATCAAGCGGCACCGTCTCCTCGATACCGCACACCGTAAAGCTGAAACGGAACCGCTCGCCGGGCGCCGCCCTGAAATCATCCGCCATATAAATCCCGTTACCCGACGTAACAAACACGCGCTTCGGGTCAAACGGGTCGATCTCTATGCTCCCCGCCCAGTGTATGGATTCGCCCTCTATCCAGTTAAACCCGTTCTTGTGGAGCAGGGCAGCCGGTTCGTCGCCGGACGCCGCGTACCCGTCGGCATAGTCGCCAAAAACGCTCGTCCACATCGCGCCGCCGTCTTTGGATGCGTAAATCTTGTCGCCCCACGCCTTAGCCCCCGTGCCCTCCCAAATCTGCGGCTTCCAGGCATTGATGGTAGACGCCACAATAAAATTCGTATCCGCCGGGCTGATGGAAACGCCGCCGACGCCGCCAAGGTAAGCGTCCCACTGCGTCTGGCCGGAAAGCTCGGGGTGCGGCGGGTCGTCGAGCAGGTTTTCGGGAGATACGTCAGACCACGTCTTTGCGCCCGTATCGTACCGCAGCAGCGCCCCACGGCTCGGGCCGTTGCCGTGAGGGCCCGCGTATGCCGCCGCAGCTACATACAAAAAACGCCCGCCCGGCGTTAAAACCGCGCGCTGCGGCATCAAATTCTTCGACAGCCCCGCCGGAAACGGTATGGGCTCCCATGTCGCCCCGGCATCGTTGCTCACATACAGATTATTGGCATCCCTCGACAACCCTATATATATGCGCGACGTACTGCCGCCGGCAACATGGTTCCCGTCGAACAGCACAAGGCAAATCCCCAAATCATTGGCAAGCGTGGGGGCAGACGCCACCTTGGCCCACGTATCACCGCGGTCGGCGCTCCTCCACAGGCCGTCGTTGCGTGTGCCGCAGAAGAGGATGTTGGAGTTGTTCGGGTCAACCGCCAGCCGCTCGCCGTTCTGGCGGCCCATGCCGTTGCCGTTCGTTTTGAAGCGCGCGGTAACGTTTATTGTGTCGAACGTCTCGCCGTAATTGTCTGAGCGCAAAATCATTGTCTTGCCGTCGTTCCAGTAGCTGGTCCCGGCGAGCATATAAACGCGGGAGGGGTTCTGCGGGTCGAGGGCGAGGGCATCTACGCCCATAAGTGTCATATCGTTCGGACCTATCCAGTCGGTTATGGAAACCCACGAATTTGCGGAGTCGTTCCAGCGGTAGGCGCCGCCTACGTCGGTGCGGGCGTAGATCAGATTTTTTTGAGTTTTGGAGGTTATTATGGCCGAAACGAAGCCGCCGCCGCCCATCATTACGTTGCCCCAGACAAAGGTTTGCGGCTGGGTGCGGGCGGAGGAAGACAATAATGTGAGGGTGAAAATCAGCGATATGCAAAGGAACGGCAGGTTTTTACGCATAATTATCCCCCTTTACAGGATTGATAGATTATATGATTAAATATACATCATCCCCAGCAATTCCTCAAATTCATTTTCATTAATTATCTTAATACCTAACGATACGGCCCTGTCCAATTTCGAGCCAGCCTCGGCGCCGGCTAAAACGTAGTCGGTCTTTTTGCTTACGCTTGAGGTTACCTTGCCGCCCTCGCGCATTATCATGTCCGAGGCCTTTTCGCGGGTGTATTTCTCAAGGGACCCCGTCAGCACAAAGGTTTTGCCGGTTAATTTGCCGGATACCGGGGCCGACCCCTTTGTCCCCTTCAGGTTCAGGCCGGCGGCGCGCAGCCTCTCGGCCATTTCCCTGTTCTCCGCCCGGTCAAAAAACAGCCTTACGCTCTGCGCCATTAACACGCCTATGCCGTCTATCTCTTCTAACTCCTGTGGGGAGATTTCGTAGAGGTCCGAGAGGTCCTCCACAAAGGCGGAGAGGTCCCTGGCCGCCTTCTCCCCTATCATCCTTATCCCCAAACCGTGTATCAGCCTGTCCAACGGGCGGGATTTTGACTCGTTCAGCGCGGCAATCAGGTTAGCCGCCGATTTTTCGGCCTGACGGTCGAGGTCTTTTATTTTATCCGCCGTCAGGTCGTAGAGGTCCGCCGCGTTTTTGATGATACCCGCGTCCAACAGCTGCTTTATCACCGCCGGGCCCAAGCCCCTCACGTCCATAGCGGTGCGGGAGGCGAAGTGTTCGAGCGAGGCGAACTGCTGGGCGCCGCAGGAGAGGCTCAGGCAGCGCAGGGCCACCTCGCCGTCCAAACGCGCCAAAGGCGACCCGCACGACGGGCACTCGCCCGGAAGCTCCAGCGGGGCGCAGCCGGATGGGCGCTCCTCCATAACTACCCTTATTACTTTGGGGATGATCTCCCCGCCCTTCTCTATCTCCACCGTGTCGCCCACCCTCACGTCAAGCCGCCTGACCTCGTCGTAGTTGTGCAGCGTCGCGTTCTTTATAGTCGTCCCCGCCAGAAATACCGGGCGAAGGCGCGCTATGGGGGTCACTACGCCGGTACGGCCCACGTTAGAATCTATCCCCTCTACCACAGTAAGCGCCTTCTCCGCCGGATACTTGTACGCTATCACCCAGCGCGGGGATTTTGCCGTGTACCCAAGCCGCTCCTGCTGGTCAAAAGAGTCCACCTTTACCACTACCCCGTCAACGGGAAACGGCAGCGAGTGGCGCTTCGCCTCCCACTCCGCGCAAAATTCAAGTATGCCGTCAATCTCCTTCAACAAACCGGAGTGATTGACAACAGGAAATCCGAGCCTGGCGAGGAATTTCACGTTGTCGTGCAGGCTCTTTGTTCTGGCCTTATCGCCGGACAGCAGAAAATAGGCGGCGAAACTCAGGCGCCTTTTTGCGACCTCTTCCGAATCAAGCAGCTTGAGCGTACCCGCAGTCGTGTTCCTTGGGTTCTGCATCGGCTTCTGGCCGGCCTCGGTCAGCGCGGCGTTCAAAACGGAAAAATCCTCGAACGTCATAAAAACCTCGCCGCGCACCTCGAAGTCCTCCCTGTAATCAACCGTGTGCGGTATGGATTTTATGGTGCGGATATTCGCGGTTACGTCGTCGCCCATTACGCCGTTGCCCCGCGTTACCGCCCTTGCCAGACGCCCGTTTTCGTAAACGATGGATATTGCCGCGCCGTCCATTTTCAGCTCGCCCATAAAGCGGATTTTTTCGTCCGCAAGCGCCTTAACCACGCGGTTTACCCAGTCGGTTACATCGGCGGCGGAGTAGGTGTTGTCTATACTCATCATGGGTACGCTGTGCCTGACCTTGGGGAACGATTTTACGGTATCAAGATCGCTGCCTATTTTGTGCGTCGGGGAGTCGGGGGAATCGAACTCCGGGAAGTTTTTCTCCAACGTTACGAGTTCGGCGAAAATGGCATCGTACTCCTGGTCGGAAACGAGGGACTCGGCGCGGCCGTAGTAGGCGGCGTTGTACCGGTTGATGATGGCGCGTAGCTCTAATATTCGCTGTTCAAACATGGGAATATTAACGTCAAAATCAACCGAATTCCTCAAACGCCAGCGCGCCGGCGCCCATAACGCCCGAATCTTCGCCCATCTGCGCGTGGACGATTTCGCACCTTTCAAATATTGCGGGCCAGCAGTGGCGGGCGGCGTAGGACCTTACGGTGTCTAAAATTATGTCACCGGCCATCATCCCCCCGCCGCCCAGCACGATCCTGTCCGGCGACATGACGTTTATCATTATCCCAACCGCGCGGCCCAGCATTTTACAGGCTTTGTGGTGGACTTTCATGGCTATGGGGTCTGCCTTCGCCACGTATTCGTAAACCATTTTGCTTGTTACGTCGGCGGGATTTTTGCGCACCTCGGCCGCAAAGGGGGTCAGGTCGTCGCCTTTGGCGTCCTGGGACATATCTACCGCCATGTTAACTATCGCCGTGGCGCTGGCGTAGCGCTCTACGCACCCTTTCTGGCCGCAGGTGCACTGTACGCCGTCTGTCTCCACCACTATGTGGCCGATCTCGCCGGCCATGCCGTGAGTGCCCTTGTAGAGCTTTCCGTCGGTAACTATGCCGCCGCCCACGCCCGTTCCCAGCGCGAAGCATACAATGTTCTTCACGCCGCGGCCCGCGCCAAACATCAGTTCCGCAAGAGCTACCGCCGTAACATCGTTCGCCGCAGAAACGCCAAGCCCGAAACGCTCCGCTATGGGGGCGTATATCTGCGTGCCCTTCCAGCCGGGCAGGTTCTCGGCGCCGCCCAAAATCGTACCGTCGCTCCCCACAAAACCGGGGGTGCCTATGCCCACGCCCACAAACGAAGACGCGTCCCTGCCGCTCCCCTTTATCAGTTCGTCTATAAGCGACAAAATGTTGCTCAAAACCTGCTGCCCGCCCTTGTGCGCATCGGTGGGAACGCGCGTAACATCGCCCGCTATGCCGCCCACGCCTATTATGGCGCCCTTAATAGCCGTGCCGCCGAGGTCTATGCCTATCGCCAGTTTTTCCATATTGCAAATATCCTCAAAATAAACGTAAAATTACCATTTCTCCGCGCATACACGCACGGGCGCGATAAATCGCGCCCCTACCGCTTGCCGCGAACAAAACCCATAGGCTTTGTTACGGTATACCGCTCTCTCTTCTCCACCGTCATGCCATCCGCGCCGTAAATTACCGCGTCGCATACGGCCTTGAACAGATATGTGCCGGTCCCGACCATGCGACCTCTGCGGTTGTGGCCGTCCCACGCCCACTCCACCATATCATTAACCTTGTTAAACACGGTGTCTATCACCACATTGCCCATGTTGTTGTAGAGCCTGATCTTGGCGGTAATCTCCACTTTCGCGCCCTTGGCGTTCGGCGACAGCGTTACCGTCGACCGGTTGCCGTTGCCGCCCCATAGCGGGTTGCTCGTTATAATCACATCCCACTTCAGGCTTCCGCGCTCAACCTTCAGCGTAACCCTGCGGTTGGCCGGATCGTCCTGCGTGTTGGGCTCCGTCGACATATCCACAAGGCCCGCGTCGGGGTTGATGTAAACCTGATCGCCGGTGGTCGGGAAGTTCTCAACCGAAATATCCTCGTCTATTACGTACGTTACCCTCATGTAGGAAGTGCCGCTGACGTTGGACACAACAGGGTCTTTGAGGATCAGGGTTACGCCGCCTATTATTATCACCGGCCGAGAATTGGAGCGCAACGCCGCTTCGGAGAGCGCCTCGCTGTACACCACAATCAGCGTGTCTTTCGCGTCTACGGCGCCTATCTTCAAAACCACCGTGTCGGCCAAAACCGGCTTGGCCCTGTCTATTACGGGTGTGTTGAGCGGCATCCACCCGAAAGCCGGGGTGAAACCCACCGTTACGCTCATGCCGCCGCCCGTCATAACCGCCCTCTGCGAACTCGGGTGCGCCACGCTCAGGTCAATTCGCAACGTAACCCCATCGTCCATCAGCACCAGCGCGGACGTGTTCGCACCCACAGCGAGCGAGTCGCTGTTGAATTTGAAGTAGCCGCCGGAAAACCACGTGCTCAGGTTCGGACTCTTATTGAACGTTATATAGGCGTAATCCAACTTGCCGGTCTCAACGTTGGCCGTGTACCAGGCCCGCACAATATCGGGCGGAACCGGCTTCTCCTCAACCTTCACCCAACGGCTGTTCGGGTGGGGGGCGTTGCTTTGATGGTTATGCCGGGCGACAGCCGCGACATCCCTTACGTTAGACGCCGAGTTGAGCCTTACCCAGCCTCCAACCGCCGGCGCGGCAGACCCGGGGGCAAGCACCAGCTTGTAACCGCCGCCGGATATGTCAACCAGCGCGACGGTAACATTCAACTGCGTACCGCCGGTCGCGCTGTTGTCGTTTGGCGGGTTCGCCTCATTAGTATACAGCACCGATGTCTGCCCAACAAAATCTATCTCGTCAAATATCTGCTCAGACAACTGGAGAATAAGCGTGTCGGGCGTAACTCCGGGATTCAGATTTTCCACTATCATCGGGCTTATCCGGCCCGCAATATAGTCATCCGTGCTGGCTATAACGGGGCCAATGCCGTCGAGCACCTCAAACAGGTCGGCCACCGACGTGGGGCCCTCCGAGCCGCCGTAGAGCGTAACAAGACCCATACTGGCGTTGCCGGTGGGAATATCGGTATACCCCATCGGCAACGAGTTGCCAATCGCCGTGTTTATACCGGCGAAATCAATCTTAATGGTAGTATCGTTAACCGCAGAAATCCGAGCCCCCCTCGCGAGAACGCCGTCGTCACGGACCGTCGGCCACTTGAGCATCGCCGAATCGGGCAGCACGCCGCTCCCGGTTACGAAACCCGCGCCGGGATCAATCGCGAAACGGACGTACACAGAGTCGGGACGACCCAAACCGTTGCCGAATACAACCGCGTTGTGTATGGAAGTAACAGGCCTGATAAACGATATGCCGCACCGGTTGCCGGACTGTATGCCGTTGTCCTGCGTACTGCAGTCCGTCTGCATCATATAGACATCAAGGCAGGCATCGGCAATGTCGGCCATAAGCCCGGGCGCCGCACTCACCCAAAACTTCGCCACGCCGTTCGTCATGGCAAACGTGGTCGCCGGGACGCCGTCGGGTTCGGCGGACATCACTATGCCCATGTCAGACTCCACCCGCACGCAGCCGTTCTTCGAATTTATCACCGTGTCCGGCGAAACCGCTTTTACGGTCACCCTGAACCACTGGCCCGTCGCGCCGTTTATGGTAGACTCGGGACGGTAGTAGTCGCGCCACGCCGCGCCGCCGGAACCGGTATCGGAGTAAAACACCTGCAGCATATCAAGCGTTCGGCCTACACGAAGGGCGCCTACATCGGTCTTGTTGTTTAAGGCAAGCGTCGCCGTCATGTCGAATGTCTGGCCGGGAACACCGTTTGTTACACGCGCGTTAAACGTGGCAAGGCCGGTCGCGGTGCTGGTCATGACGTTCTTGGTAGCTATGGCTCCGGGAGCGCCAGCATCGCCTATATCCGTGTTGTTAGAAACAATATCCACACGCACCGCAGTATCTACCGCGTTGCCGAACCTGTCCTGCACCTCAATCAAAACTTCAAAGTCCGAGCCGCGGTTTATAACCTGCGGAAGCGCGCCCGGCGGGAGCTGGGCCTTGGGAATAGGCGCCTTGAACACAATGTTTTCGGCCTTACCCGGCCTTACGGTAATGTCGGTAATGCCTAGGAACGACAAGCGCTGCTGGCTGTTGCCGGTACCCGATACGTAAAGCCCCGCCCCCCTTATGGTCTCCTCGCCGGCCTTGGTGAATACGACCTGATATGTCCTGTTGCGCTCCACATTGGTGTCATAGGTAAGCGGCCTGCCGCTTATGGGGGCGGGACACTGGCCGCCCACACAGAGCATTGCCGCCGTAGCGTCGGACACTAAAGAATAATCTATCTCATTGATATTGTAGGGAAACGCGCTGTTGTTTTCCCGCGCCGATACACGCAGCCGCACGGTGTCGCCCGCCCTCACCTCGGTAAGCCGGGTATTGGAGCCTATGGTGCCGGTTAAAGCGTGAACCTCAATGTCGAGAAAGTGCGAGAGCGTACGGTACGGCAAAAAACCTACGTCGGTAGTTACCTGATTGCCGCTGGCGTCGGTGCCCTCTATTACCATCTCGAAGAAACCGTACGTCTGTGCCGGCCCGGTCGCAACAGGCGGAACCGTGAACCGCAGCGTGTTGTTCCCGCCCACGCTAAGCTGGTAATTCGCGGGCGGCTGCACCGTTATAACAGACGCGGACGGCACTATGGGCGCGGAGGAACCCCAGTTGTCGGTAACTACCGGCAGCGGAGACACCCAGCGCAGGAACTTTATGCGTGGATTGTTGAGCTGGCCCTGATCAAGCGTAATGTAGAAACTAGCGTCGGCCGTAGTCCCGGTTATGAGCACTACATTGGACGGCTTTATGCGGGCCACGGTCGCCGGCTGACGGCCTGTAGACGGTATAGCGCCGATGTCGGCTATCTGCCCGTCGGAGTTGCGGATGCCCGCGGCATCCCAGCCCCTGTTCTTTATATAACTGATAACATTCTGATGATCCCACTTGGGCCTCAAAAAATCGGGCGACGCGGGGCTGGTAGACACAAACAGGTCTTCAGTAACTCTGATCCCCGTCGTGGCCACGGTCTCAAGCCAGCGCAAACCCTTATCCGCCGTAATCTGCGCGCTGGTAAGCGGCGCGCCGGGAAGTACAAAACCGGTAGTGCTGACGGTCATATCCTGAATAGGCGGCAAACACGTAATCTGGCTGGTAATGTCCTGGCCGGTAATTGCGGTAAACTGATAATGCACGCTCACGCGGGTAATGCCGGGTATCTGCTGCCCGTGAATCTGAGGCTCAATGGTGGTGTTGCGGCAGGCCGAAACATACACATTATCGGACTGTATCTGGTCGGAGGCCGAAAACAGGCAGTTGTTCATCCTGAATGGGAACGCGTGGTCTATGCCCATGCCGTTCAGGTAATTGGGTTTCGCGTTTTGCGCCGTACCTATGGCATAGTAGGGCTTGCTGAATATATTGTTGAATATAAGGTGCGGCGTGCTGACTTTCCAGTTTGCGAAAAAGGTCCCCGTGTTGTTGTAGAGCGTATTGTTGTAAATAGCGACAGGCGTATACACCATATCCTTAAACAAAAACGCCCCGCTTACCTGATTACCCGGTATATTGTCGGCAGCGCCGGAGGTAATATCGCCTCCCAAATCCCTGAGGGCAGTCAAAGTAGCCGCAGTATGGAAGTTGTCGTAAATCAGGTTGTAGCGGATGGTAGACCCCAGGTCCCACGCGGACTCAAAGAAAAACGCCACCGAGTTGCCGTTAACCCTGTTGTACTCTATAAGGTGGCTGCCCACCTTGCCGAACCCGGAAAGGGGAACTGTGTTGTCATTGTCGGCGGGATTGGGGTTGCCGAACACACCGCCCGTGTTCCTGTCCTTTACGTTCACGCCGAAATAGGCGTTCTTCATCTCGCAGTTCCTGATAACCGCGCCGCTGGCGACAACCAGCGTAATAGCGGCGTTGCCGTGGAAAAGCGGGTGCTGGTTATCCCAAATCGCCGTCCACCCAAACGGCGCCGCGCCGCCGCCGTCAACTATGATGCCGTCGATCGTAACGCCCTGCGCGCGTATGATTCGCAGCGCGCCGCATGTTTCAAAGTTGCCGGACGACCCCGGCAGCTCGCCGTCCGTCCTGGATTCCGCGTAAGTCCTCGGGCTGCGGTTCTGCGTATCCCTGAACCTGATAGTCGGCCTGCTGTCGAGCCTCGTAGGGTTGCTCGACCGGATGGTGATCCCGTTCTTGCCGCCTTTCACGCCGGTCCATACGCTATTTTCGTCCCACTCCCCGCGGCCGTCGATGGTCACCTGCTCCTCGTACACCTCGCTGTCGAGAATTTCTATAATCTGCCCCGGTTTCGCGGCGTTCACCGCGGCCTGTATGGTGCGGAACATACCGCCGTCGAAGTTGTCGGACGGCTGGGCTTTGGAGACGGTGAGATCGGCGGGCCGCTGCTGGGCAAAGGCCGCGCCGGAGAACATTACTACGGCGATTAACAGGCTTAAACGCTTGAACGACATAGGGCATAACCTCCGTAAACCGGTATTATTTCGGTTAAAGTAATAGTACAGTATATATAATATATGTAATTTCCATCAAAAACGCAAGACTTTTGTTAATAAGAGATTACAAAAAAGGGACGGACGCTTTGGTCCGCCCCTTTTGACGGTTCACAGCTTTAAAAAGCGGGCGGACGCNCCCGCCCGCGTAACTTACTTCTTTCCGCGCACAACGCCCATAGACCTCTGCACCGTGTACCGCTCCCGCCTCTCCTCCGTTACGAGGTCGGCGCCGAACACTATCGCGTTGCATGTGGCCCTCATCAGGTACGTGCCGGTGCCCGCCTGGCGGCCCTTGCGGTTGTACCCGTCCCAAGTCCAGTTCACAACGTTGTCAACCTTCTCCAACAGCGTGTCTACGACGACGTTACCCATGTTGTTGTAGAGCCTGATGTGGGCGGTGATCTCCACCTTCCCGCCCTTGACGTTTGGCGACAGCGTTACCCTTGATGCGTCGCTGTGGCCGGGCATATACGGGTTATTGGTTATCGTTACGCCCCACTTGAGCGGCCCGCGCTCTACTTTGAGCGGCTGGCGCAGGTTGTTCTGACTTTCCTGAACGTTGGGCGGCGTTNCCCCGTCGGCCAAACCCGCCAGCGGGTTGATGAAAACCCTATCGCCGGTTACCGGGAAGTCATCCGGGTTTATAGGCGTAGTTATCACGTACGTCACCCTTTGGAACGAGGTGCCGGATACGAGTGATACCACCGGTTCCCCAAGGGTTACGGGAATCTCCCTGCCGCCCAGTTTCTGGATTATAACCGGTTGGTTCAAACTCAACGCCCCGGTAGAGAGCGCCTCGCTGTATACAATCACCAGGGTATCGGGGGCATCCGGCGCACCGTCCGTACCGGCGGCTCCTATCTTGAGCAGCACCGTATCGGCAAGCACCGGACTGGCCCTGTCCACAACCTGAGCGGTAAGCGGCACCCAGTCGGCAAGCGACGGGGAGAAACCGACCGTTACGTTCATGCCGCCGCCGGTCATAATGCCCCTGTTAAGGCCGGGGAAGAAACTCAGGTCAACCCTTAAAACGTTAGGCTCGCCGTTTACAAGCTCAAGGAACCGGCCCGGATCCGCCCCCACCGCAACATTATCCGCGTTTGTGGAGCCGGTAAACTGGAACCTGATGGAGCCGTCGGTGAACCATTCAAGCGGACGCACCTCTTTGTTGAACGTTATGTAGGCGTAGTCAACAAAACCTATAGCGTCGTTGCTCGTGTAGTAGGCGCTCACGATATCCGGCGGGGTAGCCCTCTCCCTCACCTGCACCCAGCGGTTGTTCATGTGCGCGGCGTTGCTCGCGTGGCCGTGCGACGCGTTGGCCGCTATGTCCCTGAGGCTCGATGCCGGGTTTATGCGTATCCAGTTGCCCACGGCCGGAACAGGCGAATTAGGAGCCAGCACCAGCTTGAACCCGCCGCCTAAAATGTCTACAACCGCAGCGGCGATATTGAGCGGCGTACCGCCCGTGGCAGGCTCAGGAGGATCCAATGCCTGCGAGTAGAAGATAGACGAGCCGCCCACAAACGCGTCTTCGTCAAATATCTGCTCCGACAGCTGGAGGATGATCGTGTCGGCCGTAACGCCCGGGTTCAGGTTCTCAACAATCTCCGGGCTCCTCCTGCCGGAAATCATCTCCCTCGAATCGGCTATAACAGGACCCACGCCGTCGAGCGTCGTAAACAGATCAGACACAGACGCCGAGCCTTCAACGCCGCCATAGAGCGTTACCAGACCAAGGCTGCCGGAGGCAATACTGGTATGCCCGGTGGGGAGCGGGGTGCCCAAAGACGTATTCAGTTCGCGGAAATCCACCCGCAACGTAGAATCGTTCACCGCCGTGATCCGGGAACCCCTGGCCATTACGCCGGGATCGGCAACCGTCGGCCACTTGAGCAGCACCGAGTCGGGCATATCTACCGTCCCGTTAAGGTAGCTCGCGCCGGCATCAAGGCTGAAACGGACATACACCGTGTCGGGCCGCCCCTGGCCGTCGCCGAACACAACCGCGTTGAGGACGGAGGTAGTGGGCTTGATAAACGATATGCCGCAACGGTTACCGGGCTGTATGCCGTTATCCTGCGTGCTGCAGTCGGCCTGCCTCATGTACACGTCAAGACAGGCGTCGGTAATGTCTGTCGCAAGACCCGGAGCGGAACTCACCCAAAACCTCGCAACACCGGCAGTCATAGGGAACGTGGTAGCCTCCGCGCCGCCCTGCGTGGCGGAGAAAATAATACCCTGAGGAGGTTCCACAAATACACAGCCGTTCTTGGTGCTTATCACCGTATCCGGCGAAACCGCCTTCACGGTTATCTGGAACCACTGGCCCGACTGGCCAGTTATCTCGGCCGTAGGGTCGTAGTAACTGCGCCACGCCGAGCCGGAACCGGTGTCGGCATAAAACACCTGAAGCATATCAAGCGTACGGCCTATCCTGAGCGAGCCCACATCGGTCGCGCCGTTTAAGGCCAGCGTCGCGGTCATGTCGAATGTCTGGCCCACAACGCCGTTGGTTACAACCGCGTTAAACGTGGCAAGGCCGGTCGCAGCGCTGGTCATGACATTCTTGGTAGCTATGGCTCCCGGAGCGCCCGCGTCGCCGATGGCCGCGTCGTTGGAGACAATATTCACCTGCGTGGCCACATCAACCGCGTTGCCGAACTTGTCCTGCACCTCTACAGTAACCTCAAGGTTCGCGCCGCGGTTTATGATCTGCGGCAGGCCCCCGCCCAAACTGGCCTTGGGAACCGGGTTTTTCCACTCCAGCTTCTCGGGGTCGCCCGGCCTTACGAGAATATCGGTAATGCCGAGTAAAGACAACCGGTTGCTCCCCGATACGTATAGCCCCGCGCCCATTATCGTCTCAAGGCCGGCCTTGGTAAATACGACCTGATATGTCCTGTTGCGCTCCACATCGGTGTCATAAGTAAGCGGCCTGTCGCTTATGGGGGCGGGACACTGGCCGCCCACGCAGAGCATATTCGTCGTAACGTCGGACAAAGAATAGGTTATCTCATTGACATTATGGGGGAACGCGGCATTGCCTTCCCGCGCCGACACACGCAGCCGCACGACTTCGCCGGCCTTCACCTCGGTAAGCCGGGTACCGGAACCTATGGTGCCGGTTAAAGCGTGAACCTCAATGTCGAGGAAGTGCGTGAGCTCGCGGTAGGGCAGGAAAGCGACGTCCGACGTAACTGCGTTGCCGTTGGCGTCGGTACCCGATATTACCACCTCAAAGAAACCGTATTTGGGAACCGCAGCGTTGCCCAAATTGAAAGAGAACTGGTGGCGGCCGTAGGTTACCGCAGTGCCGCGCGCCTGCGACGTGAGGTCACGAATAGATGTGGCCGGCACTATGTCGAAATTGTTCGCCCAATCCTTGCCCGAAACGTTGTTTTCTGGGAGGGGGGCGATCCAGCGCAGGAAACTGATAGTGGGGTTGTTTATCTCCCCGCCGTTAATGGCCTCTATCCTGACATCGGCGCGGGCGGTGCCGCCGCTTATGAGCACGACGTTCACGGGAACTATTCTCGTAAGAGTGGTCTGCTGCCTGCCGGTAGAGGGTATGGCGCCGAGATCGGCGATAGAGCCGTCGGAGTTACGGACGCCTATATCCACCCAACCCTGATTCTTTATGTAGCTCACTACATACGGGTGGTTCCAGTCGGGCACCAGAAAGTTGGCGTTGGCCGGGTCGACCGAAAGGAACAGCGGCGGAAGGCTCGGGTGCGGCGTTACGGTAGTGCTGCCCTGCTGAACCCGGCCGCCCTCGGTCTGAAGCCAGCGCACATTGGCGCCTGCGGGGAAGTTCGGTATTGCGCCCTCAGCGCCCGGAATAGACGCACCGGGCTGCGTAAGCTGCGTAGACTGCGTCTGGCCGGTGGGCGTGCCGTTATTACACACCCTAAGCGCCGCAGACCCTTTGGTGGGGTTGGTGAACCCCTCAAGCCTCACGTCGTTCACAAAACAGCCGTTGGGGGCGAAGTCGTTGCTGCAGTTAAAGTTGTCCTGACACTGTATGGATATGTCTATATTGGCCGAGAACACCGAGTTGTGCATCCGGTTGGGGTACCGGGCGTCTATGACCATATACGGGGACGGGTTGTCGGACGGCCTGGACCGGCTGAAAATATTGTTGAATATAAGGTGCTGGCCGCCTATCTGCCAGTTGCCCAGAAAATTGCCGGTGTTGTCGTACAGCGTATTGTTATAAATGGCGATGGGCGTGAGGTACATATCCTTGAACAGGAACGCGCCCGCGCTCTGGTTGTTCGGCTCAATGGTGGGCAGGGTGGTGTGCTTGTTGCTGTAAATAAGGTTGTAGCGCACGGTAGACCCCAAGTCCCATGCCGATTCGAAGAATACGGCTACGGAGTTGTTGTGGATGCGGTTGTACTCGAAGAGGTGGTTGCCCACGGTGCCGAAGCCCGAGAGCGGCACTGTAACGTCGTTGTCGGCAGGGTTGGGGTTGCCGTATACACCGCCCGTGTTCCTGTCTTTGACGTTTATGCCGAAGTACCCGCCCTTGATGTCGCAGTTCTTGATAATCGTGCCGCCGGATACTGCCAGAGTTATAGCCGCGTTGCCGTGGAACAGCGGGTGGCAATTGCCGCCGGCCGGCGGGCACCATACGCCGTCAGCGCCGAAGGGGAACGCGCTGACGCCGTCAACCGCAAGGCCGTCTATGGTGACATTTCTGGCGGACAATATGCGCAGTGCACCGGACGTCTCGAAGTTGCCGGATGTCCCGGGAACTTCGCCGGGGTTTTGGGCCTCCGTCCTTGATCTGGGGCTCGTGTTCTGAATATCCCGATGCCGTATCGTAGGGCGCGCCCAATTCCCGTTTGGCGTGGATCCCGCCGGCGGCACGTATCTGAGGGTTATGCCGTTCTTGCCGCCGACCACGGCTACGCCGTGGTGGTGCGCGGCGGTCCACGGGGAGGTTTCCCGCCCGTCGATCGTTACCTGCTCATTGTAGATCTCGGTATCGAGTATCTGGATGACCCAGCCCGGCTGCGCCCTGTTCACGGCTTCCTGAATGGTCTTGTACTGCGCGCGCTCGTCGCAATTCGCGCTGCCGGCGCACTGAGCTA
Organism: Chitinispirillia bacterium; assembly: GCA_009786415.1. GTDB lineage: Bacteria > Fibrobacterota > Chitinivibrionia > Chitinivibrionales > Chitinispirillaceae > GUT77. The sequence continues at coordinate 36,477 of WQTH01000004.1, read as the reverse complement.
CATAAATTGTCTGGGCGAACCCCGTCCCGACAAAGAGCGCCAACAAAATCATTACACTCAAACTCAAACGTTTGGCTGACATAACAAAAGCTCCCTTCATTTCATTAATTGCTATCGTTAAAGTCATTAATTGCTATCGTTAAAGCGCCACCCCCGCGGCCGGCGCATTATAATTTCCAAAACAGCGCCATATTATATGAATATAACATAATGGCGCCCACAATACAACATTTTTTTTGCTATTCGGCACTGCCGGGCGGGTTTAAGGCCCGCCCCCCTATATATATAAATCCCTCAAGCACCCGGAACTGTTACTTTGTAACGCCTATTTTTCTCTGTACCGAGATTGCCTTTCCATCGGTATCCCTCCCGCTTATGCGCACAAGGTATGTGCCCGGGCCAACATATCTGCCGTTCGTGTTCTTGCCGTCCCATACGTAGCCGTATGAACTTCTGGCTCCGGCCTGATACAGTGCGTCGCGCCGTACCACGTTGCCCACAGCGTCGTAGATTATTATTTTGCCGTGCGGCAGATCGCCGGTGGACCCGCCAGTGCCGGGCCCCGGCACAATGGGCGCGGGAGCGTCTACGGCTATGAGTATTCCCCTGCCGGTGCCGCCGCCGGTGTTTCTAATCACCCTGTCGTAGAACCTCAGCACTTCGGGGGNGTTTTTGTAGATTTCGCTTATTTGCGTCCTGCCCGGTGTAAACGGGTTGGGGCCCACGGTTATTGCGCCGGTACTTCTGCTGCCCACGCCCACGGTATCGGTGAGGGTAATGCAGTTCCGGCTGCCGCCCAGCATCTGGCATGCCTCGTAAACTACCACCATCAGGCCCTCAGTACCCGCGCCCATGGCCTCCTTGGTAACGAGTACGCGCGAACCGATGTTGGGGTTCACTGTGGCGACTTCGGGATCCATACTGGTCCACACTGCGGCCCCGTCGCTCCACCAGTCGTTGGCGCTGTTTTGCGTGCCATAGCGGTCGGCCATACCCACTTTGTTGCCGTACCTGTCGTAAAGCACCGCGTATACGTCGGTCCGCTCCTCGCCCGGGGCAAAGTAGATATTGTCGCTGAAATTCCTGTCTGTAAGCGGGTCTTTGGCGGCATCGGAGCGCTGTATGTGTATGGACGCCGGCCGTAGCGCCTTGACGTTGACCGTGGCGTTCCTGTTTACCGGCGGGTCTACGCGGTTGTTGTAGGTAACCGTGATATTGAGCGCCCCCGCCACCGAGTCGGCAACTACAAACGCGCAGCCGCGGCCCACTTCACGGTTGTTGATAACCCAGGTAACGTGGTCGCAGTTATAGTCCACGCCGGGGACCAGCACCAGCCCGTTCTCGTCGTAGACCACGCTGTAGAGCGTACGCGATTCGTCGGCGGGCTTCTCAATAGACTGCCCCGGCTGCAGAACGTTTCCGCCGCTGTTGCCCGACGTGCTGATGCCTATGGACGAGGGCGGGGCTATAATGTTGGTCTGAATACGGATATTTGAGCCATCGGAATGGCGCTCGGCGTAGAATATGCGCAGCGTGGCGTTCTGCCCGGTGGGCAGCCATGAGCTGAAATCGTTCAAATTGAAACTGCCGGAAATCTCCTCGTGGATGCCGCCAAGATCAAGCACTAACCGGTCGTTTATGAACACCCAGACATCGTCGTCCCCCGCGAAGTTGAACACCATATCGGCCCTGACCTGAAAACCGAACTCCAGTTCCATGGTGAACGAGTAGTTGTTGGGGGCGGCGCCGCCCTCAACCGACGAACGCCACTCGTTGCCGAAACCGCGGTTATTGAGCGGGAAGAACGGCTGGCCGCCGCTCCCGCTGCGCCGGGCGAACTCGTACATGCCGGTAGCGGCGTTGGAAAGCTGAAACACCAGCTCGTCGCGGATTACAATGTTCTTGAACGACGTATCGTGCCCGACATTGATATCGCCGTTGTAGACGACATTGGCACCCCACTCGTTGTCGTAGCGTTGGCGGATGCCGGGGGTAGGCGTGTAGCTCGGCGCTATGTTTGTGCCACGCGAGTACCGGCCCGTCATATATGTGCTCCAGTCGCGGAACCAGTGCGCGATACCGTAGTTGCGGTAAGGGCGCGGCCCGATTTGGGGCTTGTTGTCGGCGTCTAACCGCTCGGCCACCATGCCCGTGCGCAGCCCGGTCTGGCCGTAGGTCTGAATTCTGCTGTCGTGCGGCTGCTCGAACTCCGGGTTCGACCTGTCGGACCGGAAGTCGTAATACGTCACCGGTACGTTGATTGTATTCGGCAAATTGGGGTTTTGGGCCCAAGCGCCGCCGGCAATAACCGCAACCGCCGCAAAAACGGCGATTTTAAGGGTTTTGACTGATTTCATCGGTTCTCCCCTATTCATTAATATATAGGTAAAAAGATCTTTGACGCCGCAGAACAACCCCTACCCGCGCAGACAGCACAGGCCCCCCTCAGACGCCGCCCATATATAATAAATCCCTGAGGCGGCTCATTTTGTTACTCTGTACAGAATTTTTTTTCAAAACCGGGCATTTGCGGGGCCTGACGGACCCAATATTCCATACATAATATTAATATAAACATTTACGCAATAAAGTGGGATAAATTTGTTAATTTTTTTTAATAACGAATTAAGGGCAGTACTCCGGGGCCCCGCGCTTCAAACTTCACCGAACAGCGTTTTGGGGTCCTTAGGCTCCACCCGCACCGTTTTGCACCGTTCGGCGATGACCTCCCCCGGGGGGGCGTGGCGGCGTTTTCTTACAAAGCGGGCCTCGGTTACGTGGACCTCGGCGTAGGAGGTGTGTTTGGCCTTCGAGAACCATACGGCGAGCGACGCCGCCTTCTCTATAACCGTTTTCGGCGGGTTGTCGGTGTTTTTCCTGTGGCGGATGATGACATGGCTGCCGGCGTGCGCGGCCACGTGGAGCCATATGTCGGAGGGTTTGGCGAATCGGGTGGAGAGCTCGTCGTTCTGGGCGCTGTTTTTGCCGAGGTAGACCTCCCAGCCGTCTATGACGTACTTTTTGTAGGGGACGGGCGGCTCGGCGGCCTTGCCCCTGCCGGCGGCGGCCCTGTCCTCCGGCAGGAACTCTGCGGCTATTTCCGCAGCGCGCTCAACGTCAACGTCCGTCAGCTCCTCCGGGCGCTTTTGGGCCGTGAGTTCATCTATTCCTATTATAATAGCCGACAGCCGGCCAATCCGCCCCTCGGTCTCCGCCACCTTGTCTAAGGCTATATCGCGCCCCCGTTTCCCCTTGCGGGCTTTTTTGTAGAGCAGTTCGGCGTTTTCTACGGCGTCGAAGGCGGGGTTTATGGCGACCTCCTCAACCTGTTCGGTGTGAACGTTTATAACCTCGGCCCGGACCGTGCCGCGTGGGGCGGCCGCCGGGGCGGCCATGAGCGAGTCGGCTATCTGCCCGTACCTTACGCACTGGCCCGCCTCCTTCGCCTCGGCCCTCTGCTTGTCGAGCTTGCGCTCCTCGTGCTTGAGGGCGACACGTATTTTGTTGCGGACCGCGCGGATTTGCTCCNCCGCCGGCAATGCAGTATTTTCCATATTTGTAAAAATACATCGCCGCGATATATTTTTGCTAATGTATGACGTTCGGGCTGTGCGGGCGAGGCGGCTCCGGGCATCGGGAGATACGATTTTAAACCAATATCGGGGCAGAACGTTTTGAGCAAGAAATCCAAAAATCAGGGCGCGGAGAGCGGAAAAGAGTATCACGATGAGGTAGCGAACGTCATAGGCGGCGTTATCGCCCATCTCGAAAAGGTGTTCACGAAGGTGTACGTAGAGGGCCCGCCGCTCGACCCGGCGAAGATACAGGAATCGCCGCTTATGTTCGTGAGCACGCACCGCAGCCACGTGGACTACTTCCTCGTGGGCTCCTACTTCGTGAGGATGGGCTTTCGGAACCTGCGTTTCGCCGCGGGCGACAACCTGACCAAACTGCCGTGGATCGGGCCGAAATTTCTGGCGTTCGGGGCGTTCTCGGTGTCGCGCGACGCCGGCTTCGACCGCAACTACGTGCGCAACCTCTGCAAGCAGGTCGTTGCCATGCTTGATAACGGCGACGCGGTGCTCGTCTTCCCCGAGGGCGGGCGCAGCTACACCGGCGCCATGCTCGACATACGCGGGGGTATACTCAACGCCGCGCTCATGCTGCAGGCTGCCAACCCCGACAGGGACGTTTACCTGCTGCCGGCGGCCGTATCGTACGAATGCCCGCCGGACGCGCCCCACTTCCCGATGCTGCTCAAGGGCAAAAACCGGCGCAAGAAGTCCAACAACATTGTCAGGCGGTTTGTTGGCGCGATATACTACTTCGGCGCCGATATACTGGCGTTTGGACCGTTCATGTTCTTCAAGCGCCGCGGCAGGTACGGCGCGGCATACATGGACTACGCGGCCCCCGTGCCGGTCCGGGCGCTTGTCGACCTGGCAGCAAACCGCGTGCAGGGCGCCAGAGACGAGTTCGCCGCGCACCGCGCGTCGCTTGACATAGTTGGCGAACATATGCGCAAACAGTTCGTGTCCATCTTCCGCATACTGCCCGTGCATGTTGTATCGTCAATAATAAAAGAGGGCGGAGAAGGCATAGGCACAGCGCACCTTGAGTCATACGCTGAAACGCGGAAAAAAAGCCTCGCCGGGAGCGGGCGCAACTGCAAGACGCTGAACTCCATGACGCCGCATGAGATCGTACAGGCCGGCATCAAACAATTAGTAAAACTCAAAGCGATAACGACAGAAAAAGGCGAGGGCAAAGTGAGTGTCCGCAAGCGTCACTTAATAGAATACTTTGCGGCGGCTGTTGACGCGGAGGAACCTGCGGCATGACAGGATTCGAAAACTATTTAATAACGCCAAACGTAATCGACATCGTATCCGACGACAAAACCGGCTCGTTCAAGGAGCTGGCCACCGCGCTGTGCAAGTCGGCAGACGTGGGGCGCCAAAAGCTGATTGTCGAAGAGATACTCAAGCGCGAAGAGAGCGCGTCTACGTTCATAGGCAACGGCGTGGCACTGCCGCACGCCAGAGGCTGCGCCATCAAAAACGAATTCGCGATAGTAGTGGGCCGCAGCATAAACGGCATAAACTACGACGCGGCGCGCAACGCGGCGGTAAATATCGTAATACTGTTAGTCTCCCGCGAAGACGCCGACATCGCGCGGCAGCTCGAAATACTCTCCGAGCTCGCCTCGTTTTTCAAATCGGGCGAGGTGCGCGAAAAAATCCTGACGCCCGGCGCCTCAGTCGACCTGCGGGCGTTGAGCGCGGCATTCAAGAAGGGGACAACGGAAAAGAAACTGCGCAAAAACCCGACCGCGAAAAACGGGTCGTCGCCGGTACTCAACGCGGCGGTCAACATGGCCAGAGAGCTCAAGGCGCGCGCGATTATCGTATTCGCCGACGTGGTAAAAGACAACGACTTCTTAGACCAGCTCGGCGAGCGCCACAAACTCATTATAGTAACCAACAACAAAACGCGCTTTGATCTGGCCAAAGACAAGCGTGTGCTGGGCCTCGTTCAGGCCCCGCCCATCCCCGTGTCAAGAACCGGGCAGCTCAAAATCGGCATACTCCTTGCCATGTCAAGAGGGTTCCTCACAAAGGAAGACAAGGTGGTATGCGTATCGGGCCTTGGCGGCACAAACAGCGGCTCCATGTTCGACACGGTCGTAAGCGTAGACATCGCGCGCGAATACGATTTCTTCTTCCTCACGTCCAAAAGCCTCCTTCCGCCAGACATAAAGCCTGAGGTATTCGAGCGGGTTATGGGCCTCGCCGGCGAGATAGCAGTAGAGGGGCGCGAGGGCAAGGCGGTGGGCACAATATTCGTTCTCGGCGACACCAACTCGGTAAACGCCAACGTCAGGCAGCTTATCATAAACCCGTTCCGCGGATACAGCGAGTCGGAACGGAATATTCTTGACCCCGGCCTGGTAGAAACAATAAAAGAGTTCGCCGCGATAGACGGAGCGTTCATCGTTACCGGCGACGGCGTAATACTCTCGGCGGGCAGCTACCTGCGCCCGCAACAGACAGAAGAGCAGGATACCCTCCTCCCCGGCGGCCTCGGTGCGCGCCACGCCGCAGCGGCGGGAATATCGGCCTGCACGCAGGCGCTGGCAATAACAATATCAGAATCAACCGGCACGGTAAACGTCTTCAAAAACGGTACGATAATGCTGTCGCTCTCGCGTCCGGTCGTAAGGGAGAGAGACACGGTTAATTTGGGGTAACAGCGCAGCCATTGCCAAAATATAAACCGCTCATTGCGGCGGGGAGGCATAATGAACCTCGAAAAGGCGGCCGCTGATTTCATGGTTAAAGAACGCGCGTAGTCCGGCTCTCCCGCTCTTCCCATTTGATATCCGGGATCTTCTTGATGTTAATTACGAAATGGAACCCCGGATTGATCTTCTCCGGCCTCCACGTAAAGCGCATCTCCCAGCACTCAAGGTCCATATAAAAGGTAAAGTTGTTGTGCGAGAACCGGCTGCTTGAGAAGTCGTAGTTCCCGTTCCATTTTACAGATATCGCCTCCGTCAGGTTAAGCCCGGCAGACGAGCTTATGTTAAAAGATTTAGCCGGCAGAAACATCTCGTCCGGCGTGCTGCGGCTGGCCCGGTAGCTGAAGCTGGGTGAAAAGTTCACGTTCCAGTCGCGCGCGCCAGCCCTGTTGCGCATTACCGGCTGGCCGGGCGCCGTCATATCAAGATTGAGCAGGTCGCCGTCCCAAAATTTTCCCGACGCGCCGAGCCTGCCGGAGGTCAAGTCAAGGCTGTAGGAACGCATTATCGGCGCTTTAAGCTCGTCGTTTTGGTCGTACAGCCAGAAAGCCGACGTGAAACCGACGTTGAGGATGCTGACGCTCGTGCCGGCATTGAGGCTGATGTCGCGCCAATTGCGCCTGTCGGCCTCGAAATCGTAGGAGGTGCTCACGGATAGCGTAAGCAGATCGAACTTTTCCTCCTTTTTCGCCGCGGCGGTTTTGGCGGACGCAGCGGAGGNGTCGGGGCTGATATTTTCAGCGTCTTCAATATTGTTGATACCGTCCGCGCCATCGCCGGCATCACCGGTATTATTGATATCATTGGTATTATTGATATTATTGGTATCATTGATATTGCCGGCATTGTTGATATTATTAATATTATTGATATCGCTGACGTTATTGACATTGTTTATGCTTTCGGCATCATCCGCATAGCCGACATTGTTACCATCGCTTGTCATCTCCTCTACCACGCTGATCTTTTCAGCGTCGATCCCTCCGGCGTTATGCCTGGCGCCGGTGTTGACTTTTGCGCCGCCGGGACGCCTGCCGCCGCCCGTCTCTTTTACGCTTACGGTTCTCTTTCCCTGAAACGTGTTGGAGAGGCTGAAGTTCACGAGCTGCTGCGCTTTCGGGCGGGCCCTGTCATAATCAATGCCCACGTTGTAAAACGTCCTGTTGAGTTCGTGCGTCGGCACGTACGCGTAGCCCACCGTTGGCGTCATCGTGTGGCGTATGGCCGTTACGCCCAGTATCCCTCCCATATGGAACAGTCCATATATACGTGTAGACATATTGACGCCGGTATTCCACGAGCTGACCGTGTTGAATTCGTTGTTCAGCGTGTCGCGCACGAAGTGCCGGCGTTCGGGGCTTACCTTTACTACCGTGTAGAGCGTGTCGAGGTCGCCGTTTACGTTGATAAAGTACTCCGGCACCGCGCTGATTAAGCTGTACTCCGGCGCCCTTGTATCCGCAAGCGGGTCTTTGACCTGATAGACAAGCGTATCCCTCAGGTAAAGCGTGTCTCTCACGAGCGTATCTATAGCCCCGTAGAACATTGACGCGCGCATATTGAAGTACGGGGAGATATCAAGGTACTTCAAAACTTTTTGGGACGATGTAAGGTTGACCTTGTGATCCATGCCGGGGCGGATGAATCCGGGCAGCGAGTCGCTGCCGTACGCGTCGCGGCGCAGGTTGGCCCTTGTGTTATAGGAGTAGTAGACGTTGTTGTACCACGACGGCTCGTCCTTAGGCCCGCCCGTTTTATACGGTATAAACGCCCTGTTCTGCAGATTGAAATCCAACGACGGCATATCCTCGATTATGCGGTCCGTTGTCAGGTTGTGGTTCCTGCGCCACGTGAGGTTCGCCGAGGCGTTCAGTTTGTCGAACTTCTGCGACAGGGACATATTGGCGTCAAGCTGCTGCTTTTCGAGGTCGTACGTCTCGTCGCTGTACATCTGGTTGAATGTGCGCGTAGAGAGTATGCTCCCCTGCCCGCTCAGGCGCGTTTTGCCGTCGGGGGTGAGCAGGTGGTTGTGCCGGTAGTCGAGCGCCCACTGCTGCGAGCTGGTCTCTAAGCGGTTGTCTACCACGTACCGCCCCGATATCTGCCCGTCGAGCCTGTAGCGCAGCGCGTACCGCCCGCCGGCGTTGAAGACAAAGCTGTTGAACTCCTGCACCTTCGTCCGCAGCGTGAGGTCGTAGTAGTCGTTTGGGGCGAAGTAGTAGCCAAGGTTATCCACATNCCCGCCGTGCGCCACGCTGCCCCCCCAGGACGGCGTGAGCCAGCCGCTGCGCCTGCCCCGCTGCAGCGGCATTATGAAGTACGGCAGCACGGCCACCGGCGCGTCGCCCACGTTGAACACCACCGGGCGGGTGATGACCATCTCGTTGGGGATGAACTTGATGTGCCGCCCGTAAAAGTAATAGTGCGGGTGCTCCGGGTTCTGGCAGGTGGTGTAGTCGCCCTGCTCTATGTAGAGGCAGTTGTCGGGCGTTTTTATGATATTGCTGCCCGTAACGTAGGTATCGTCAAACCGCGTAGTCGCGTAGCTCACCCGCCCGCGCTTCGTTTTGATATTGTAGGCCATGAAGTCGCCTGCAGTGGTATCGTTGCCCTCTATGAGCGTGGGCTTCCCTCTGGCCTGAAACTGGTTATTGGAGACTGTGTAGACTATGGTATCGGCCAGCAGGGAAATGTTCTGGTACTTGACCCGCGCCTTGCCGAAGAGGTAGAGTATCTGCTCCCCGTTATCATAGTCTATAAAGTCGGACTCGTAGTGGACTGTGTCGGTCAGATCGCTGCGGCTGCCTATTTGCGGGATGGTGCCGGACGGCGCACTAACGGGCGGCCCGACGGGTTCATCGGCATATACCGGCATCAGGAGCGCGGCGGCGGCCAGAGCGGGCGCGGCACATAACCGGACCCGCGCGGTGACTGCCGCCGCCGCGCTCCCAAAAAGGTCCGTCAACGCACCCAAAAGCCCGTCCCGTACCCTCAATTTACAGGCAGTTCCGCGCCCGAGAAGAAGAAGGCCACCTCCTGGCGCGCGGTCTCCGGCGCGTCCGAACCGTGGCAGGCGTTAAACTGCACGCTTGTGCCGTACAGCTTGCGTATGGTCCCATCCGCCGCCGACGACGGGTTGGTGGCGCCCATCAGCTCCCGCCAGCGGGCTACAGCGTTCTCGCCGGACAGCACCAGCGCGATGCACGGCCCCGACGACATGAACTCCAGAAGCTCGCCGTAAAACGACTTGCCCCGGTGCACGGCGTAAAACGCCCCGGCGGCCTCACGCGTCAGCCGGAACATTCGGACCGCCTCTACGGCCAGCCCGCTTCCCTCGATCATGCTCAAAACCTTCCCCGCGTTCCCGGCGCGCACGGCGTCGGGCTTTATTATTGCAAGGGTCCGAACTGTTTCCATCTGTTTCTCTCCTTAAAAAAGTATAGGGTTATAGATTATAAATATACTATAATATGCAACCAATGAGGGAATGATTTTGAACAGCAAGCGTATTTTGAACTGTTTTTCTACTTAGTACACGCTGGCTCCGGCTCATTATCCCTGAAATTGAACAGCATTACATAGAAAAGTACATACATGACCCAGAACCGGCCAAAGGAGGTATTGAACCAGAATGTCTCCTGGGTCATGCCGCTTAACAGCAGCGCCAGCGTGGATATGAGGAAGCATCTGGCCGTGTTGTCACCGCGCCTGCTCCATATAACCAGCCTGCGTATTATCTCGCCAAAAATTGCCAGAAAAAGAATAAGGCCCACAATGCCAAGCTCCACAAAGGCGTGCATGAAGTTGTTGTGCGCGCCCGTGGTAAACGTACCCACCTCTACGAAGTGATCGAACGGCAGCGTATTGAAGGTGCCCATGCCTATTCCGAAGATCTTTTGCATCCACGGTCCGTTGACGGCGTGGTCGTAGACACGTTCCCAGATAATAATCCTGCCATAGGCGCTCATGTCTACGCTTTCGGCGCTTTGCATATTCATCATGTTGAACAATAGCGTTCTCATTGGTGAAATCCAAAAAATGATACCCGCTGCGACCGACGCCGCGAAAACGAGAATAAGCGTGCTCTTCCTGAGGCGGTAGCCTAAAAACGCGGTAACCGGCATCGCAACCATCAGGCCAAGCAGGCTGCCCCGGCTGCCCGATAAGAACAGCAGCGCGATGCTTGCGATACCCGCGCAAGCGGACAGCAGCTTCTTAAACCGCCCTTTAAGCATAAAATACGCGCCCATGGCGACACCAAACGAAAGGATCATGACATTGGCCAGCAACCCGTGGTGGTCGCCCAGCGTACCGGTCATCTTGGAAAAATCGGACAGGGATTTGGCGCCGCCCAAAACCTCACTCGCCAGCGTGACCGCAATCTCCAGAACTACGAGGATCACATAGAAAAAGATGGCCTTCTCCCGATAAGGCTTCCACTGCGGCTGAGAGAACAGTACCACTATGGCAATTATCTGGACGAAATTGAATATAAAGAACGCGGAGGTGATGTTCACAAGCATACTGTGCGAGTAGAAGTTCAAGGCGTAACTGAGTATGGCCCACAGCATAAACGCCGTCAGTATGAAAAGCAGGCGGCCCTGTTCACATAACGCAGCCCTGATATTAAACCTGTTAGAAGCAATAAACGCGAGAATCAACACTAAAAAAATCACGTCCGAGCCCAACACCGCGAGCATACGCCCATTTCGGTAGATGGTGTACAGCGTGAAGAAATTCAAGATGTAGATGTAGGGAGCCAAATCCGACCTGGGGATGATCAGCAGCGCCAGCGCTATGACGGCAGCGTGGCGCAGAAAGCGGTACTCCCCGGAAACGGATGCGTAGGCTATGAGCGCAAGCGCGGCCAGCCCGAGTATCTGGCAGACTACAAGCCGGCGCCGATCGCTCTTTCGCAACGCTGCCGCTTCACCGCCCGGCGCGGGGGCCGCCGTTCGCAGCCCGCTATCCGATATTGTAGCCATAGCCGCCCCCGCCGATCACTTCTCCGGCTTCGCCGCCAGCCAGCCGCTTTTGAGAAAATCCGTAAACATCGCATACGCCACGATGATGAACATCAGCGCGGACATATACCCGACCGTTATTACCATTACCATGGGAATACGCTTGGGCCGCGACTTGTACTCGGCCATATACGGAGGGTCTATAAGCACAAGCGGCGACACGTCCCGCGCCTCCTGCAGGCGCGCCTGCTCCAGCTCGCGTATAAGCAGCAAATTGATCTGATTCTGCACCTCAAGCGACCTGTAAAGATTGGTGTACTTGGGCATAAGCTCAGACGACATATTCAGCGACGGGAGCACGCTGTACTCCTCTTTCTGTTCAAACTCCGCAAGCTTCCTCTCCAAAACCCTTTTCTCGTTGAGCGCGGCGGTTATCTCGGGGGAGTTCCCCCTGAACTCTCTCTGCAGCGTCATCAGCCGCAGATCGTTCATAACCGCGGCCGCCTTTACGTCGGCGTAAACCTTCAGCGTCAGCTTGGTCTGCTCGGAGATGTCAAACGCCTTGTAGGTAACCTGAAACTCCTTGAACGCATCCTGTATGCTGTCTAACTTCTCATGGCTGGTCCGGTACTGCTCCTCTATAAACGCCCTGTTGCGGCTTGCCTTGTTTATGCTGATGTCTATCATCGCTGAATCCAGACATGCAAATATGAATTCGGCCATCATCAGCGCGGTGTCGGGAGAGGTGTGGTAACACTGCACGCTGTAAGAAACCGTCTTGCTCATACCGATGCCCTTTCCCTTGAGCGCGGTAGACAGCATGACCTGGCGGCGCATCCGCCTCACCGCCTGCTCAAACTTGTTCGGATTCTTTTGCAGGTCGTAATTGTCGTACAGGTTGAACTTCTCTATAATCCTCCGCTTAAGTATCTTGCTGTCGAAGACGGCGTCGATGTTGTCGCCAGCCTCATCGCCGGAGAGGAGGCCCATTAGCGGGTTCGTGCTCATGGAGAGCATGGAGCCCGGACTGGCGGCAGGCGGCAGGAACGTCACCTGGGAGCTGAACTCCTGCTTAACAACGAAAAACGCCAGCACCACGGCAACGCCTGAGGCGAGCACAAAATTCGCCAGCAAAAACACCCGGTTTTTCCACAATAGCAGAATATACGGCCTCAAATCAAACATCATAACAACACCCGCCCATTTTTGAAAAACGGCGCGCCTGCCGCACGCCAAAATTAAATCATCTTAAAAATATACAATTCGCCCGCGGCATAATGTAAATTTATTATTGATTTTAACGTTTTCACCCTAACGCCAAGGACAGGCATGAAATCAAGATTCACGCGCAGGGCCGCCACTCTGATGCTGGCATTTGCCGTTTTTACAACCGCCTTCGGGCAAGGCGCGCTCTCCGGCATTCCCGGCCGTACCCCCTCCACATCCGCTACACCCGCCTCACCATTAAGCGGAAGCTCGTCCTTAGTCTCCGAGGCAGGCGCCAACCCGTTCACTCAGGCTCAGGCAGCCTCGGCGTTCATGCAGCCGGGCACCATACTCCCAAGCGACAACTCCATAGACCCCCATGAATATATCATAGGCAGCGGCGACGTATTCTTCGCGGCCGTCGTGGAGTCGCCCAATATCCGCTACACCGCTGCGGTAGACCAGTCCGGCCGCGCCTTTGTCCAAAATGTCGGCCTCGTGAAAATAGGCAAAACCACCTACGCCGAGGCAAAAAAGATCATCGCCGACCACATATCCTCAAAAATGCGCAACCCGTCCGAGGTGTACGTAACGCTCATCCAAACCAAAAACGCGACCGTCTCCTTCACCGGCAGAATACGCTTCCCGGGGTCATACGAGTTCCCCGGGTCAACACGCCTCTTAGACGCCATACGCACCGCAAACGACGGCGACCTGCCGCAGCCGTCCGAAGCCGACCTGCGCCAAATCGTCCTGTACAGAGGCGACAGCGCCGCTGTGTACGACCTCATGGACTACCTCCACAAAGGCGACAACACCCAAAACCCGTACATATACCCAGGCGACCAGATAAAGGTGAACCCCACAACGGCCAAGGTATTCATAAGCGGCGCCATAAAATCGCCCTTCCCCAGTTTCTACCCCCTCAAACCGGGCGAGACGCTGCGGCAATTCCTGACCATGTTCACGCTCGACAACACCGCCGACACAAACAACATCATCATATACCAGTCGGCTGACAATACCTCCAAAACGCTCTCCGCCGAGGAGACAGACATCACCCTTAACGACCTCGACGCCATCACCATACCGGTCATCAAAAACCACCCCGGTATGTACACGGTCTCCATAGCGGGCGAAGTCGCAAGCCCGGGGCACTACCCCATAATCGAAAACGCCACCACCGCCAAACAGCTCATAGACAAAGCCGGCGGCATGAAAATAACCGCCAACGTCGATCAGGCGGTGGTCATCCGCCCGCTCAGAAACCTGCCCGAACGCTTCAACGCCGGCGCGGCGCAGATGAATGTGGTAAGGCCGGAACGCGGAGTGTCAATCTCCATGGCCTCCTCATCGCTTGACTATACCATAATCAAACTCATACTGTACAACGCGGATAAGATCATACTCGAACCGGGCGACCAGATCGTCATCCCCAAAAAAGACACCTTCGTCTACCTGAGCGGCTCCGTAAGAGCGCCCGGAGCGTACCCGTTTCTGCCGGGGCGCGACAGCAGATACTACATATCGCAGGCCGGGGGGTACGCGCCAAACGCCGACAAGTCGAACGTGCAGGTGTTTCTCAAATACGGAGACGTGGTGCAGAGCATTGAGCCGAGATGCATTGAGNCGGGCAGCGTTATTGTGGTTCCGGCATCAATGCAGTACAAGTTTTGGATACAGGTGGTGCTGCCGATAGTGTCTACGCTGGCCACGGCGCTGGCAGCGGGGGCTACCTTTTACAATTTGAGCAAATAAGATTCAATGTCACGGTAACAATTTTTTTATGTTTACCGGCAATTTCATCTTTTTTTGCGGCTGGCTGCCGGTATCCGGTTTGCCGAATTTGTTTTTCAGGTCCTGTACCGACGCCTGCTTTGGCGGGGACGGTTTGTTGTGTGAGCCCTGAGATGCGGGGCCGCCCCTGCTGCCTGAACGGCTTGCGGATTGACCCTCTTTGGGCCTTTGGGGGCGGGGCGCTCCCGGCTCCCCCTCCAATTTCATCGACAACGCCACGCGCTTTAATTCCGCGTCAATCTTCATAACCCTTACTTTGACTACCTGACCGGCCTTTACTACCGTTTTGGGGTCGGATACGTAGGTGTTCGAGAGTTCGGAGATGTGGACCAATCCGTCCTGATGCACCCCTATGTCAACAAACGCGCCGAAGTTGGTTACGTTGGTCACAGTTCCCTCCAAAAGCATACCTTCTTTAAGATGGGCGATCTCGGTTACCTCTTCATTAAACCTTGCATAGCGGAACTCGGCGCGGGGGTCACGGCCCGGCTTTTCGAGCTCGGACAGGATGTCGGTTATCGTAGGCAGCCCCACCTCCTCCGTCACAAAATCCTTCTTGTTGACACTCCGCAATAATACCGTATTGCCTATCAGCTCGTGGATCGTCGTTTTAAGCTGCTCGGCCATCTTCTTTACGATGCCGTAAGATTCCGGGTGGACCGCCGAATTGTCCAACGGGTTGCCGCTGCCGGGTATCCTCAAAAATCCGGCCGCGAGCTGGAATTTTTTATCGCCAAGACCGGGCACTTTTAATAATCCGTGACGGTCCGAAAACGCGCCGTGCTGATTGCGGTAGTTGACAATGTTGGCGGCAATCAATCTGTTTAACCCAGACACATATTTCAATAACTCTTCGGACGCGAGATTGACATCAACCCCAACCCTGTTAACGCTGCTCTCAACAACCTCGTCAAGCGACTCTTTAAGCCGCGTCTGGCTGACATCGTGCTGGTACTGGCCAACACCTATTGATTTGGGATCGATCTTTACAAGTTCGGATAACGGGTCCTGCAAGCGCCTCGCGATTGATATAGCCCCCCTCACCGTCAAATCCAATTCCGGAAACTCCTTTATAGCCACATCCGACGCGCTGTAAACGCTCGCCCCCGCCTCGCTGACCACCACGCACACCGGCTTATGCTCAACAGGGACATCCCTGATCACCGCCCGCACAAACTCGTCCGTCTCCCGCCCCGCCGTGCCGTTTCCAACCGCGACCAACCCCGCGTTATACCGCTGCATCAACGCCAGCAGGACCGCGCGGGACTTTTCGACATCCTTCTGCGGCTCGTGCGGATAGATCGTCGCGTTCTCAATGAACTTCCCCGTATCATCCACAACAACAACCTTGCATCCGGTCCTGAAACCGGGATCAACCCCTATCACCGATTTCCTCCCGGCGGGCGCGGCCAGAAGCAGCGCTTCGAGATTATTCCCAAATACCTTAATCGCCTCCTCATCCGCCTTGTCCCTCNCCTCCTTGCGTATCTCCGTCTCGGTCGCCGGCTGCAGCAGCCGGTCAAACGAGTCGGCGGCGGCGGCGTGCAGGTGCGCAGCCGCAGCGCTGCCGGGATACTTTATCAGCCTGCCGTCCAAATAGGATACCGCCGAATCCACCGGCATCTCAAGCGACAGCCGCAGCACCTTCTCCCGCTCCCCGCGCAGCATGGCCAGCGCCCGGTGAGACGGAACCGCCGCAGCCTTCTCCCTGTAATTGTAGTACATCTCGAACTTGCTCTTCTGCCCCTCAAACTCCTTCTTGACCGCGCTCACGATGAACCCCTGGTCCACAGCCAGCTCGCGCATCCACTTGCGGATATCCGCGTCGTCCGACAGCCGCTCCGCCAAAATGTCCCTGGCCCCCTGAACCGCCTTTTCGGGAGTGTCAACCTCTTTTTCGGGATTGATGAATTCACCTGCCTTTGCCATGATATCGCAATTGCCGTCCTCCAACCCCACAAGCCAGTCCGCCAAAGGCTCCAGCCCGGCGTCTTTAGCCTTGGTCGCCCGCGTGGTCCGCTTGGGCTTGTACGGCAGGTAGAGGTCCTCAAGCTCCGTCTTGCTGAGCGTGGCGTTAATCCGCGCCTTAAGCTCCGGCGTCAGCTTGCCCTGCTGCTCTATGCTTTCCAAAATGGTCGCCCGGCGCTCCTCAAGCTCCTTATAATATGTATAGCGGTGCTGAACGTCCCGAATCTGAATCTCATCCAGCTCCCCTGTGCGCTCCTTGCGGTAGCGGGCGATAAACGGCACCGTGGCCCCCTCGTCGAACAGTTCCAGCGTGTTCCTGACCTGAAATTCTTTCAAATTGAGCTCTTTTACAAGCTGCCCGCATATATCCATCGCCATTTTCAGTCTCTTTCGGGATTGATTGGTGAATTTTCGGTAAATTACCCTGATACCGTAAAATAATATTTTCCGGCGGGTACCGGGGGAAAAAGTTCGGCGGCTGCACTCTGACGGATATTGAATCCCGATTGAGGGCAGCCAGCTCTTATAAACCCTTCCATGATCATAAGGGCGCCTCTTCCCCACGCCTCCATGTATCCGGCACGGGAAAATATGCGCAGGCAGCATTTTGGCAAAAAAAAACGTATAGCGGCCGTATTTTTTTTCAATATTTATTGGGAGAGCCAAAAACTTAACTTTCAAAGCGGCGGCAAATAGTATATTATTTTTTTAGACACATAGAAACTTTGGGGATAGATTTTGGGTAAGAGACTGTTTTTGAGGATCGCGATTATCGCGCTGCCGCTCATCGCCGGGTGCAAAAAAGAGGCGCCTGACGCCGGCATTCCGGAGGTTGTCTCCGATGGTGAGGTTCATGCCGCGAAGATACTTGCCGACGAGGTTTTGCCGGATACGACCGTCTTCATGTTAGACTCGATTTTGCGTGGTGAGGGGCCGTTTAACGTTATGGAGCGTCTGAACGTCGACCGGCAGCTCAGGGGGCGTATACTTTACGCGCTGGCCAACGAGGCCGACCTGAACACGCTTAGGGTCGGCGAGAAGTTCGGCGCGCTTTACAGTCTGGATACCTCGCGGATCCTTGAGTTTGTATATTTCGAGGACAGGCTGACCACGCACCGTATAAAGATTTCGCGCGATGGGGACAGTGTGTCGGCCGTCCATGTTTTGGACGAGAAGCCCAGCCGCATCCGCCATCAGCTGCTAAAGGGAACGCTCAACGCGCCAACGCTTGACGCGGAGTTCCGGGAGATGGGGGTGGCGCCGCGAGTCGCGCAGGCGGNGTCTAACATTCTGGAGTGCAAGATCTCCTTCAGGACAGACGCGCGCATAGGGGATGTATTTGAGATGCTGCTTAAGGAGACGGTATACACCGACACCGTAGACGGCACACTTGCCGAGATTGTGCTGCCGGGGCGGACGGAGTTGCTTTATGTTTCGTATTCCGGCGCGAGGGTTAAGGATATGCGGGCTTACAAGTACTTTGACGGCGACAAGAGCTCCTACAACGCCCACTACACCGAGGAAGGCGAGGCGCTGGTATTTCTGGGGCTGCGCTATCCGCTCGACAGGATACACATTACCTCCTCCTACGGTATGCGGCGCCACCCGGTTACCGGCGTGAGCACCATGCACTACGGCTTAGACTACCGCGCAAGCATGGGTACGCCGGTCTACGCCGTAGCCGAGGGGCGGGTCGCGAAATCAGCCTACGATGATTTGTCCGGCAACTACATAGCAATAAAACACAACGACAACTACTCCTCCTACTACCTACACCTGAGCAAAAAGAGCGTGAACGTGGGGGCGTACGTGAAGGCGCGGCAGGTCATCGGCCTTTCCGGGAATTCGGGCAGGAGCAGCGGCCCCCACCTCCATTTCGGTTTCAAGCAGCCAAACGGCACGTGGATGAACCCGCTGAACAAGAAGATGATTGCCACACCCAGGTTAGACGGGGAGAAGCTTCAGAAACTTGGGGAGCAGATAGAGGAGATCCGGCGGATTTACGCCAAATTGGATACGCCGGCGGAGGCGCGCGCGGCGCAGTAACGGGGCAGGGCAGTAAACGTAATAAAGGAGGTTTTTGTGAATTCCAAAAAAATTGCGCTTGGATTTGCGGTTGTTTCGGGAATCGCGCTTTGCGTTTTGGCCGGCTGCGGCGGCAGGGGCGGAGGCAAAGATATCACTATCTTTGTGGTGGGGGTGCCTCTTGAGATGGAGTTTGTTGTGGGCGGCACGCTTACGGTTGGGTGTACGCCGGAGCCGGACAGCGATTGTGACGCCGATGAAAAAACCTCGCGCCAGATTGCTTTGGACGATTTTTACATTGGCAGATATCAGGTTACGCAACTC
Source organism: Chitinispirillia bacterium (assembly GCA_009786415.1). Classification (GTDB taxonomy): domain Bacteria; phylum Fibrobacterota; class Chitinivibrionia; order Chitinivibrionales; family Chitinispirillaceae; genus GUT77. The sequence goes on along the minus strand of WQTH01000004.1, from coordinate 17,892 downwards.
CAGTGGCGAACGGTGATGGGGAATAATCCATCCCGCGTTAAAAACGATAACCTGCCTGTTGATAATGTCGGCGAGGCAGACATCAGGACATTTATTACGCACCTCAATATTACGACAGGGAAAAGTTTTCGTTTGCCTACAGAAGCCGAGTGGGAGTATGCCGCCCGCCGCGGCGGCAGGGGCGTCCGCCTTGCCCTTTCCCCCTGATGTTAAGGGGAAGCCCCCCCTCCATCCCTTCCGCCGCCTGTTATCGCCGGCTGGATTTAAGCCGCCCCGGCGCCCCGGGTTGACATAATCAGCAATATTTATAAAACGTGGCAGGCATTGTCAAATAAAAAAATTTGCATCCCGCATTGCCGGAGATATATTTTATCTCTTCATATGGTTTTTGAAAAAGTCATAACGCAGCTTAACGCCTTTTTTATGCGCGCGGCCGGGGCCCTGCTCTTGCCGCAAGAGGCTCATTTTGGCTTGCCGGCACCTCAAACCGCAGCAGTCTCCCCAAAATAAGGAAATTTTAATGAACAACGACTTGCTTCTCATGATTTGTAAGGTATTTGGCGGAATCGGGATATTTCTTCTGGGTATGCGTAACCTGTCCGAGGGCCTGCAAACCGTAGCGGGCAACAGGCTGCGCAAGCTCATAGGTATGGCCACCCCCAACCGTTTCATGGCCATAGGCGTTGGGTGCTTCGTCACCTGTATCATCCAGTCCTCCACCGTCTGCACGGTGATGACCGTGGGGTTCGTGAACGCCGGCCTCATGGGGCTGCACCAGGCCATAGGCATCATCATAGGCGCCAACATCGGCACTACGCTCACGGGGTGGATGCTGGCCATAAGCATAGATATGTGGGGCCTGCTGCTCATGGGCGTCGCCGCGTTTGTCTACCTCTTCGCCAAAAACGAGAAGGTCCGATACATCGCCATGGTGGCTATGGGCATAGGCATGGTGTTTACCGGCCTTTGGCTGATGAAGGACGGTTTTAAGCCGATACGCGCCAACCCGGAGTACCTTGAGTGGTTCACCAAATTCTCGGCGACAAGCTACCTTGGGCTGATGAAGTGCGTGCTGGTGGGATGCATAGTCNCCCTCGTCGTACAGTCCTCCACGGCAACCATAGGCATAACGATGGGCCTGGCCGCGACCGGCGTCATCCCGTTTGAGACTGCGGCGGCGCTTGTAGTCGGCGAAAATCTGGGCACGACCTTTACCGCCTACCTCGCCTCCATAGGCGGCACGACCAACGCGCGGCGGGCGGCGTTCGCGCACATATTCTTTAACGTGATCGGAGTACTCTGGATCACCTCGGTGTTCCACCTGTTCTTCCTGAAAGTCATAACCTTTATCTTAGGGAACAACCCTGATTTAGTGATAGTAGACGGCAGCGAGTATGCCAGTTTCCAGGCGGCCCGGGAGGCCGGGGTGGTCGCCAAGGAGTCTGCCATCAACTTCCCCTACATGATGACCGCGATAGCCGCCGTGCACACGGGATACAATATTATGAACACGATCCTCTTTCTCCCAATCACGCGCCTGTTCGCGAGGGCTCTCGAAGCGCTCGTAAAGAACACGCCGGCCAAGGAGCCACCGCGCCACACGAAACTCAGCAAGCTCATGCTTGACTCGCCTATGGTGGCCATCGCGCAGTCCAGAAAAGAGGTCATACATATGGGCAAGATCGACCGCGAGATGTTCGACGAGCTTAAACTCATCCTCTCAACCGAGGAGGCCAGCGAAGACGCGGTAAAGGAGCTCTTCAAAAAAGAGGACAAGCTCGACGCCATGCAGACGGAGATAACAGCGTTTTTGACGAACCTGCTTACGGGCGAGGTCCCGCGCAGCCTGAGCGAGGAGGCGCAGAAGCAGATACGCCTCGCCGACGAGTTCGAAACGATAAGCGACTACATGACCGCGCAGCTCAAGCTCTACCTGCGCATCAAAAACGCCAGCATAGCGCTGCCGGATGTCATGCGGACCGAGCTTCTGGAACTCCACGACGCCGTGGCGGAGTACTTCATACTCATAAACCGCGCCTACAGCGGAAAAGACATACTGGTCCTCGCGGGCGCCAACGCGCAGGCCGAGGCCATAACCCAAAAGGTACGCGAGCTGCGCGGCAGGCACGTGGCGCGCATCGCCGAAACACAGCTCGACCCGCTCCTCAGCACAACCTTCCCGGACATTCTGGTCAGCTACCGCCGCCTGAAGGAGCATATCCTGAACATCGCGGAGGTCATGGTAGGCAAGGGCGGGTATGCGGGGAAACTGCCGCAGGGGTAAAACCTTGTGATGGCAGCGTTGGCTTAGACGGCAACTGGTGGAGCGCTGCGGAGGGCGAGGGCGGCAACGCGTGGAGCCGGAACATGAACTCGGGCTACGGCTACGTGTACGGAAACTACTATAGCCTGGGCATCGGTTATTCTGTGCTCTGCATTCAGGACTGAACGCTGCGCGCGGCTGGGGTTGATTGAACCTGAAAATATTTTTCAAAAAAAATAAAAAAAAACTTGACAGCAGTAATCCCACGAATTATTTTCCTAAGATTTGTCGAAAATTGACGCATTTCCGCGCGGATGCTTCTTGGGTACCCTCGGCAGGTCACAGTATTTATTATTAAAGGCTCGATTAATTGTTGTACCCGCACCTCGGTGCGGCCGCATGGCAGACGTGCAGGCCGCCGTATGGTACGGTTACGGTATTTAATCGTTGAGTCTGCAATATTAATATCACTAACCTGAAAGGACCTGTTTTAATATGAATATGACTTTGCGTGAATTGGGTGTTGGCAGGAGCGGACGCGTGCTGCAGGTCGGCGGCGAGCGGGTTTTGCGCCACCGGCTGCTTGAGATGGGCATTACGCCGCGGACTGTTATCACCGTCAAAAAGATAGCCCCCATGGGGGATCCCGTCGAACTGTTTTTACGCGGATATTCGCTGACCCTGCGCCTTGCGGACGCGAATAATATCACCGTCGAGGAGATTGCCGAAGATACATCCGGTAATCAGGAGAGGGGGGCCGCCGCATGATTATCGCACTAGCCGGAAACCCCAACAGCGGGAAGACTACGCTGTTCAATCAGGTAACGGGCTCGCACCGGCGCGTCGGGAATTTTCCCGGCGTTACCGTCGAGCAAAAGACGGGAGACATCGCAGGGCACAAGGGCGTATCTATAGTAGATATGCCGGGGATTTATTCGCTTACGTCTTATTCGAGCGATGAAATCATCAGCCGCGATTTTCTCCTGAAGCAGAAGCCGGACGCTATTATTAATATAGTGGACGCTACGAACATCGAGCGCAATTTGTACCTGACTATGCAGCTGATAGAGCTGCAAATCCCGATGGTGCTCGCGCTGAACATGATGGACGAGGTGCAGGCGAACAACGGCAGTATCGACACTATGCTCCTGCGTCACACACTCGGCATAACTGTTGTCCCCATATCGGCTAAGAACAAGCAGGGCTTGGCAGAGTTGATAGAACTGACAATGCACGCCGCGCAGCACAAGACGAAGCCTCAGCGCATCGACTTCTGCTCTGCGGACGCCACGCACAGGGCGATTCATGCCATAACGCACCTCATTGAGGACCATGCGCTAAAGCAGGAAATCCCGGCGCGTTTCGCAGCGACCAAGCTTGTTGAGGGCGACGAAAAAATCCTCAAGCAGCTTGACCTCTCCAAGCACGAAGAGGAGACTATTGAGCACGCGGTTACCGAGATGGTTGCGCATCTTGGCACCGACCGTGAGGCCGCGATAGTCGATATGCGCTATCACTTTATCGAAGAGACCTGCAGGGCTAGCGTAGTTAAGGCCAAAGAGAGCCGCGAGTACCGGCGCAGCGTCAGCATCGATAACATATTGACGCATAAGTTTCTGGCGATACCGGTGTTTTTCGGAATAATGTTTTCGATATTCTGGATGACGTTTGAAGTTTTCGGTAACAGACTAAGCGACGCCCTTATGTGGTGCATGGAGCATTTGGGCGAATGGCTTGGCGGCACGCTGGAAGAGTTTGGGCTGAACCCTGCCATCCATTCGTTAATAATGGACGGCGCGTATGAGGGCGTGAGCGCGGTACTGGGCTTTTTACCGTTCATCGTCATACTGTTTCTGTTTTTATCCCTGCTTGAAGACAGCGGCTACATGGCGCGTGTCGCTTTCGTGATGGATAAACTGCTGCGCAAGATAGGTTTGTCCGGGCGCAGCATTGTCCCCATGCTGATGGGCTTTGGCTGTACCGTCCCCGCCATAATGTCCGCGCGTACTCTGGCCAGCGAGCGCGACAAGAAGATGACCGTTTTGCTCACGCCGTTTATGAGCTGCGGCGCGAAAGTGCCGGTTTACGTGCTCTTCATCGCGGCGTTTTTCGCGGAGCATCAGGCGCTTGTGATGATGAGCCTCTACCTCACCGGCGTATTGCTGGCGGTATTGTCTGGCTTGGTGATGAGTAGGACGGTTTTTCGCGGCGCTCCGGTGCCGTTTGTGCTCGAAATGCCGAATTACAGGTTCCCGTCGGCCAAGACAGTATTATTGCTGATGTGGGACAGGGGCAGGGATTTCGTCCAGCGCGCGTTTACGTTTATACTCGTAGCCACGGTTATCATCTGGTTTTTGCAATACTTCGACGTCCGCCTGAATCCGGTAGAGGATATCGCCGACAGTATGCTCGCGTATCTGGGCCGCCTGCTGGCTCCGATCTTCGCGCCGCTTGGCCTTGGCGACTGGCGGATATCGACGGCGCTTGTGACCGGCTTCAGCGCGAAGGAGGTAGTCGTCAGCACGCTTGCGGTGCTCACGGGCGCGGGAGAGGAGACGCTTACCGAGGCTATCCAAGCGCTATTTACGCCGCTGGCCGCGTTCAGCTTTCTGATCTTCACGCTGCTCTACACGCCCTGCGTGGCGGCGGTTGCGACCTTTAAGCGCGAGCTCGGCTCTTTCAAGGGAATGCTTCTCGTAGTCATCTACCAGACCGTCGTAGCCTGGCTCGCGGCGTTTTGCGTATACCGTGCGGGCATTATGTTGGGACTGTAATGCTTTATGGATTATCCTCGCGGCCCTTTGGTTGAATTATGACGGCCGGGGCCGCAGGGATTTATAAGATTTCCGAAATAAAAAAAATTCCCCCTGTCATATATTATTTTATAATAACAGGGGGCAATAAACGTATCTTATAGTGTTGGGGTATAGTATATGGATTTACCGTCAACCCGTCCGTCCAAGGGCAGAATAGCCGCCCGGTTCAGCCGGACGGTTGAGGCCTATGAGTCTGTTGCCGATGTGCAACTGGAGATTGTGGAGCGGGTTGCGGAGCTTATGCGGGGCGATATGGGCGAGAAGGGGCTGTGGTGCGATTTCGGCAGCGGCAGCGGGATGCTTGCGGAACGCCTTTTGGCGGTATCGGCGGGGGCGCGGTTTGTATGCCTTGATCTGGCGTTTGCGCCGCTGCGGCGCGCTTTAGAGTCGCGCCGCGCCGGCATGGCCGTATGCGGCGACATTGATTTCCCGCCAATACGCCCCGGCGCGCTCGACGGAGCCTCGGCGTTGTCGGTGCTGCAGTGGGCGGAGCGGCCGCAGGAGGCGCTGTGCGGCATAGCGCAAGCGCTCAAGCCCGGCGGGCACTTCTGCTTCGCAGTGTACGTAGACGGTTCGTTTGCGGAACTGATAGAGATGAGGTCGCGCATGGGGCTGCCGGAGGTCGTATGGCTGCCCACGGTCAGCGAGTTTTTAATGATGCTCGACCGCGCCGGATTCAAGGTAGCGGTGGAGGATATTGAGCACTTTGAAAAGGTGCGCAAGTTTCCGGACGCGCTCTCTGTGCTTGGTTGTTTGAGCCGCGCGGGCGTTACCGCGACCGGCGGGCGGCTCTTAAACAGGAGCGAGCTGGATAAGCTGTGCCGGGACTACACGCTCACATTCTCGAAGGGCGGTACGGTGCCGCTTACGTACAGAGCGGTCATCGGCAAGGTTATAGTAAGAGCTGAATAAATATCAAGTTGGCAGTTAAATGCAGGAACAAAGGAGCTGAATAATGGCTAAAAGCGTTTTTGTTGCCGGAACCGGGACTGACATCGGTAAAACTTATGCAAGCAAGATGCTGCTTAAAAACTACGCGGAGCTTGGGCACTGCGTAACGTACATGAAGCCGGTGGAAACCGGCTGCGCCCAATCAGCCGATGGCGAGGTTCTTGCCGGTGCCGACACGCAGAGCATACTTGAGCTTGCCGTATGCAAAACCGTTGACCTGTCGCTGCACTCCCCGTTCAGGTTCGCTCCGGCATGCTCGCCGCATCTGGCTATGGAGATGAGCGGCCGGCAGATAGACATGGGGGAGATAGTGTCGGCATACGAGAAGCTTAATGAGGCTACCTCCGCCGACATCACCATAGTAGAAGGCGTAGGCGGCATACTCACACCCCTGAACAAGAAGGGTATGTACGTTGCCGACATAATAAAGGCGCTTGCCATTCCCGCCATGCTTGTTGTCGCCCCCACGCTCGGAACGCTCAACCTAACATTCATGTCGCTGCACATATTTAAGCACTACAACATACCGGTGGCCGGCATAATCATAAACAACGCGTACAATATGGAGCGCGATTTTATCTACGAAGACAACATAAAAACAATCCGCAACCACATCGACCCGGTCCCGTGCCTCGATATCAACTATAATGATATGTCAAAAGAGCATTTATCGTCAGACACACGGTTACTAACGGGACTATTCGATGAAATCGCGACCCGCCGCTGACCTCCTGTGGATGCCGTTTACGGCGCATCAGGACAATATAGACTTCCCGCCTGCAGTAATAAGCAAGGGAGAGGGAATATATCTGTATGGTACAGACGGGAAACAGTATATAGACGCGACAGGCTCGTGGTGGGTAAGCTCGCTCGGTCACTGCAACCCGCAAATAAACGCGGCCGTCAAACGCCAGCTCGACAGGCTCGAACACGTGATGATGGCCGGATTCATATCCGAACCGACGCTTGAGCTGACAGAAATTCTTGGCTCGCTCCTCCCGGAGCCGTTGAGTAAAATTTTTTATTCAGACGACGGTTCAACAGCAGTGGAGGTCGCGATGAAGATTGCCATACAGTACCACTCGATACGCGGCAGTGAGCGGTGCGCGTTTGTGTCGCTTGGCGATGGGTACCACGGCGATACGCTGGGCGCAATGTCGGTCGGCGCGATACCGTCGTTTCATGGCTTATTCCACAAACGGTTTAAGGAACAGTACTTCGCGGATTCGCCGTACTGCTTCCGCTGCCCCGTAAAGCAAGAGTCCCAGTCAACATGTGACGCGCAGTGTATGGATTCGCTGGAGCGCATCCTCAAAGAGCATGGGGCGAGAATTGCGGCGTGCGTATTCGAGCCTATGGTGCAGGGTGCGGCGGGGATGCGGGTATATCCAGCCAAAGTGTTAAATCGGATTGTCGATCTCTGCAAACGGTATGACGTATTGACCATCGCTGACGAGGTGGCGACAGGGCTTGGTAGGACCGGAGAGATGTTCGCGTGCGGTCACGCCAAAATCGTGCCGGACATGATGTGCCTTGCCAAGGGGTTGACAGGAGGGTATCTGCCGATAGCAGTCACCGCAGTAAGCGGGGAGATTTATGAAGAATTCAAGGGCGGCTACCGTTCAAACAGAATCCTGAACCACGGCCACACGTTTACCGGAAATCCGCTGGCCTCATCAGCCGCCGTCGCCGCTTTAAATCAGTTAATCGAAAAAAAACTCCCGCATTCGGCGGAATCAACCATTAAATATTTCTCCGAACAGCTGTCATCCCTCAATAACGATGAACATATATCAGGGATAAGGCACCTCGGTTTCATCGGCGCGTTTGAACTGGTCAAGGACAGGGGGACAAAAGAAAAATTCCCGCCGGAACTGCGCCTGTCATTCAAATTAGCGCAAAAAGCGCTCTCAAAAGGATTGATAATCCGCCCGCTCGGCGATACCGTCTACTATATGCCGCCGTTTAACGTGACGACGCAGGAAATTGATACGATATTATCGTTGACCAAAGAGGCGCTGCGGGAAACGCTTGGCGAGGTGATGCGATGACGATACCGCTTATAGAGTTACTGCATGATGATAACCGGCGCAGAAAGTCCGGCTCGGCCTTCCGCAAGATATCCCCGTATAACAATGAGCCGGTTATTGATTTTTCCGGCAACAGCTACCTCAATCTCCAAAACCGCCGCGAGGTGACGGACGAGGCGGCGCGCCTTGCCGGCAGCCAACTCTGCGGAAATATGGCCTCGCGCCTGATATCGCAGGCATCACCATTATATGATGATTTAGAGAATGAGCTCGCGGAGTGGAAACAGTGCGAAAGCGCGCTGGTCTTCAATTCCGGCTACGCCGCCAATACGGGGATCATACAGGCAATCTGCAATCGCGATACCGAGATATTCTGCGACAGGCTGAACCACGCGTCGATAATCAGCGGCTGCCTGCTGTCCGGCGCAAAGCTGTTGCGGTACCGGCATAATGATATGGCGCATCTGGAGGAGTTGCTGCGCGGATCGTCATCCCCCCAAAAATTAATCGTTACCGACACCGTATTCAGCATGGACGGCGACCGCGCACCGCTGGCTGACATATGCGAATTGGGCCGTCGCCACAACTGCGCGGTGATGGCGGACGAGGCGCATGCCGCGGGGATATTTGGGAATCGGGCGAGCGGGCTTGTTGAGGAGTGCGGCGTTGAAGACGGGGTACAAATACGTATGGGGACATTGAGCAAAGCCGTCGCGGGGCTTGGCGGATTTTTTGCCGGCAGCCGGGAGATAAGGGATTATCTGATAAACCACGCGCCGTCACTGATTTATTCTACGGGATTACCGCACTCCGCCCTTGCGTATAATTTAGTCGCCGTACGCTGCATCAGGAAAAATCCGCACCTTGGAAAATCGCTCCTTGACAAAGCGGCAAAACTGCGCGGTTTGCTGACCGGGATGGGTTTGGACTGCATGGACAGCACGACGCAAATCATCCCCGTATTGACAGGCAGCGCTCAGGGCGCGATTGAGTTATCGTCGTACCTGAAAAGAAACGGCATCGCCGCCCCTGCAATCCGCCCCCCCACGGTTCCCAAAGGTAAAGAGCGCGTGAGGTTCTCGCTCCATTTGGGCATTGGTGACGATGATATGGAATTCGCGTCATCAATACTGAAAGGGTATGAGTCAAAATTATGAACAGGACTACCGTATTCGCTTTTTGGGCCATGCCGTCAAACGGGGCGGAGTTTCAGGGGGCGGTAAGATAAAATTTTTACAGAAAATTCTTGCATTTTGCAAAAAAATATATTATACTTAATTTATAGTCAAGGATTTTGTGAGGTTATTGTGAAGAGAACGATTGTATTCGGAGGCTGGGCTGTTCCGCCGGATGCCCTGCGAGATGTGTTTTGGGGCGGGTCGGAATATGTAGACATAAACCGTATGATGCCTAAGCTGTTTGACCGCTCGCTCAAACTGAGAGACGATTGGGCCGACATCGTAGTCCGTGAGCGCCGCCTTACACCCGGTGACGCCTACTACGTTATTGGCGGCTGGTCGACCGGGGCGATACTCGCGTACGCCGCCGCGCTGGCATGCCCCCCCAAAAAGCTGATACTGCTCGCCGCGACGCCCTGTTTCTGCAAAAAGCGCAACTTCCGCTTCGGAATGCGCCCTGCCGCGATCAATCAAATGATAAGCGCCTTAGAACAGGACAAACACACCGTTCTGCAATCTTTTTACGAGTGGAGCGAATTACAATACGACCCCGCAGCGATACCCGACTACTCGGTCGAAGAGCTGGTATGCGGGCTGGAATTCCTGAAGCAGGCCGACCTCCGCCCGCTGACGCCCCCCCCCACTGTAAGGCCGCTCTTCCTGCACGGCACAGGCGATCGGGTCATCCCGGTATCGGCCTCAAAATACTTCAGTGACCAAGTCGGCGGCGAACACATAGAACTCAAAGGCGGGCACGCGTTCTTCGCAGGGCAGCGTATGCCGCCGGACGGAGTGGAGTTTTAGAAACGCCATTAACTGACATAAAAATCTAACTGTATAGCTCAAACAGATTATTTCTTCCCGTACTCCTCCGGCAGCACTTTAGAGTTATCCTGGCGCAGCACTTCGTACAGGGGGACTACCATTTCTATGCCCTCGCTTTGGAATATATCGAGGATGTGGAGGTTCATTTCGGAGTAGATTCTGGCCTGGAACTCCGGATTGTTTGTGTAGACGCAGATCTGGTGGACGGCGGCGCTGTCCGCGAGCGTTTTTGTCAATACAAACGGTTTGGGATCGTGCAGCACATACTCCGTTTTCAGGGCCGCGGATATCAGCAGTTCGTGCGCGCGCCGCCAGGTTACGTCGTAGCCTACGCTTACATCCTGCGAGAGTATGACGCCTTTCTCCTGCGCCTCTATGCTGTAGTTTATTATGTTTGACGAGAGTATGGAGGAATTGGGCACGGTTATTACCTCGCGCTTTACGGTTTTTATCCGTATCACGAACAGCGTTTTCTCGACTACGTCGCCGTATACCTCCCCCACCTTTATCCGGTCGCCTACCCTAAACGAGCGCATATAGGTTATGACCATCCCCGCCACCATGTTGGAGATGACGCTTGACGAGCCTATGGAGAAGAGCACACCTATAAAGACCGAGACGCCCCTGAACACCGCAGACTCCGATTCGGGCAGCAGCGGGAAGATGAGCACTATGGTAAAGGCGATCATGAATATCCGCAATAATGTATATGTAGCGTGCGCCCAGTCGGGGTAGAATTTGGGGATAACGAGCCGCCCCGCCTCTATCTCCTGCGCCACGTACTTCAGGAACTTGAGGATATAGCGCATAATCACAATGATAATGGCAATGCGCAGCAGCTTGGGCAGATATGCTATGAAACCCTGCAGCATGGAGATTACAGGCGTTACGATCCACGAGAATAGCGTGCCGGCGAGGCTTCGGGTTGCCGGGAATATGGCGAAGATCAGCGGCAGCGCGATGTAGAGAAGCAGCGCGTATATGGCGTAGCGCAAGACCCTCGAAACGAAGAGCGCGGCCTTGGTCAGCTGGGCGGACGACAGAATGTCTATGTTGCGGAAGCGGATGCCCTTGAACCAGCTGCCCCGGTGATCAAGCAGCCTGCGGTCTATGACTATGAACAGGTGGCGCGTCGCCTTGGATAGCGCGAACAGTATCAGGATGACGGCAAGCGACATCCCGACCATCCTGAGTATGCTTAATAAATCCAGATTATGGACATAGCCGGCAACCGAGCCGTATACCCGGTCCGTCCACGCCGCGGCAACGGTATCGGCAACGCCGGAGAGCGAATCGGCAACAGTCAACGAATCGGTCCCCGCAAGCGAATCGGCCACCGCCAACAACGTATCTTTACCCGTCAATAATGTATCAGTACCAGCCATAAATCTCCAAACCCGGTTATACGCCCCAAAACAACCCACAGTATAAAGATAAAAAATGCCAGCGCAAATAGCAAGCGCAATCAACACTATCCCTTAGAAATAACGCGGGGACAGGCGCTCTTGCCCGTCCCCGCGGTCATACTGCCATCAATAAATACTGCCGGAAGCTACTGCGAGAAGGCGAACGGGTACGTAACCTCCGTCACGTCACCCGGCTTGTCGATCTTCTCAAATACCCAGCTCCTCACGCGCGACACGACCGTCGTTTCGAGGTCGGAGTCGCTCATGGTAGACGATACCATCTCGGCGTAGACCACCCTGCCGAACTCATCGATAGAGAATTTGACGGTAATGGTCCCGCTGAGCCCCGGCTTGTCGCGCAGGCGCCTGCTGTATGCGTGGCGCAGGGCGGCCATGTTCTGCATGACTACGCGCTGTATGCTGGCGCGGCTGCGTCCGCCGGTGAGCGAGGAGGCCGTGCCAATGGTAGCCGAAGTCTCCCTGAGCTTGCTGGTCCTCATTTTGAGGTCGACGCCGCCGTTGTTGCTGCCGCCCATGAGGCCGCCGAGGAGGTCGTCTATGCCGCCGCCGCCGCCGAAACCCGAACCGTAGCCCGCGCCGAAGCCAATGCCCTGCACGCCGGCACGGCCGGAGCCGCCGTCGGCGCCCCGCTTGAGGCCGCCAACACCGGTAAGGATCGCGTCGATATCCGACGCGAAACCGCCCTTGCCAAAGATATCCGCGTTTGCAACCGTCTTGCCCTTAACCGCGCCGGTGACTATGCCGAGAACGCCCATCTGGGCAATGCGCGACCGGGGATCGCCGCCACCGCCGCCGTTGGTACTTACACCCGAACTGTTGGTGGACGTGAGCGTCTTGCGGTCGCTGGGCTTCTTCTCCTCCGCCTTCTCAATCTTCTGCTTCTCAAGCTGCTCCTGAATCTTCTTGCCGTCAACAAGCGTCGCCACGCGCTCTACAGGCATCTGCTCCCAAAAATCCGCAGCGACCTGAATGACCGTGCGCGTGCTCATGTAGGCACACAGCAGCACCGCAATGATAACGCAGCCGGTCTGAATGTTTCGCATCTTCGCCGCCTTCTCGAAGTAGAAAACATCGGGACGCGCCTTAGCCATATCGGCATACTCGGCATCGGTAAGGATCCTGCCGGGCTCGTCGTCATCATACCCGTCGCCGTAATCATAGCCGCTGCGGCTTACAGTGGCAGACGTGTACGCCTCCGCCGCCGCAGTAGCCCCAGCGGGAGCGGCGGCAAACGCCGCAGCTGCCGAAGCTTCATCCCCAACGGGAACGAACTCCATCTCCGCGCCAGTGCCGCCAAACTGCGCGCCAAGCCTGCGCGCCTCGTCCTCGCCGGCCTCTTTACGTATGCAAATCGCCTTCTGCGTTATGGCGTTGTACACCACGTCGTGAGGGCTCCCCGACCAGCGGGACACCTCGGCGGCAATGGCGCCGGCTCTTTGCGGATCATCGCACTTCTTAATCAAAATTTTGTACTTCATGGCTAATTCCTTTCCGGAAACGGCGGGGCTAACCGTCGTCCCTTTCCATTACTGCAAAGTTCATGTTATTGTAACCTGATTTACCGCACGTATTCATAATCTTGAAAAGAACGTCGAAGTCGATGTTCTTGTCGACCTGAACTATAACCTTGCCCTGAACCGCGTTAAGCGCTCCGAGGCGAACCATCTCATGCTCCTGCGCCATACACACCTTCAGGCGCTCCTCCAGCTTAATGATGATAGGGTCAGCCTCCTCCTGCGGGATGTTCCGGGCATCCTCCGTGGGGACAACCGGCTGGTTGTCCAGAAGGATCATGTCCTGCGTCACCGCAATCTGCAGGTTCACCTCCGTCGGCTTCTTCTTAGACTCCGAGTTCGGCAGCACAAGGTTGTCGGCGTTGGTCAGAATAGAGCCGTCGGCCGAGTAGTTCTTGAGCAGGAACAGGAGCATGATGGTCAGCACGTCCATAAGGGACGTGATGTTCATCGACGCGTTATGCTTCTTTCTCCTAAACCGTCCCATGGCTTACCCCCTCAATTTAGAGATGGAAATATTCGGAAACTCCGCGCTGCGCGCAGCGTCCATAATCTGCACAATCTTGTCGTAAATCACTTCGTTCTCCGCGGCGATGATGATGTCATCCTTATCCACGGCGTCGCGATAGCGTTCCTTAATCTTCATCAGACGGTTCTTGAGCTCGTCGTAGGCCGAAAGCGGCTTGCTGTCAAACTCGCCGGGGTTCGTTACGATGATCCTGCGGCGGGGGTTCGTCAGCGCGAAGACCGTATCGCCGGCGTTAACGTTGCGTACGGGAACACCATCGGCATCGGTAAGCATCTCGCCGAACTTGGTATAGAGCGACTTTAGCACGTTGCGGTTCTCGTCCAAAGCGTACAGGTAAATCTCAAAACGCTCGTGCACGGTAAGCTCCCTGCCCGTATGCGGGTGGGTGGGCATCTTGCCGGGCGTGTACTCAAGCAGCGTGTCGAGGTTGCCGTCTTTAGAGATGTAACGGTGGTACTCCTGATAAAACAGGCTGGGCATAAAGCCGCCCTTCGCGCCAAGCGTTACAACAGAATCGGTGATGATCGCCGTGAGAAGGAGCTTCTCATCCCTGTTCTCGTCCGACTTTTCCTTCTGCTGATCCACTATATTTGAACCGCGCAGTTCGGGAAGCTTGATGTCGATAACCGCTACGCTCGCAAACTCAGCGGACACGATAAGCATGGGGATAAGAACGACCATCAGGTTCATGAAAACCTTAAGGTCGACGTCGGTCGCCTCGGCGCCATTCATTTTTAATTTGTTAGCCATTTTACTGCCTCCTTCAAACAAAGGGTTATTGGGATTCGGTCATGCCAACCGATTTAATTTACAACTTGTTTTAACACTGCTGCTGATGATGATTATAATAGCTCGTTCTATCTTGTCATAGGCCTTTCTCTCCTTTCACTTATTAATAAGCGATATGTTTATTGTGCCTGCGCAGATTTGGCTTTTAATCAAAATCAGCGTAAGCACGGTTTGTTTCAAGCATCGTTTAGCGGCGCGTCACGCGTCTACATCTATTAAATACTCCATGTATTATAAAAGTGCCACTGTAAGATGATTTTTTTGAAAATAAATGCGGATAAATGGGGAATTTGGGGGAATTGCAGGCACTGATTGCCTGAACCTTGATTTACTTGATTAAAGGATTTTCCTGATTAAAAAACAACACGCGGACAGGCGCTCTTGCCCGTCCGCGTGTTTATATTACCATACTGTCACTCGTCAAGCATTACTGCGCGAAGGCGAACGGGTATGTAACCTCAGTTACGTCTCCCGGTTTGTCAATCTTCTCAAACACCCAGCTCCTTACGCGGGCCACAACAGTTGTCTCAAGCTCTGAATCGCTCATGGTAGACGACACCATTTCCGCGTAGATCACCCTGCCGAACTCGTCTATAGAGAACTTGACGGTAATCGTCCCGCTAAGGCCAGGCTTGTCGCGCAGGCGCCTGCTGTACGCGTGGCGCAGGGCCGCCATGTTCTGCATAACTACGCGCTGGATACTTGCACGGCTGCGTCCGCCGGTGAGCGAGGAGGCCGTGCCAATGGTAGCCGAAGTCTCCCTGAGTTTGCCGGTCCTCATTTTGAGGTCGACGCCGCCGCTGCCGCCGCCCAGAAGGCCGCCGAGGAGATCGTCAATGCCGCCGCCGGGGCCGCCGAAACCGGAACCGTAGCCCGAACCGTAACCGATACCGGCAACACCCTTACGCCCTACGCCGCCGTCACCGCCGGACTTGAGGCCGCCAACACCTGAGAGGATAGCGTCAATATCGGTAGCAAAGCCGCCCTTGCCGAAAATGTCCGCCGATGCGACGCTCTTGCCCTTTATCTGGCCGGAAACGATACCGAGAACGCCCATCTGTGTAACGCGGGCCCTGGGGTCGCCGCCGCCGGTATTGGAACTGACGCCGGAGCTCTTGGTCGGCTTGAGCGACGCCTTATCGGTCTTGATCTCTTCCTTCTTCTTCTCCTCTTCCTTCTGCTTCTCAAGCTGCGCCTGAATCTCCTTGCCGTCCACGACCGTTACTTTGCGGTCTTCAGGGAGCTTTTCAAAGAAGTCCGTCGCAACCTCAACTACGGTACGGGTACTCATGTAGACGCAAAGCAGCACCGCCATTATAAAGCATATGCTCTGGATGTTCCTCATCTTCGCCGCCTTCTCGAAGTAGAATACATCGGGGCGCCCCTTGGCCATATCGGCGTACTCGGCGTCGGTGAGTATCCTGCCGGGCTCGTCGTCCTCATCGTCATAATCACCATCGTGCCCTGCGGCGGTAGACGTGGGCGGCGCCGCACCGAACGCTGCGGCGGCAGTTACACCCGCAGGCGCCGCGGCAAACGCGGCGGCAACGGGCGCGGCATCCTGAACGGGAACGAGGTCCACCTCGGCGCCAATGCCGCCGAACTGGGCGCGCAGCCTCTGCGCCTCGTCTTCGTCCGCTTCCTTACGGATGCAGATCGCCTTCTGGGTTATGGCGCTGTACACCACATCCGGCGGACTCCCGGACCAACGTGCGACCTCAGCGGCAATCGCCGAAGCCCTCTGCGGATCGTCGCATCTCTTAATAAGGATCTTGTACTTCATAGTTCTACCCTCCAACAAAAGTTTATAGTGACATAATGGCCGCTTTTACGCGCCGGGATGCCTCTCTTGCCATCCCTAATCACTTAAATACAGCGAGCGGAGCAAAAGTGCCACTCGAATGTTAATTTTTTTAAAAAAAGTGGGAAAAAATAATTTTGTGGAAAATTTGAGGCGTTTGGGGGTTGGGGGGTTGGGGATGATTTGATGATAACCGCCTGTAGGGGCGCGATTCATCGCGCCCGTCCCATCCATCACCGCCATAATCCGTAGGGGAGCGTGCCGCAAAAAACGCGGCTCGCGCCGGCGGCTTAACTGCGCTATGCCGCTTCAGTCCTGGACACAGAGCGCGGAAAAACCGGTGCCCTTGCCGTTGGTGTACTCGAGCACGTAGCCGCGGCCCGAGTACATGTACCGGGAGTACGCGAGGCCGCTCCCGTACTCCGTGGCGCTCCACCAGTAGCCGTAGTTGCCGGCGCGGTAGAAGCTGCCATTGGTGAGACGGACGCCGCCCGGCAAAGCCGAAAAACCAAAATTATCAGTTCCGTTACCATCAATCATTTTACCAAGAACACAATCCTCTCCTAGCGCGTTGAGAGCCTCTTTCAGATCTTTGTCACACGAAACATCGCTCCAACCTGTTTTTGATTTAAGCTTCTTACCCACACCACTCCAATAAGCAACGCCGTTATCTAATTCTTTCCGCTGACCACCTACTGCCTGTGCCAGATTGTCCCAATCTTTACGCGCAGGTAAACGCCATCCGGTTGGACAAGCCTTCATCGCCGTTTTCCAATCGTACAGCCTGCCGTATTTCTCGCAATTAGATAAATCATCGTCATAACAAAAACTGCCGCCGGGCGTTGCGTAATTAAGATTCTGCGCCATCCATGTTAAGTTACCTATTCTTACCGTGCGATACTTCTTGCCATCCCTCGGATCGGTAAAACTGCCCATTTGCGCATTAACCGCCGAAACCGACAACAGCACCACCGCCACTACCGCGCCAAAAACAACACGCACCCTATGACCTGCGCGTCTGCCGCTAACTGATACGCTCATACCGCAACCTCCGTTGACTCAAATAGTTGATATGTGAAAAATCCAAAAATTAAGGCTATTACATGTACATCTACTCTACCGCTACAATATAATTAATTGCTCGGGTGGGATGCAACTTTTTGTTTTTTGGGGTTCTGTTCTCATTCCGGTGGTAAATGAAAATTTATTGGGGGGTTGATGATAACCGCCTACAGGGGCGGCCCTGTGTAGCCGCCCCTGAGTATAGGACAAATGAAAATTGTTGGACACGGGGGTTGCGGGCGCGATGAATCGCGTCCCCGGCGTTTTGGCTACAGGCGCCGGATGTCGTCTTCTGAGAGCCCTGTCCATTTGGCGATGGCGCTTACGTCTACGCCTTCGGTTTTCATGGCCACAGCGATGGCGGCAGCTTTAGCGGATTCGCCTTTGGCCATGCCCTCCTCCAAGGCATCCTCTCTGGCCTCTTCCATCCAGTATTCTTTCATTTCTTCAATGGTTAGCCTGCATTCCATAATATATAAAAGCTCCGCTCCGTGAATGGTTAGAAATTCTGTCAATATGCCCCGTTTCATGCACTCGGCGGTTGCGAGTTTTATGGCCCGTTTGCGGTCGTGATCTCTTTCGTAACCGCGCATAAGCTCCACAAATGTCTCGTACTGCGCCAGCGTCTCGCACTTGTGCAGGATTTCAGGGGCCTTATTGATATTAATATTGTATATGGTAAACTCCAAGTCAAGCGAAAAAGGCGG
>WQTH01000003.1 GCA_009786415.1 Chitinispirillia bacterium | reverse complement strand
GGAAGTGTCTCGATGGCGGGGAAATTTGCCGCCACCGTAAAACCGATAATTAAGATACTGCGCAGTGTTAGAGAGCGAGACGCCTTTGGGGCGCTGTGGATACAAATAATATACGTTGTGGGATGACCGAAATGCAAGGGGGAAAAAATTATTTACGGCAGGGGGTGGTACACCGCAGAAATATGCTTCGGATTTCAATTATTTTGGAGTATAGTAGTAAATCGGGCAACCGCACGGAGACGGCTTGCCCAGGGAGCGTAAAAAGGGAGTGTAAAACCTTTTCTGTAAATTAGTTTATTCCGTTTTTCATTTTTTTAGTCCCTGTGGTTAATTTAAACGAATTGGGAGACACTCCACTTGCTAACCTTATCCTTGAACCTTATTTGGGAAAGATATTTTTTTTCCACTATCTTCTAAATAGCGGAAAATTTCATCCATCTGTGTGTAGTGACACCAAACCAGATCAACATCAAGCGCGTCTGGTCCATTGTTGTTCTCAGCAACCGTGGCTTCACTCAATGCATCACGGATATGCTTCTGGTTCCGAGTTTTAAACGTAGTTATGCCAGCGTACTGCCGACGAATCTCATCTTTTCGTACTGGGTTCTCACTCCCAATTCCTATCTTATCTACCGACATTTTTGTCCAGCCCTCCACAAAACGGAATGTGTTCATTCTTACAAGTTCGAGCAATGCTAAATTATTTCTCGGCGTATCATCGATCTTATCACCAACATCAATCTCAACCTCACCATTTTTTTTACGAACACAAGTCTCTATATAATCTTTTCGTATTTTTTCAAGTATTAGTTTCTCCCTTTTTATTTCTCTCAGCTTTTGTTTCATTATTTTCGAAATTTCATCATCAATATTACTGTTAATCTCACCGCTCTTCTTATGAACAGGATTGGGTATATAATATTTTAGTATCTTTTCCTCTTCCTCCTTTATCTGCGTTATGCGTTCTCTGTACCCATTAAACTTTTTAACCTCATATTCGTACTTACCAGCGTATTTCTCAAAGTAAATATCTTCCTCGACCTCCGTATTATTTCCACCATCCATCAACTCAAACCCTAAAAGGCCCAACTTAACAGGAATTAGCATTGCCTCATGTCTTTTATTAGACCGATATATTCTAGCCTTACACTTGTTATCATATCCCTTGGAAATCTCTCTGGCAAATTTGCCTCGCTTATCATCAATGAAATTTTCTTTGGTTAAAATCTCATTTTCATGTCCAAAATATTCTATTTCAATATTGTTTTTTGAGTTACCATCTTTAGGAGCCAAAATTTGGGAATAAATTGAGTTTTTGCGAGCACCAACAAAAATACGTACATCTTTATTAGATGTAATATCGTATTCATAAAGATGTTGCCGTATTTCGTATGCGGTTTCAACACTTAACATTTCATCGCCAAGTGCAACGTATATTGCGGTAAAATCGTTTTTTATCGCAAGGAAGTGACCATCCAAAAAGATTTCTCGAATCAGGTTATCGTAAAATGATTTTGTCAGCACATCCCCGTTCTTAAAGCGTATGTTATACATTTCTTTTGGACTCTCGAGGTATTCTTTCCCTTTTTTAAGTGTCTCGGCCCAGTCAAAGAATAATCCTCTTGAGCGATTCATAAATATGGCTTGTTGCGCAGAAGATGCTTCTTTATGAATATTTTCATCGTATATAATCGCATTATAATCACATCCAAGCAATTGTCCCGCCATAACGCTATTATTTAGCATTTGATAATTGGCAGGACCAAAACCCACGAAAATATTCTTGATACAATATTCACGGCCATTCTCTTTAGTAATTTTTATACCATCAAACTTACCCTTCAGTCTTGCAAGATTCGTATCAATAAGGTCTCCGATAAATTTTGTAATTGGGTTATCGTTAAAAAAGTATCTGGCCTGCATTTCGTACGGATTGGAAAAGCGTACCTTGGGATAAACATCTCTCGCAAAATTAAAAAATTCTGTCCTTTTGATAGACGAATACATAATATGCGCTTCTAATTTAATACCATCCCATTCTATTTTTTTATTTGATAGCTTGGAATCAATTTCTTTCGTTATAGTGTGCGCCACGTTCAGATTTTCTTCATCTGATTCGCTTATGGCGACCACTTTTGTATTGTGCTTCAATTTGAAGGCACCAGCTATTTTCAACGTATTGCTATCGGCCCTGCCTTTTATAGTGGCCAAGCCATCCTCAACAAAGCTTTTATAAACAGAACCATCATCATCTAATTCACCTGTTATAATGGTTATAGAGGTCATAGGTATTTTAGTAGCATTCTTTTCCCAATCATTCAAAAATAATCTTATGGATTTTCCACAGCCTATTAATATATAGTGGTCTTTATTTTTGCCAAATAAACAAGTATTCCATTTGATATGTAATCTATTAGTGAACTCTTTTCCGAAAAAACCTACCAAGACATAGATAGCCACGAAGGCGGCTAACACATGACAAAACCAAAAAAATATCTGACATAAGCTATTTGATAAAAATGTCTTCTGCCCATTTGGGCCAGTTAAAGTACTATAATCATTACCACTGGCAAACATACTCGCAGCACTAAAAATACCTCGTAATATTGCCACCACACCATCTTTAGACCAAATATCTGATGGCGAATAACACGAAGTATAGATAAATATGCCCCCTACGCTCGCAAGTATAATAATGTAAACACCATATTTTCGTATCTTGCGCCGCATTCGCATCGTCAAAAATATAACGAATAAAACTATAATAACTGCTATTAAAGAACTAACCAACTCAGGTATTAACGTAGAGATATACGACATAAACCCCGCCTAAATTCTAAAAGTTATACTATCACGTTAGGAAATTATCAAAAATATCTTTGACATCCCATATCTAATATTCCAAAATCATATAATAAGTATCGAATCACACATGCCCCTCGATCGTAAAAGGCGCGGCTCAAACTAACTACTATGTTTCCCAATGCCGTTTTGTCGAGATAGCCACCCACGACACCCACTCTCGTTAATAATTACCGTGAAGGACCAACCAACCGCCCCCTCACGATAACCACTTCCAACCCCTCATACCTCAAAAACAACCACTACCAACCACCCCACCGCCCCGTGCCGCAAAAAACGCGGCTTGGGGCAGCGGCTCGCAATTGCTGCGCTATTGCGGGGCGGCGGAGTCCCGAACACAGCGCAACGAATAAAACAGGGCGGTCTTGCTGCCGTAGAACCTGCCTACGTAGTCGTAATTGTTGTCCATGCCCCGGACCCAGGCGAAGCTCGCACTGTACTCCGTGGCGCTCCACCAGTAGCCGTAGTTGCCGACATAGTCGAAATTGCCGCCAGAACTGCCGTAGCCGCCGGGCAGGGCCGAAAAGACGTAATCGTCGGTACCGTTGCCACCACTACTCCACCCTGTCGTCGACTTTAACTTCGTTCCAGCAATGCTGCTGCTATTTTCTGTTGCATTAGGATCAACATACTTCACAAGAGTCTCCCATTCACCATCACTCGGAACATGCCAACCAGTAGGACAAATACCTTGATGCTTACTCTGGACTTGTGACGCGCAAGAACTGCTATTACAACTTGATGATAATCTCATCACCGTCGCCCAATCATACAATCGACCGTAAGTGTTACAGTTGGACACCTGATTATTGTAACAAACGCTACCGCTTGCGTTGTAATTCAAATTCTCCGCCATCCACGTTTTTGTGCCTATTGTTACAGTGCGATACTCTCTCCCATCTCTTGAATCAATAGTATACGTATGCTGAAAGTTAGCACGTATCGTAGCATTCGAACTCAAGGTAACCGTTGTAGACGCATCATTCGCGTTGGCAATTATCGCCGTACCGCTCGTTACCGTCCAGTTAACAAAGTTGTAATTGCTGTTGACGCTTGCCGATATATTAACCGGCGTTCCGGTGGCAATGTTTAACATTAATGTCGGGGTAACGATGCCGCCTGCCGGCGGGGACGCAGTAACCACAAGTCTATTACCGCTTCCACCCCTAATAAGGCAACGTACAGAAATGCCGTCAGTCTTGGTGTAAGTATTCTCGCTCACGTTGCTATTGTTGCTATCCCGATTGCTGCTCATCTCCCGATAGTACGCATTGCCGACATCGAATCCTGTAGCGCTCCACCAATATCCGTTCGAACCAATGCCATTGAAACTGCCGGCAGTGAGGCGGCGGCCACCCGGCAGGGCTGAGAAGTCAAAATCATCCGTACCTCCCCAATCCGACCAACCTGATGAACTTGATTTAAGCTTTGTACCTGCTACACTCCCCCCAGCAGAAAAAACCAAATTGCTCCAATCATCATTAGTAGGCAAGTTCCACCCCACAGGGCAAGCTGTCATCGCGGCATTCCAAGTGTACAGTCTGCCGTATTCTGCGCAATTGTCGGGAGTGTTATTATAGCACCAACTATCACCCTCTACGTGCGCAGAAAAGTTGAGGTTCTCCGCCATCCATACATCACCGCCTATCTCTGTCGTATAATAAACTTTGCCGTCCCTTGGGTCGGTAAACGTCATATCCTTAAAATTGGCGGTTATTGTTACATCTGTGTCCATAACAAGCGTTAGCGGGGCATTTGGATACGATATCCCTCCCTCCCATCCGGTAAAGATGTAACCGGCGCTTGCTGCGGCCCTTACGCCAACCTGCGCCCCTTTGTTATGGTACGTAACCCCCGCAGACTCAACATCATTAACAAACACCTTGCCGCCTTCCGCCGGGTTTCGGACTATGGTCAGCTTGGATGTCCCTATGTGCAAAAAATTAGCTGTTAGCGTTACGTTTGTGCGCATATTGACCGTTATCGTAGCGTTTGTAGATGTAGACGCCCCCGACCATCCAGAAAACACGTAACCCACCGCCGCTTCGGCCCGTACGGCAACCTGCGCCTCGGCATTGTGGAGCGTGGTTCCCGTTGATTCTACATTTCCGACAAACACCTTGCCGCCCGCCGTCGGGTTGCGGGTGACGCTTAGAGTGTAACCGTCTTCTCCGCTATTGGAGGCCAGCGTAAAGCTTTGAGGTTCATTCGCTCCAGCAACGGGAAAGAACGTGCGTGTTTGGGTACCGTACCCCGTGGCGGAAACGGTTATTGTCCACTCCCCGTAGATGTTGGCCGCCGCGCCTTTACTTAATGAAGATTTGTCCCCGCCGCCAACGCCAAACGCGACATTGATATTCAATATCTCGCCGCTGTGGGTCAATCTGGTGGTGAATGTGTTGCCTTTCGTTCCCTTAGCCGAGAGCAGGTAAACGCCGGCCGGGATGTTGGCGCGGGATATGCTGGCCGTTCCCTTTGCGGCGGAGGCGTTGCTGTACAGTATCCGCTTGCCGTTTACCGAGTGCAGGGAGATTACAGCATTTTGGTACTGTTGCGGCGGCAGGTTGAGGGTAACATTTCTGCGGGTGTGGCTGACCCACGCCCCGGCGCGGGCTTGTTTTTGCGGCCTGTGCGATACCGAGACACCGGGCTGTTCGGCCAGTTTGATGCTGAAAGTTTGCTGAGCGCCGCCGGTAACGCTGCCCGCCGCTCCAATGCCTCCGCCAACGGGCGGGTCGATCTTGACCTCGGCGGCTACGTTTACAACTATCGGCACCTGCGCGTCCACCTCCTGCGAAAACGCGCTTCCTGCCGATATCAGTACAGAAAAAATGATCGCTGTCAACACACAGAAAAACACTCGCACCTTACTACCTGTCCACCCACGACGATTCAATGCTCCCAACTTACCACCTCCATTGTTTTTAATTGTTATCATATAAAAAGACTGTAATATCCCCGCACAAAAAAGACATCTTAGACCTTTTCATCCCTACCCCATGCGTTCAAACAGATACTCAAATGGCGTATCGTACATATCCAGCAGCATATCGGCCTTAGACCTCAAAAACGCCCCCGATTCCTTGCCCAAGCGGTATTCTTGCAGGCTTATGCCCAATTTTTCGGCCACATATCCGTCGGAATGCCCGTGGCGGTCCTGTTCAATTTCCAAGTTCGGAAACACATCCACCCCCGTTCCTGTGGTTAGAATTTTATTAATTACAGGAAAATAAATTAACCAATATCAATAAATCAACAATTTTTTGAAAAATCACAAAAATAATTAATTTTACCTCTTCGTATTGATGTAATTTCAACCTAAAAGCCGCAGACGCCGTTTTTACCGCGATTTTTGGTCGATTTTGACTGCGCCGCAGTTGAAAATCAGCGTTTATGAGCCAAAAACGCACCAACTGCTGTTTTTAGGTTCAAAAAAGGAGGCCGGGATGGACTCGTTGGGCCAGCGAATCGTATACTACAGAAAAAGGGCGAAGCTTCAGCAGAAGGAGTTGGCTGCTGCGGTTGGCATATCGCCATCGGCCCTGAATTACTACGAAAAGAACAAGTGCGAGCCGACGGTACTGGTCTTGTCTAACCTTGCGGAAGTCCTTAATGTTACCGGAGACGCGCTTTTGGGGCGGGAGCACCCCGACCTTGTTGCCCAGAACAAAAACGAGTTTCAGGCACTTCACGCGCTGCGCAATTTGAACCCGCTGGGGCAGAAGCGGGCATTGGAGTACATAACGAGCCTGGCGGACGCCCCCAAATTCACCGAAAAGTAGTCCAAACCCGTTTTTTCCGCGTTCAGAGGCATTTTTATTGCATTTTNCCCGCCGATGAGTTATATTTATTGATATGAGGGAGGCTGTAATATGGTGACAGAAGTAATGGAAAAGCGCGTTATAACGGAAAAAGACGCCAGGTCCGAGTTCGACGGCCGGTGGATTTTGCTCGACGAGAGGGATTTTCCCGAATCGGAGTACCGGGGGTATTTGGTAGCTTACGGCGACGGGACCCCGGAAGATCGTGACGCTCTGAATAAAATGCTCTGGGAAAAATACAAAGGCAAAGCGTTTCTTATGAAAGGGTATATCCCTAAGGAGGATATAATACTTGGAGTATACGACTGTTGATTTATTGCCGGAGTTTGCACATCGTTATAAACTCAAGGCCGATTTGTGCAAAATACAAACTGACGAGTTCAAGCGCGTTTATGTAATGCTGGATTTGGGCTGTTACAACACCTTGATTCCCAGATACCTCGCCGAAGAATCGGGTAAGGCGTTGGGCTTTTGGCGGGAATACCGCATAGGCGGCCGCATAATCAAAGCCGAGGCGTTCTCTATACACAGAATGAAGATAGGGGATTTTACCATTGAGCGCGTTTTGGCATTTGCCGGTGAGTATCCGGGCGACTATGAAGATGAGATTCTGCTCGGTACCAACGTAATGAACAACTGGGAGATGATAATCAACAAAGAGTCAAATACCTTTAAATTTCGCGAAAATCCCCCAAAAAATCTGCCCAATAAAACCTGCATATACCAAAACTACTTCGACCCCGCGGGCAATTACCAATACGTCCAAAACACCGATTCTGCGGTTTGATGAATGCCAAAGGNGGCCGGAAGCGGCCGCGCAACCCATTGAATCACCACATTCAGTGGCATTTTTATTGATAGGAAGATTTGCAATTCCGGCGCGGCGGGATTTATATTAATGGGTTCTATGGACAATTTTACTTGGTAACGGGCAGCGGCAAATATGAGCAAAAATACAACTCCGGTCTACGACGAGAGCAAAATCAAGACCTTAAGCTCCCTTGAGCACATCCGGCTGCGCAGCGGGATGTACATCGGGCGGCTGGGGGACGGGTCGAACCCCGACGACGGCATTTACGTGCTGCTCAAGGAGGTTGTTGACAACGCTATAGACGAATTTATAATGGGCTATGGCAAGAAAGTCGAGGTCGACGTAGAGGGCGGCAAGGCCTTTGTGCGGGATTTCGGGCGCGGGATACCGCTGGGGAAGGTGATAGACTGCGTGTCGACCATCAACACCGGCGCGAAGTACAACGACGACGTATTTCAGTTCAGCGTGGGGCTGAACGGGGNGGGCACTAAGGCCGTCAACGCGCTGTCGAGCCACTTCAAGGTTATCTCCTACAGGGAGGGCAACTACTTCGAGGCGAGCTTTGAGCGCGGCAAGCTCATATCCAAAAAGAGCGGCAAGGCCGGCAACAAGGAAGACGGGACATACGTGGAGTTTACGCCCGACACGGAGATATTCGGCGACTACGCCTTTAACGTCGAATACATCGAACAGCGCCTGTGGAACTACGCATACCTCAATTCGGGATTAAAGCTCTTTTTCGGCAAGCAGAAGTTCGAGTCCAAAAACGGGCTGCTCGACCTGCTGCAGAACGACATTGGCGACTCGGCGGTTTACAATATAGGGCACTACCGCGGCAAGCAGCTTGAGTTCGCGTTTACGCATACGCAGTCTTACGGCGAGGCGTACCACTCGTTTGTAAACGGCCAATACACATCCGACGGGGGGACGCACTTAAGCGCGTTTCGCGAGGGCATACTCAAGGGCGTCAACGAGTTTTACAAGAAGAACTATTCGGGCGTTGACGTGCGCGACGGCATAGCCGGCNCCATCGCCATCAAATTGAAGAACCCCGTATTCGAATCGCAGACGAAAAACAAATTGGGCAACACGGATGTGCGCGGATGGATCACCACCGAGGTCAAATCCGGCGTGGTTGATTTCCTGCATAAAAACGCCGACGCGGCACGGCAGCTTGAGAGCAAGATTGTCCAAAACGAGAAGCTGCGCACCGAGCTCAACAAGGTCAAAAAAGAGGCTAAGGAGGCCGCCAAGCGCGTTGAAATAAAAATCCCCAACTTAAAGGACTGCAAGCTGCACAAGGGCGATGATAAGGAAACGGGCAGGTCTACAATCTTTTTAACAGAGGGGCAGTCGGCAGGCGGCTCTATCATCTCCGCGCGCGACGTATACACGCAGGCGATCTTCACGCTGAGAGGCAAGTGCCAGAACGTCTTCGGCAAGACCAAGGCGGCAATCTACCAGAACGACGAGCTGCACGACCTGATGATGGCGCTGGGGATAGAGGAGAACAACGAAAACCTGCGCTACAACAGAATCGTCCTCGCAACAGATGCCGACGTAGACGGTTTCCACATAAGAAACCTGCTGCTTACGTTCTTCCTGACGTACTTCGAGGATTTGGTGATAGCCGGGCACGTTTACATCCTCGAAACGCCGCTCTTCCGCGTGCGCAACAAGAAGGAGACGCGCTACTGCTACAGCGAGAAGGAGAGGGACGCGGCGGTCAAGGAGATACGCGACCACGAGATAACGCGGTTCAAGGGGCTGGGCGAGATATCGCCAAAGGAGTTCGGGCAGTTTATAGGCAGCGATATGCGGCTTATCGAGGTCAACGTAAAATCGGCGAAGAGCATTGGGGAGACTCTGGAGTTTTATATGGGGAAGAATACGCCGGAGCGGAGGGACTTTATTATGGAGAATTTGATCTAACGGATAAAAAACGTCTGGAGATACTGGTGCAATGGCATTTGTAAAGAATCTGTACAATACGAATTTTTTGGAGTATGCGTCTTACGTCATCAAAGACCGCGCCATTCCGCACGTTGACGACGGGCTTAAGCCTGTGCAGCGGCGCATCCTGCATACGCTCTATGAGGTGGACGACGGCAAGTTCCACAAGGTTGCTAACGTTGTCGGCCAGTGCATGAGGTACCACCCGCACGGCGACGCTTCCATCGGCGACGCGCTCGTCACCATCGCAAACAAAGAGCTGTTCATTGACAGGCAGGGGAACTTCGGCAACATCTTCACCGGCGACCCGTCCTCCGCTGTCCGCTACATAGAGTGCCGTCTGTCGCCATTGGCGCGGGAGACGCTGTTTAACCCCGAAATCACCGAATTCGCAGACTCATACGACGGGCGCAACCGCGAGCCGATAACGCTGCCTGCGAAGCTGCCGGTGCTGCTGGCGCTCGGCGCGGAGGGCATCGCGGTCGGCATGGCTACAAAGATACTGCCGCACAATCTTATCGAGCTGATGGAGGCTCAGGTAGCGTACCTGCGGGGCGAAGAGCTTACCGTCTACCCCGACTTCCCGACCGGCGGGTACGCCGACGTCTCCGAATACAACGACGGCAACGGCAAGGTCCTGCTCCGCGCCAAGCTCGACACAAGCGACGACAAGCGCATTGTCATACGCGAACTGCCTTTCGGCTCTACTACGGAATCGATCATAGCCTCTATGGAGGCCGCGACCCGCAAGGGCAAATTGAAGATCGCCGGCATCAGCGACTATACCGCCGAGAACGTGGAAATCGAAGTGCGCCTCGCGCGTGGCGTCCATACACAAGATACCGTCGACGCCCTCTACGCTTTTACCGACTGCGAATCGTCGGCGTCGGTCAACCTGATGGTCATAAAGGACGACAAGCCGGTGGTGATGACGGTAACGCAGGTCATCCGGCACAATTCTGAGAAATTAGTCGAGATACTGACCGCCGAGCTCAAATTGGAGGAGCGCAAACTTAAGGATAAGCTGCACGCAAAGACATTAGAGCAGATATTCATCGAGAACCGCGTCTACAAAAACATCGAAAACAAAAAGTCTGCGGAAGCCGTCGTCCAGGCGGTATTTGACGGATTGGCCCCGTTCCAATCCCAAATCAAACGCGAGGTAACAAAGGATGATGTCGATACATTACTGAAAATACCCATCAGGCGCATATCGCAGTATGATATTGACCGCGCGAAGAAAGAGATGAAGGAGATTCAGGACAGGCTGAAAGAGATCAAGGCCGCATTGGGCGCAATCATCGACTACTCGGTGGACTACCTTGAAAAGCTGATAGACAAGTACCGCCCGATGTACCCGCGCAAGACGGAGCTGATCTCTTTCCAGAAAGTTGACGTGCGCGAGGCCGCCCAGCGCAACCTCAAGCTGCGCTACGACAGGGAGACCGGCTACCTCGGCCACGAGGTCAACGGCAATGTGCTGTTCGACGTGTCGCCGTACGACCGCATTTTGGTCATAAGAAAATCCGGCGCCTACTCGGTGATAGACGTCCCCGATAAACTATTTGTAGACAAGGGGATGCTCCACTGCGGCTTTGTAGACAAGGACCTCGTCTTCAGCGCGATCTACCGGGAAGAGGCGACGCGCTACCCGTACATCAAGCGGTTCAAGATCGAGCAGTTTATCCTCAACAAGGGGTATACTGTAGTGCCCGACAACTGCACGCTGCTGCGGCTTACTATTGACCCCGACGCGGTAGTAACGGTAGAGTACAAGCCGAAGCCGCGCCTCAAAGTGCTTGAGGAGAGCTTCAGCGTAAAGGACTATCTCGTAAAGGGGATCAAGGCCGGCGGCGTGAGGCTGGCGAGCAAGGAGATGAAGAGCCTGCGGATGAGCTGACAACAATCAAGGCGGTTTGGAATCAACATTCAAGCAGTTACCTGACGCCCAACATCAGCGAGACCCTCTCTTTTTTGCCGTCAACCGCAGTAACGGTACCCCTCACAAGGTACGCTCCCTCCGAAACAGGCCTGCCGCTGCGGTCGGTCAAATTCCACGAGCCGACAATCCGCCCTGATGCACCGCCGGAATGCACAGGCGCTGGATCCGCAGATATTGAATGTGCCGGCGCTGCGCCCAGCGCCAACACCGCATCATCGGAGACGGATACCTTGTTGACAACATTGCCGGAGGCATCGTAAATTATCAGCGTACCGCTCTTTATCCGAGCGCCCTGACGATAGAAATTTACAGTGCCGTTTTTCCTGACGGCCGGGTTCGGGCCCGCCGTGAACTTTCCGGCAATCGCGCCGGGCGGCGCGATTGCCGATACGTCTTCATCCGGCCCGGCGCTTGGAATCTCCTTATCACGCCCCATAACAGCTATGGAGAACGGCTCTACCTTAACGATTACGTCTTGCGTCAACATATTGTAGTTCACTCTGTCATCAGGCATAAAAATCATGCCGCACAGCCACTCGCCCGTTCTGTTGAACGTGATGCCCGGCGCCATCCACGAGAATACCCCTGCGGGGCCGCTGCCGTTCGTGAAAAGTTCCAAATCTACCGTGCCAAGCGTTTGCCCCACCATAGCCGTGAGACCCGGCGGCCACGCTACATCGGGAGCGCCCCTTACTACAGCTATCGTTACCTCGATATCAGTCAACACATTATAGTTGGTATCGGCGTGCGTAAAACTCGCTAAATGCGTTCGCGCCCCAATGCCGCCTACCGGCACAGTACCGTCCATCCACGACCAACCGCCTGTCAGCTCTACATCCGCCAGCGTCCGGCCATATCCTGCCGTCAACCCCTCCGGTAGCGTGTAGTCCGGATTAGCCGCCTTGGCGATATTGACCATGATCATCCCGGACGTATCTTTCCAATATCCGCCAACATCAAAGTATGTTACCCTGAAAGACTGTCTGTCGCCGGAATTCAGCCGTACGCCGGTTTCCACTCCTGCGCCCCATTTGTATCCGGCCGGCAGCGTAAGGCTTCCGAGCGTAAGGGCCGGCGAGTATGTTGTGTGTATAGCTTGCGGAACAACAAAATCCCTTTCCGGCTTTACGGCAAAAGTTAGCGGCACTCTATACGTAAACACATTCCCCTGATTGCTCGCACTCAAAACAAGCGTGTCTGTGTACGTCCCCATCACGCGCCAGTCTTTAGGTTTTACGCTTATTGCCGCCAAATACCCGCCGTTACCCGACGGCGCCTTCCTCAACTCTGCGCTTATCTCAAAATCAGACGCTACACCTCCCCTTATTGACGCCGACAAATTTATCATGTCGCCGTAGGCTACAAGGGTGAAGGTTCGCGGTGAAACCTCCGTGTAATAATCGGACTCCGTTCCGAAGTCTCCATCAGCGTGCAAAAGCTCAACCGTATTGTGCAAAGTATTTAACCAGGCGGTTCTGTTGACCCACCAGGTTTTCATCCTTGCTGCCTGCCGGACGTGATTTGTATCATAATCCGCCATATACCCGCCGTCAAAGTACCACATCTCGGCATCCATCCGAACCGCCGGGCCAATCGCCGCTCCAAGAGAATCTATATACTCCGAAATGGCGGCGATCTCAGCGTATTTCTCGTTCCAACGCTCCTTGTACCTTACAAGAAAGCGCGGGTCCTGAAAAAGACGGTTAAAAAAGCTATGCCTGACTACATCCGTATAGCTGCTCGTAAAATATAAGTGGCCATATCCTAAATAAGAGAACGCCCAGTCAAAATCCCACAGCGGCCCCATACTGACCTTTCCACCTTTGTCCTTGTAGGAAAACACACTCTTAGGATGCACCAGCTCGTTGTTTTGCACGATATCATTCGCAATCATGAAATCAACAATGTTGTCCAGGTCTATCAAATCTCTGTACCCGTTATCGGGAAAACTCTCCGACGCCATCAAATCGCACAGTTTTTTCCAGTCGTCTTTCACAAAATCATAGCGCATATCGTCGCTGTCGCCGCTAAACTCCGGTGTGCTTATCATTATGGGCAAATTGTATTTTTCCGTCTTGAACCTCGGATCCTCGTCCCAGTTCGCGTCCAGCTCAACGAACCAGCCCTCGTTCAGATCGATCCCGGGCCTCCCATTAACGCCAACGCCGTCCGGGTCCGCCTGCCTGTGCTCCGTAACGCCGTAAACGCCCTGATACTCTCCGTTTAAATATAAATGCACGTGCTGATAGGTAGGCGTGTACGGCTGCTCAAGCACATCCCGCCCAAGTTTAAAGGCCGTCGCGGTCATTAAAAACGTCGGGTCCTGATACTCCGCCAGCAGAACCCAATTTCTGCGCGCGGCATTCCCAAACAGCGACACATTCTCCCTGAACCTTATTCTGTACGGCCTTTTAGGGTAAGTCCGGGTACTGTTCCCGCGGCTCCTGATCTGATGCCTACCCGTCGCGGAAATGTTGTTTTCCGGGTTGGCTGGATCATCCAGAGCAAATGTCATGGTGATCCAATCCTTTTTGCTCAAAACTTCTACGCCGCCCTCCGTATCAATCCTGATAACCGGCAGCCCACCGGCCATAAGTGCACCCAAACCCTCCTCAGGCGTATCGCCGGCCCATGCCAGCGTTACGACAGCCAGAAGCATCAGCGGCAATCTCATATAATAAAACGCTCTCATTAAAACTCTTCCGGTATAGCAAATAATTAAGTTATCTGGAACTGCAAATACTCACTAATATAATAACCGCGCACCCGGTTTGCAACTGGAGCTACGTAAATTTTCTGTAAAGCGGAGACGACCGTAAGCGCCGCCCCCGCAGCATCAGCACACCGCAAACAAACCGCTTACTTAGGCGCCACGACCCGCGCCTGCTCAACGCGCCCGCCGCTGCGCAGCTCCACCAGATAGAACCCGGACGGCAGCTTCGCGGAACCGAACGTATGCGAGTAATCCCGCCCGGCAACCGTACGCATCCGCGCGGAAGATATCACATCGCCGCGCAGGCTGTACAGCTTCACAACCGCATCCCCGCTGCCCGCCGCCCTAAACTTCAGATTTATGCCGGAACCCGAACGCGCCAACACGCGCATGGCGCTGTTTTTAGCCGCGGATGCCGTCGGATTCTTCAGGCAGATACCCGACGTTATACCGTATGTCAGGCTCACGTTGCTTATAGTTACATTCTCCGTGGAGCCGCCCAGGTTAAACGCCAGCTGCGCGGCAGGATCGCTCGCGGCCGTCATCGTAAACGGGAGCGAAAAACTCTGCAGCGTCGTACCCAAATCAAACTTCCCGGAGGTATACGTGGTATACTCGCCGCCGGACTCCTGCAAGAGAATTTCGATACTGCGGGCCGCCGTAGCCGACGCCGAGAAAGTCAGGGTGTAGTTCATCCCCTGATCAAGCGCGATGCCCGGCTGCACAAGCTGCGGCTCCCAGGCGTTTGCGCCGATACTGCTGATGTTTATGGTAGCCCGGCCGCCGCTCACGCTCGCCGTTGCTGATGAGTTACCGTAGTATTCACCCGTGTGAAGCTCCCAGTTCGTGGTGAGGCTCGTGCCTGGAAAGTTACCGTCCTTGATCAGATTGGTAGTGTTGCCCTCAGCCGGCGTAAATGTCGCCGTTACCGTCTTCTCCGCGTTCATGTTCACCGAAACCGTCGTTCCCGTACCCGTGGCACCGCCGCTCCAGCCGGTAAACGTCCAACCCGGCTCCGCCGCCGCGGTCAGCTGCACGTTTGTACCGGGGGCGTAGCTCGCCGCATTCGGATTCCTCGTTACAGTACCCGCCCCCGACGGAGTTACGTTGGTTGTCAGGGCGAAGTTATTGGGATTGACGGTGCCGCCAACAGTCAAAAGATTTTTCGTTACCGTCGCCGAGCCGCTCGCTCCGCTTGTGGAATATGATTCAACCTTTAACGCTACTTCATAGAAAGGGCCGTCCATCAGCATACCGGCTTTTTCCCACTCTTCAAAGTGCTTGGAAACAGAGATTACACCCTTTGTTCTGTGGCTGCCGGTGCTTTTCGGAACACTGAAATATTGCTTAAAGTTAGTGTTGGATCCCTGCAATGAGTGCCTGCCTATTCTGTCGCATACTCTGAATTCATATAAAATACCGTCAATAGTAGCTTCACCCTTAACCGTGGACCTGGTGTCTCCCCCCGTAGCCGCGTTATAGCTGCCCCGGTCTTGAATAATGTAATATTCTATTTGATTGGAGAAACTCCTGCTTGTATTATTTTCATCTCTTGTCGGTATGCTTCCCTGTGCGTAAAACGCCCAGCCATATACGCCAAGCATTTTCACATTGTCGGGGGAAGACCATGTCGCGTCGAAATCAATGCTCATATTGCCGATTTGCTTATGAGTTTGACCGGAAGTACCCTGTGTGCCGGAGTATTTCTTGCCGGAACGGAAAAGGACATTAAGCGTATTACTCCATTGAGCCGTAAACGTTCCGCCTTTCGCATTTGCGCCGGAGCCATTATCTCCCGTAAGCGTCATTTTAGACGTACCCGCGTTATTTTCACTCCAAAGCTCATAATCGTAGCCGTTGTGTGTTCCTGTTCTGCTGGTAGTCCATTCGGTCTGGGCAAAAGCCAACGAACAGCCAACCGCCACCATACACAACGCTTTTGTAATTCTTTTCATAATACCTCCTGAAGGTTATATTTGTAATAAATCTGTTAATATCACTTCGGTACTACAACTCTGGCCTGCTCGACCTTTCCGTTATTGCGTATCCCCACAACATAAACCCCATTCGGCAGCCTGCCGGGGTTAAATGTGTGGGAATAGTTTGCGCCCGATACGGTTTGCAATTTTTCTGATGATATCAACTTCCCCTTCACATCATACAGCCTTATCGTCGTCACCCCGGTATTTGACGCCCTGAACGCTACGTTGACCGCGCCGTTTGACAGCGGCATCGCCCGCAGGGCCGAAGGGCGTTTTATCCCCGCGGATGATACATTCCTGCCGCCCTGTACCGATGTCGACCCGCTCGCGATATAAATCAGTTTAACATTGCTCAGGCTGACGTTCGGAACCGCGCCGCCGAAGTTGAACGCTATCCTCGCGTTGTCGTCCGTCGCCGCCATCTCGAACTCGTACGTGAACGAGGCCCTGTCGGCTGCCAGATTGACCTCTTTTGTCAGGTACGATGTATACGGCGCGCCGTCCATCTGCATATATACGCTTATACCCCTCGCCGCCGCTGCCGATGCGTCGAACGTCAGGCGGTACCTCATGCCCTGCGTTAGCGGGATGCCGTTCTGCACAAGCTGGAGGCTGTGCGCGGCGGCGTCCGTACCGCTGGGCATAGTGATCCCCGTAATGTTGGCGTTCCCGCCGGACACCGCGAAGGTAGCCGCAGAACTCTGCCACGTGTTCAGCGTCCAGTTCTGCGTGTTGGCAAAATTCCCGTTTTTAATGAGGTTCTCCGTACCGTCGGCAGTCGGCGAGAACTTCGCTATTACGCTCTTGTTCTTATCCATCGTCACCGTTGCAGATACGCTCGCTCCGGCAGCGTCGCCGTCCCAGCCGTCAAACCTCCACCCGTCAGCCGCAACCGCTGTAACCGTAACCTCCGCGCCCTCATCGTACCGCCCGTTGTCCGGCGGCGGCGTGCGATTGACCGTGCCGCCCATTGCGGGTGATGACGACGACGCAAGGGTGAATCCCGAAACCGTCCCGCCGCCAACGCCAAGATCGCCGGAGAGCGCCGGGGTCGTCCAGTTTATCCAGTTCGACATATTGGGCGGGGCCGTGGCGGTAAAGAGCGGCTCTGCGCCGTCCGCCGGCGTTGTCCTCAACAAAAATTTCTGTATAAAATCCTGTACGCGCGAATTGTAGACGCTGGCGTCCCAGGCGCAGTGGGAAGCGGTCGGCGTATTTATGTACTGTAGATTGCCGCCAACGCCCAGCGCCTTGTATACCTCTGCCCCCGCCAGCACCGACGCATGCGACGACGGGATGTTCAGCCACTGCCCGGCGGACGCTGCGGTCTTGTCCAATACGAGAAATCCGCGGGGTGCGACCATAGCCACCACCTCGTGCATATCCACAGGCAGGTTGTTCGGATTGTTCATGAACGCGCTGAAATCATCCCCCAGCCAGGGCTGCTCGTTGTAAGCGGAACTCGGCGACTGCGCCCCGTTGGACCCGCCGCTCTGGTCGCGGTCGGCATAGGCGCCGCGCATGATGTTCGTACCGCCGGTACCCGATTCCATAGGCATGGTGAGGGCTATACGCTGATCAAGCGCCCCAGCCGCGAGCGGGCCTTTGCCGTAACGCGAACATCCGGTAACCCCGATAGCCGTGGGATCAAGCAGTTTGTTGGGATCAGCCTCAATAACGTCAATAATCCTGCTGACGCCCCACGCCCACGCTACGAGCGTCCCGGCCTTGTGGTTCGAACCGTATACCGTATAGAACACCCCGGATTTGTTGCTGCGGTTGCCGCCCGACTCCGCGCCCACGGTGGTAGGCGTATAATTTATGACCGCAACGCCCTGCCCGGTTATAACGCTCGCGTCCGCCCCGGAGTTGCCGTACCTTATCACCGCCGGATATGGCGCCGTCCCTGTGGACGGCATGGAGACCGTCACCGAAAACGAGCCGCTCCTGCCACCCTCGGCAACATTAACCGAAATGCTCGTCCGCGACACCGTCCCGGTTACAGAGGCCGGTTTGGGCGGTTTCTCGCCGTAGACCGTGCGCTCCACCAGTTTCAGGATCTCCTGCCGGCGGCACCACCAATCGCCCCTGTCGGCTATCCTCGTCCCGTCCAACCTCAAAAACGGGTCCGGCAGCCTCGCGTTGGCCGTGGTGAAAGACCCCGGCAGGGTTACCGGGCACCCCGCCCCAACATTCTCAACCTCCGAATTGAACCTCTGCTGCGCCAAAACGGGCAGCGACACCGCCAATACCGCCATCGCGGCAACGAGCCTCTTCGTCAACATAACGCGCCATCCTTTAAGTTTAAGGTGAATGACGGGCATCGGATACAACTGCACAAGGCTCCGGCGGGGGGGTGCCTATCATAAATATAGTACTATTATAATATAACCAAAATTGTACGGAAATACAATATCTTAAAAAAAATTTTTGAGCCGCAGCCGCGTAATTTATAAATGTCACCCCCCGCGCACACCAAGTATTATATTATGATATGGAATTTCACAAAAAGAGCGCACCGTGAAAAAATCAACAAAAACGCGAATCCTTACTCTGACGCTGGCCGCAGCAGCCCTTTTTACGCTTTTCTGCACCGAACGCGAAACAACCCTGCTGCCTACTGAACCAGCAACAGAAGATTCAACAACAGACACAAGCGCCATAAAATACGTATTCCTCTTTATCGGCGACGGCATGGGCCTCGCCCACATCGCGGCGGCGGAGGCGCATCTGGCCGCCCAGGAGGGCCTGATCGGTAGCGTCAGCCTGTCATTCACGGATTTCCCGGTAATTGGCCTTGTCACCACCCACTCGGCAAACTCGTACATAACATGCTCTGCGGCATCAGCCACCGCCATGGCCACCGGAGTAAAGGTAAACAACGAAACCCTGAACATAGACCCTCAGGGAAACACACTGCGCCCCATAACCTACGACCTGAAAGACGCCGGGTACAAAATCGGGATCGCCACAACGGTTACAATCAATCACGCCACCCCGGCCGCCTTCTACGCCGTAGAGGCCGACCGCCGCAACTACTACCACATAGCCCTGCAAATAGCGCCAACCGGGTTCCACTTTTTCGCCGGTTCCGGAATCTCGCACCAAACAGGCGCAAACGGGGATGAACCGGAGGAAAACATATACAACCAAATCCTCAGCGCGGGATACGCCGTCATCCGAACAAAAGAAGAACTCGCGCAAACGCCAATGCCCCAAAAAATCCTGATGGCGCAAGACACCGGACTCAGACAAAACTCGCTGACACCAATGACAGACCGCACAGGCGAGGCCGACGGATGGACCCTCGCCGACTTCACAAAAACAGGGATCGCACTCCTCGACAACCCGAACGGGTTCTTCTTCATGATCGAAGGCGGCCAAATAGACTGGGCCTCGCATGGAAACGACACCCCGATGATGGTCTACGAAGTGATAGACCTCTCACAAGCCGTACAGGCCGCGCTGGAATTCTACCAAAACCGACCCGGCGAAACCCTTATCATCGTAACCGCCGACCACGAAACCGGCGGCGCCGCACTGTCGGCAAACGAAGACGGCCCACTCGTACTGTGGTCCTCACAAGACCACACCGCAGAACACGTACCCATATTCGCAATAGGTCCCGGCAGCGAACTCTTCAGCGGAAAGATGGACAACACCGATATACACAACAAAATAAAAACGCTGATGCTGGGAAACTGAACTCTACGAAATACAAAAGGCGGATCGACCGCTATCTGTCAAGCGGGTTGTACTAACGGCCGAGACCGCTTTGAAAATTGAGGATACAGGCATTTACAAAATAGAACGCCGGGTATCTGGAACGGCTATAATCACTCAACCGCTATACTAATTTTTTTCTTATCGTCAATATATTCCTGTTCCTCTCGCGCCTGTACTCCACAGTATCCATCATGTGTTTGACCATGTAAATACCAAGGCCTCCGATTTTACGCTCCTCCGCCGGGAGAGTGATATCCGGGTCCTCCCTTTCTAACGGGTTATACGGTTTTCCCTCATCCTCGAACTCTATTGTAAGGTCGTTTGCCAAGGCCGCCGCGCGTACCACCGCGGGCCCGGTGCCGAAAGCGTAGGCGTAGCGCGCGATATTTACGTAGACCTCCTCTACGACGATAGCGATCCGCATCTGCTGTTTCACCGGGCATTGCACGGCATCCAGTCTCTCTGCAATAAAGTCCAATACCGCGTCGAGATTTTCCAGCTTTGCGTCAATCAAAAGCTCATCCATTGCTTTCCCCTTTCATATCTGTTCCATGATAGCGCAGCGCCAGCATGGTAATATCATCCGCCTGCTCGGCACCCTCTGCGAACTTGTCTATCTCGCGCTTTATTGATATCGTGAACTCCTTAAGCGGCAGGCCGGGGTACTTATTGGCCGATTCGACCAGAAGCGGATCGCCGAACAGTTTGTGCTCATTATTCATCGCCTCGGTCACGCCGTCGGTATATAAAAACAGTTCGTCCCCGTTTTGCAGCGTGATTTCGTCCTGCTTATATGACATACCGTCCATGCCTGCCAGGACAAGACCGCGCTTTGTTTTGAGGAACTCATACTTACCGTCTCCGGCGCGTTTGAGCGGCGGGTTGTGGCCGGCGTTGACAAACGTAAATTTCCCGGTATTGATATCTAAGTAACCCATAAACGCGGTGACGAACATCCCGGCGTCGTTGTTCTCGCACAGCAGGTTGTTTACTATCTCAAAGACCTCCCTGGGGCTTTTGCCGTACTGCGCGTTGTTCTTGATGAGCGTTTTGGCGATAACCATAAAGAGCGCGGCCGGTACGCCCTTGCCCGACACATCCGCCATCACGACGGCAAGCGTTTTTTCGTCAACGAGGAAGAAGTCGTAAAAATCCCCGCCCACCTCCTTGGCCGGCTGCATCGATGCGTATATGTCGAACTCCTCGCGGGCGGGAAACGCCGGAAAGAGGCATGGCAGCATACTCGCCTGTATTTTTGTGGCTACGTCTAACTCCGCGCCTATGCGCTCCTTGTCGGCCGTAACCTTTTGCAGGTTGGCGATGTATGCCCGCAGGTCAACAGCCATCTTGTTGACCGACATTCCCAGCTCTTCAATTTCGTCGCCTGTTTTGAGTTCGATTCTTGTTTCCAATTCGCCGCCGGCGATACGCCTGAGGCACTCTTTCAACGTAACGATGGGCCTTGTGATCTTATCCGACAGCTTGCCGGAGAGAGAAATAATAACGAACAGGGCAGCCGCAAATACAAGTATGAAAGCCGTAAGCGTAACGCCTATCGTAGAGTTCACAACATCCAGCGTCTCCTGCGTCATACTCTCTATGGCGCTGGTGTTTTCGGCGACAAATCCCATTATCTCAGATACGGGCAGCACTATCGCCAAACTCCAGTTTGTGGCGGGGATGTGCGAGTATGCCATAAATATTTCACTGCCGTCGAGAGCTGTCCTTTCCACACCCGCTTCCCCGGCGGCCATTTTCCTTATTATGCCGTTGTACTCCGGATAGTTTTCCACGAAAGCGTTTCTCTTCTCATAGGAGCCGTCCTCATTCTTCTTAAGCTCTTTCGATGATATTATTACTCCCTCCGCGTCAATTACAAACGCGTAGCCGTTCTCTCCTGCCTTAATATTGATAATTTCGTTATTCAAGTCGTCTATTACTACATCCATTCCCGTGACGCCCGCAAACTTGCCGTCCGCTCCGTTAAACGGGTGCGAGCATGTAATCGTGAGCTGCCCGCTCGCCACGTCAACATACGGATAGGTCCAGAAGGTATCGCCGCGTTTCTTCGCGCCGATATACCAGGGGCGGCCGCGCGGATCGAACACATGACTTTCATCATCCGAGAACGAATCGTAGATTATCGCGAAACCCGACTCTGTGCCCAAATAGACCGCCGTGGTGGCGTCCATATCCCCGATGTTGCTCGTGTAGGCCGACGTTATGTTGCCGAGGAGACCGGCCTCCCTTTTGATATTGGGGTAATCCGCCCTGCCGCCAGCGCTTTGCAGCTGCATTGTCAGCGTACCTTTGTTTTTCGATGATGGGTAGGGAATGGGCATTGGCCGAAGGTTTGCGGCGTTATTGTAAAGGTTAGTNGTGTAATTCGATAAATAGNCGGCCTTTTTNGCGATATTCAACAGCCGTTCGTTAATAATATGCGACTGGTCTTTGGTTTTGGCCTCTAACTTGTCGACGGCCTCGCGTTCCAGGAAAAGACTGCTGTTTTTTGCAGCAAACTCGCCGAGCCGCGCGCTTGAGAGCTGCATCTGCGTACGTATGCTGAACAGGCCCCACAACGCCGCAGCGCAAAACGCGGTAAGTGACAGAATGGACATTCCAAGCACGATAAACAGAATTTTGTGTTTGATGCCTCTTTTTTTCATAACATTATCCCCCTAATAAAATATTGAGTCTTTTATTATTTCCAGCCCGCCGATAAACGCCGCCCTCATTACACATAAACGAACCCTCCGCCCTCTTAAAGACTGCGGGGAAGCTCCTGCAACAGGAGCGGACTTCGGATTCCATGCGCTCAAACGTATTCATCAGCACACCTTCTTCAGCACTTTGTTATCTAAAAGCCCCATCTTGTGCGAGGCGTGGAGCAGCTGCGTCTGCAAAAGCGATATGTCAAACGAAGTCACAAAGAAATCTAACNCCACGTCTACCGCTATCGCCACGGAAAGCGCTTCGAGCGGAATACCGAGCTGTAAGAATAACAGCGTGTAGCAGGTCAGGTTACCGCCCACAACCGGCGGTACGGCTATAGACAATATAATCGAAACGACAAGCACCGTAATAAAGCTTGCCAGCGTTATGGGTACATCATAAATGCCGGCGCAAAAGATTGAGAGCGCGCTGAAATAGACGACCGTAGCGGGCTTGAATATAACCGTGCCGAGCGGCAGGCCGATCTTGACTAATTTCTTATGTATGCCGAATTTTTTTTCGCAGCACTCAAGGCTCGCCGGAAACGAAGTGGCGCTCGATGCCGTAGTGATGTTTATCAGGAAAGTGGCCGACATTTTCCTGAACACCATTAACGGCGATACCCTTTCCCTGAGCGTTATCTCGATAATTTGCAATACAGCCCAAACTGCAATGGCCCCGAAAAACACCGCGAACAGCCACCAGATGCCGCCGAACTTGAATATCTCGTTTGACAGCACAAGCCTCAGCACGTTGATGAATACAAAGAACGGTATGACTGCGCTCACAACCTCTAATACCGTTTGAAATACGCTGTTGCACTGCTCCACCACGGTCATCAGATTGTAGGTCGCCGTGCGCAGCATCATGAGCACAGTTCCGGCGGCCAGCGCCATAAAAATTATTTGCAGCGCGTTTCCAGACAGGAACGCGTTTACGAAGTTCGACGGCACAATGCCGAGCAGTATGCCGAGTATGGCCGCGGCCTGGCCGGTATTCCCAGCGCTTTCTATGGGTGAAAGTGTAATAGTGAAGAACATGATTATCCCCACAACCACCGCCGAGAAAAAATTCATCAGCAAGAGCCTGCCGAAGAGCGCCTTGCCCATTTTGCCGAGCATAGCCGTATCGCCCACGCTGCAGAGGCCGCAAAGCACAGACAAAAACATGGCCGGACCTACAATGGCTGTCAGAAGGCCGACAAAACAGTCAAACAGCGGTGTCAGCACACTATCCTGTAAACTTAGTGCCGCCTGCGGGAATACACTGTTCAAAAACATTCCAAGCGCAACCGCCAGAGCAATAGCGCCTATAAGAGGGACCAGCAGCCCCGCCTGTTTCTTCTTGATTAGCAGCGATACCGAATTGTAATTTCGCCAGTAGTTGAATTTGAACGCCACGCCGAGATTCGCCATCAGGTTCCTGCTGAACGTATCCGCGTCGTACCTGGCGTCGAACGGGTCGTTGTAAGCGCCCTCTTTCACGATTTCAAGTTGAATACCGCCGAATTTTTTTTCTATATATACGGTACACACCCCAGCAGCGCCGGTATCGCGCCACCGGAGGAATACCTCTTCGGCAGAG
Organism: Chitinispirillia bacterium; assembly: GCA_009786415.1. GTDB lineage: Bacteria > Fibrobacterota > Chitinivibrionia > Chitinivibrionales > Chitinispirillaceae > GUT77. The sequence continues at coordinate 57,504 of WQTH01000003.1, read as the reverse complement.
AGCCTTATCCGCATTACCTGCCTGCGGTCGACCCCCTCATTGCCGAGCATCTGGGCCAGCTGCTCAGACGCCTCGTCTATAGCCGCCTCATCTTTCAGGCACAGTTCTTTTTCGAGTATTATCATACCGTCACGTCAGGCTATCTTCAGGATATCCGTAAAGCCGGTCATCTCAAAAACTTCCTTGATCTCGTCCGACACATTGACAAGAGAGAATACACCGCCTTTCGACTTGGCGGCCTTCTCCCCCAGAAGCAGCACACGCAGGCCCGCCGAAGAGACGTAGGCCAGAGCGGCGAAGTCCAATTCCACATGCGCCCCGCCTTCAAAGGCCGGGAGCAGCGTCTCCTGAAGCTGCGGCGCGGTGGTGGTGTCGAGACGGCCGGTCAGCGTAAATACTGTTTTGTTGTTGCTTTGCGATTTCACTATTTCCATGGTAATGCCTTTCTTTTAAGATTTATTTTTATACATCACGCTTGCGCTGTATCCTCACCTAAAACTATTTTCGCTAAGATACGGGCAGCCCAACTTGCAATTCCGGCTATTATGCTGTAGAAGACCGGTACTACAAAGAGCGTCAGCAGCGTTGAAGACGCGAGGCCGAAAGCTACCGCGGTACCCAGCGGGCTTTGCATCTCCGAGCCCTGACCCTGCGAGAGCGTCATCGGCAGCAGGGCGGCGATCGTTGTTACCGAGGTTATCAATATCGGCCTGAGCCTTGTGCAGGCGCCCTGTATCAGCGCCTCCTTCATTCCGAGACCATCCGCGCGGAGCCTGTTCACGCAATCGATCATCACTATGCCGTTGTTCAGCACTATGCCTACCAGCACTATTATACCCATGAACACCGGTACCGAGAGCGGGTGGCCCATTACCATTAACCCTGTTACCACGCCTATAAACGCGAGCGGTACGGTAAACATCACTATAAGCGGCTGCGTGAAACTCTCGAACTGCGCCGCCATAATCATATAAATCAGAAGGACGGCAACAATTATGGCAATCATCATATTCATAAACGTATCCTGCATCTCCCCGTACGATCCGCCGTAGTCGATGCGGTATCCGTCGGGCATCGCGGCTTCCATCTCTTTTAGCGCCGCCTGAATTTTCGTCATCTCCCCCTGTATGTCGCGCCCGGCAATTTTCGCGCTGACCGACACGGATGGCACGCGCTCCTCTCTGTATATGGAGACCGGCCCGCGCTTCGGCACTATCCGGCCTATATTCATTATGGGCGTAGATATGCCGGATCTGGATATCAGCGGTATGGATGTAAACTCCTCCAGCGTCGCGCGGCCCTGCTCTTCAAGCCTTACACGCACGTCAAGTTCCTCTCCCCCGCTTCTGTATTTGGTCGCCACGACCCCCATATTCGCGTACATGATACCGAGCCCGACGTCGCTCACCGTAAAGCCCATCATGGCGGCCTTGTCGCGGTCGGGGATAATCCGCAGTTCCGGTTTGCCTTCGCTCGCGGAGACGCTTACGTCGCGCAGCCCCTCAAACTTGCCTATAATGGCTTTCGCGCTGTTGGCGTAAACCTCAAGCGCCCTGAGGTCGCTGCCAAAGAATTTTATCTCTATAGGGGCACCGCTGCCGCCGCCCCCCCCTGCCCCCGGAAAACTTATCGCGATGTCATACACTTTGGGCATCGATTGACGTATCTCTTCAACAACCTGCTTCGTTGTGCGCCCGCGTTCGTCAAGCGGATTAAGTTTGAAGTATATTTGCGCCTCGCCAACGTCGCCGCCTCCGCCGATACCGCCGATCAATAGGCAGACATTCTTTACTTCCGGTATGGAAATGATCTTCTCTTCGATAACGCGTACGAAACTGTTGGTTTCCGCCAGATTCGCGCCTATTGGCATCTTGATACTGACAGAACCCTCGCCGCTGTCGCCCTCCGGCATGAACTCCGCGCCAAGAAGGGTCATTCCGTACATGGATGAACCGAAGACGCACAGCGTGAAGAGTACCACGATAACGCGGTGTTTCAGCGCCCAGCCCAGCATTCCGCCGTAACCATTTTGCAGGCCGCGAAAGAGTTTGCCGCCGCTTGCTTCCGCAGACAGATTCTTGCCGGCGCGCTTTTTGAAAATTACCGACGCGAACATCGGGACTATTGTTATGGCGACCAGCAGCGACGCGGCCAAACCGGCGCTTACCGTGAGCGCAAGCGGCTGCGCTATTTTACCGGCGAAACCGCCGGCAAGCGACAGCGGGACAAAAACCGCAATCGTAGTAAGCGTAGAGGCCGATATCGCAAGCCCTACCTCCTGCGCCCCTTTGATGGCGGCATCGTTTCTGTGCTCTCCGCTTTCGAGATGCCGGTATATGTTTTCAATCACGACTACCGAGTTGTCAATAAGCATCCCGGCCGCCAGCGCGAATCCGGCTATCGTTATCATGTTAAGCGTATAGCCAAACGCGTAAAGCCCGATGAACGTGGTAATGATAGAGATTGGTATCGCGAGCGCGATAACAAATGTTGGACGCCAGTTTCTCAAGAACGCCCAGAGTATCAGCACCGCGAGAATCGCCCCGACAAGGGCTGACCCGGTCGCGTCGTTCGTCACGTTCTCTACTGCTTCGCCCTGATCGGAGATCGGTATGAACTCAATATTGGCCGCGACTCCGGTCTTCAGTTTTTCAAGCAGCTCTCTGACTTTCCTCACCGTTTCAAGCGTATTCGCGCCGCTCTGTTTTGTAACCTGCATCAAGACGGCGTCCTTGCCGTTCAGGCGTACGTAGTTGCGCACATCCCTCTCCGTGTCCGCAACACGCCCCACGTCGCTGATACGAACAGGCGTTCCGCCCGGCACGGCGATAATTGTGCCGGCTATGGTGTTCAGGTCATTAAACTCGCCTACGGTGCGTACCAAAAACTCGCGGCGGCCTACGTTCAAATAGCCGTTCGGTATGTTTACGTTCGCCTGTGCCAGCGCGTTTACCACCGCCTCCGGGCCTATTCCGTACTGGTCGAGGCGGGTTTTGTTGAGGAATACGTTTATCTCGCGCTCAGGCCCGCCCACAGCCCGCATGGTCGCAACGCCCTCCAAGCCCTCAACACGCGGAGCGATAACGTCGCGCAAAAACTTCTGAAGCTCCATAGGGCTGTCCATTCCCGAAACGCCGTACATGAGAATGGGCATTTGCGACATATCGAACTTGTGTATCACAGGATCGGAAATGTCGGCGGGCAATAGCCCCCTTGCGCGGTCGAGGTTTTCGCGTATGTCCTGCGCGGCAAGGTTGAGATCCGCGCCCCATTTGAAATTGACCGTAACTGCCGACTGGCTCTCGTAGGAAGTAGAAGTCATCTTCTCTATCCCCTTGATCGCGGAAACCGCGCCTTCAACCGGCACCGTAATCAGACGCTCGACATCCTCAGCCGACGCGCCGGGATAGGTGGTAATAACCACAAGCGTCGGATACTCTATCTCCGGCATCATATCTAAGCCAAGGCGCGTAAACGAAAACACACCGAAGAGCACGAGGATAAGTATCAGCATGCTGACCGTTACACGGCGGTTTACAGAAAATTTTGGCAAGCTCAATTGGAAGCTCCGTTTGATATATGGGTAACCCTGATTTCCGTTTCTTCGGTCAGGCTCGCGTTATTTTCCGTCAGCACTGCCGCGTTCTCCTCAAGGCCCTCCAATATCTGCGCGTACTGGAGAGTCAGCATACCGGTTTTGACCCTTACGAGTTTGGGCGTAGTTACAAACGGCGCCGGCTGTTCTTCCACGGTAAAGACAAATACCTCGTTGCCGCGAACGACAAGCGCCGAGGATGGTACGGCGAGAACGTTCTTCAATGTCTGCGTAGCGATCTCGACCCTCGCAAACATTCCAGGCCTTAACTTGTTCCCGGCATTGCTTATTTCAATTCCCGCGTTGGCCGTTCTGCTCTGGCGGTTGAGCGCCGGGCTTATGGCCGATATTCTTCCCGCAAAGGCCGTGTCGGGGAAAACGTCTAATTTGACCTGCGCGTCCTGCCCCATGCGCAGCTGCACGAAATCCTGTTCGGAGACCATCAGTTCGATTGTCATGCTGCCGAGCTGCGCGATTGACAGAATGCCTATAGCGCCGTCATGCCCCGGCGCGCCCATGTAAACCTCGCCGTCATTAAGGTACCTGCCGATAACCGTGCCGGAAAACGGCGCTCGCAGCTCTATGGACCTTTTGAGCTGCTCATGCCCTACTTTCGCGGCGTCGTACGACGTTTTGACCTGCTCATACTGCTGCTGGGTAACGCCCTTGCCGCGCAGCTGCGACATGCGCTGGTAATCAGCCTCAAGCTGCGTTAGCTGCGTCTGGGACTGCTGCAATTGAAAATCTTCCATCCTGACGAGAATCTGGCCTTCGCGTACCGCGTCGCCCTCCTTCACAAATATGCGCTCCACGCGGCTGCCGATAGCGGCGGAGGCCGGCGCTATGGCGGTGCGCCTTGTCGCGTCTATGTTGCCCGAAAAGTTGAGCGTCCGGCTGATATCGCGCTTAACCGCCACGGCCCCCTTTACAGGAAGGAGAACCTTCTCCGCAGGCGCGGCCTCCGCCGCCTCCTCTTTCTTCTTGTTACAGCCGGATCCGGCTGCAAATATCAGGGCCGTAACACACATCATAAACAACGTCTTTTTTAGCTTTCGCGTCAGCATACTGTCAAACATCCTTTCACGGGATCGGTTTCCCAAAATAATTATTAATTGCCGCCATTGATATCACAACATCAACGCCCGGCCTCAATTTTCAACATTCACTAAATAATCCAGTTCCGCCTGCGCCGTATAGAAATTACTCAGCGCTTCGTAGTACGACATCTCGGCCTGCAGCGTCAGGCTCTGCGCGTTCAGCAGTTCGCTGGGCAGCAGCATCCCCTCATTAAAAATACCGTGCAGTATCTCATACGACCGCTTCGTCTGCTCTATGTTACTCTTTCCGGCCTCTATGCTTTCGAACGCGTCCTGCAAGAGCGCCGCGTTGTTCTCTACCATCATGTCGAGATTGACACGGATGTTGTCCATCGTCAGCTCAAGCTGCCTCATCTGCGACCGCGACTGCCTCTTTTTGCTGTCTGCCGATCCGAAGTCATAAATATTCCACTGAGCTACCAGCGACAGCGTACCGTCGTTGGTCCATTTGCCTGATTCTTTGAGTTCGCCGTCGGTAGCGCCGCTTCCCGAGTAACCCGCCGCCGCGTAAACAGCTGGCCGGTTTGCCGCACCGGTAATAAGCATGGACGTCTCTATAAGCTTGATCTGCTCCAAGAGCGACTTTATGTCGGTAGACGCCTCCCTTGCCTGCGCCTGCAAAGCCTGTAGCTGCGGAGCGGTAAACGATTCCGGCGGGCGCAGTTCGTCAACCAATGTAATCCGCGTACCGGCGGGTATTCCCGTCAACGCGGCCAGATAGTTATGTGCCATAAGCGAGTTAGTAGCGGCCTGCTGACGTGTTAATTTCTGGTTCGCCAGCTGCATCTGCGCCTGTAAACGTTCGTGCTCGTTGCGTACGCCGCCCTTAACGGCATTGCTCAGATCCTGCAGCATCTCCTCCACAAGCGCAATGGCCGAATCGAGCGCGGCGACGTTTTTGTTGGCGACAAGAGCCTGATAGTACGCTTTTGTAACATCACGCCTGATCTCGCGGATAACAGACATCCGCTGCCACTCGGCGGCGGCACGGCCGTGCTGCGGAATTTTTACCGCGTTCTTTATCCTGCCGCCGTCATATAGCGGCTGCGTCGCCGTAAGGCTGACGTTGAACCTGTCGGGCCCAAGCCTGTAGCCGTTCGAGATAACCTGATAGGTAGCGGGGTCAAGGTCGACAGGTATAGACGTCTCCGGCGTGGGTATAACCCGCGTATACGACGCCTGCGCGGCAAAACTCGGCTTGCGCGCGGCGGACGCCTCGTCAACTGCGGCGTCAAACTCACCGAGCTTCTCTTTGGCAGCCTCTATGAGCGGGCTGGACTTAAGCGCCATTGCCACGCACTCCTCAAGCGTCAATGGCCCTGTTTGGGCAATCACCGGAATTGCCGATATCAACACCGCCAACCATCTCGCACCGAATTTTTTACGCATAATCCCTCCGTTAAATTATCTGCCGTTTCGCCAATTCATAAAAGACGCCCTGTTTTTCCATCAACGCGTCATAACTCCCGTCCTCAACTATTTTCCCGCCGTCAAGCACTATGATGCGCGTGGCTTGTTTTATTGTTGAGAGGCGGTGCGCTATTACTATCCGCGTACATTTCAATGACGAGATATTGTCGGATATGTGCTTCTGCGTAATGTTATCGAGCGCGGATGTCGCCTCGTCGAAGAACATGATTTTGGGCTTTTTGACGAGCGCGCGCGCGATAAGCATTCTCTGTTTCTGGCCTCCCGACACTCCCCCGCCGCCTTCCGCTATCATCGTGTGCATGCCCATCGGCATATTTTTTATGTCCTTGTCGAGGCCGGCCATTTCGGCGGCGGCCCAGGCGTCGTCGAGCGTTTTGTGGGGCGCGGTGATTATTATGTTTGAGAATATGTCGCCGGCGAACATCTGGCCGTTTTGCAGGCAGACGCCTATGCACTGCCTGACAGACGTCAGGTCGAGGCTCTTGAGGTCCTGCCCGTCGTAGTAGATCGCGCCGGACTCCGGCTCTTCGAAGCCCAGAAGCAGTCTTAGCAGCGTTGACTTGCCGCAGCCGGTCTTGCCCACTATGGCCACGTACTCACCGCTTCTTATTTTGAGCGAGAAGTCGTCGAGCACGGGCTTGCCATCCTTAATGTAGCGGAACGTCAAACCGTTTATCTCTATGCCGCCGGAGAGCGAATTTACAATTTTTCTGGCATCGCTCTTCTCCGGCACGGCTTCCAAAATCGGCTTGACCATCTCTAAGGCCGGCCCGACGGTGGCCGCCATCATGACAATCGCGCCGAGGGCCAGCACCGCGTTGTTTACCGAGCTGAACGCCACAAAGAACGCCATGTAGTCGGCGGGCGAAACGTGCGTCGCTCCGGCGACATAGTAGATCGCCAAACTGCCCAAAAGCGATACCGTGACGGCGATAACGTCTCCAAGGCGGAGGATCATGGGCGGCGTGTATTCGAGCGCCGCCGATTCGGAGTACATATCGGCCCACTTCGAGAAAGCGCGCTTTTCCGCGCCCGCGAGTTTGATTTTCTGGACGCCGGAGAAGAGCATGAACTGAATGCCAGACAGCTTCGCGCCTATTTTCATTACCCGGCGCGATATGCCGTACCTTTTAACGCCAATGAGTACCATAAACGCAAGGACCGCAAGCGACGTAAGAGCGCCCGGCAGCGCAAGCGACGGCGTGTAGTGCATCATCTGAAAGATAAACGCAAAAGAAAATACGGCCGTAAGCCCTATCGTCAAAACAGTTGACGACATGGTTTCCATAAAGATGTTTATGCTCATAGCCCTGCGCCCCAGCTCTCCCGCCGAGTAATCCTTGAAAAAACCGGCGGGCAGGGAGAAGAGGCGGCTTATCGTAGCGGACTGAACCGTCAGGCTCAGCCTGTCCTTGAATCTGGCAAGCAGCACCCCGCGCGTCAAAAAGAACATCGCGCCGCCTGTGGCGACGCCCACAAGGAGCGCGGTCATCGGTAAAATATTCTCCTTTACGCCGGCAGGTATCACCGTATCGAATATCTGCTTGGTAAAGAACGGCATGAGCATCCCGACGGCGACAACCAAAGCGGACGCGGCAAGGATGAACGCGATATCTCTTGGTGTAACGCATTTAAACATGAAGAGCGCCAGATCCCGCAGGGCCATCTTCTTTGCGGGGAACGGGCGGTAGAAGTAAAACGCGTCGGTGTTTATGTTCTTCGCGGTTTTTTTGTTGATCTTAACCGCCTGCCCCGAACTGCCGATGTAGTGGTACCCCGCCATGCCGGTTTCTACAATAGCGATGATATCCCCGTCAACCGTGCTGCCAAGCATGCTTCCGCCCGCACTGCGCCACCAGCCGCTCTTAAGCTCTACCCGCCGCTGCGACGCGCCCGTCGCCCGCAGCACGTATTCTACGCGCTCGTCCGCGCCCGTTATCTCATCGGGGACTTTGGGCGCCGTAAGGCCGATTGACCCAAGCGCCCGCGCGAGAGCGCTGTCGAGCGCCGATACGCCGTCTTCCCTCAATAACTCCCTGTCGAGAACCGACGCCAGCGTAACGAACGCGCCGCCGAACATTTCGGTGTCGTTTTGCGCGCGCGCGTTAATTTGCTCTGTAAATATATTCATATATATAGCCCCTATTCCGTTGTAATCAGTTCTGTGTATTTGCCGTTCAGCGCCATCAGCTCGTCGTGCGTGCCGCGCTCCGCCACAACCCCGTTATCGAGCACCAAAATCTGCTCGCAGTCCCGTATCGTCGAAAGCCTGTGGGCTATGATGATGCAGGACGCGCCTATATTCCTTATACTCTTAGTAACCTTTTCCTCCGTCTTGGCGTCGAGGGCGCTTGTAGCCTCGTCGAGCACAATAACGGTCGGCTCTATCGCCAGCACGCGGGCGATTTCTAAGCGCTGCTTCTGCCCGCCCGAAAAGTTCTTGCCGCCCTCCAGAATGGTGTGGTTGTACCCGCCCTGCCGCGTCACAACCGTCTCGTGGATATCCGCGTCCTTAGCCGCCATGATTACCGCGAAGTCCTCTATAGACTTATCCCACATGCGGATATTCTCGGCTATGGTGTCTTCGAATATGGATATCTCCTGATCCACCATCGTCACCGAGCTTCTGAAGCTGTATTCGTCAACCTCTTCGCGCTTCTTGCCGTCGAAGAGTATCTCGCCCTCCCACGGTTTGTAAAGCCCCGTAATCAACTTGGCGAGCGTGGATTTCCCGCAGCCGCTGCCGCCCACAAACGCAACGCTTGTGCCGGGCTCTATGGTTATGGAAAAATCTCTGATAAGCGGAGGGCTCAGGTGGCTGTAGCCGAAAGTGACGTTTTTGATTTCTATCTTCCCGCTGAGCTTGCCGAGCGGTTCGGCGGTGCTGCTGCCGCCATCGGTGTCGGTCTTGTAATTCAAAACGTCCTCCACGCGCTCGATCTCCACGCGCAGGCCGGCAAACGCCGCCGACGCCTGAACCAGCTCGCGCACCGGCAGCATTACGGCCATCAAAAATCCCTGAAACGCAAGGAGTATGCCGATGCTGAAATTCCCGCTTAGTATTTGGCTTACGCCGGTCATCAGGATAGCAATCGTGGTAAGCTGCTGCAAAAGTTCTACGAATGTGTCGAAAATAACCGTAAATCTCGTTATCTGCACGTTCGCGTTGTGGCGTGTGGCGAAGTACCCGGCGAAGCGCCCGAAGAAACCGTTCTCCGCGCCGGACGCTTTTATTGTCTCTATCATCCCGATACCGGCCATCGTTACGCCGGCCAGCTTGCCGTCGCTCTGCTGCGCCTGCCTGCTCATGTTGAGGATTTTCGACAGGCGGTACTTCGCGGCGGCCGCGTTGATAATTACGGAGGCTATCACCACAAGCGTAAGCAGCGGGCTGTAGTTGAACATCAGCGCTATGTAGAATATAAGGAATACGACGTTGACAAGCAGCGGCGCGGTCTGCTGTATCAGCGCCGAGACGATTCTGCCGTTTGAGTCCTGCCTTACCGCTATATCGCCGGCCCAGCGCTGCGAGAAGAAAGTCATGGGCAGGCGCAGGACGTGCCACAAAAACTCCGCGTTCGCGCTTATCGCGAAACGCCCGCTTATACGGTACCAGCTAAGTTCCCTCACGGCCATAACAAGGAACTGGAAGAGGATCATAAGCCCCATCGCGCCAACAAGCGGGAGCAGCCACATATAGTTCTGCTCAAGCAAAATGCTGTCCATGAATACCCGCGAGAATACCGGCGGCATCATGCCCGAAAGCGAGGCGAGCGCGCACACCACCATCACAAACAGGAGCGACGGCACGGCGCCCTTCAGCTTCTTAAACGCAAAACCCCATATACTCCTGGGCTTGCCCTCCGGCACAAAGTTTTCCGTTTTCTCAAAAAACAGGGCGATGCCGGTAAACGCCTTGTCGAACTCCTTGAAGTCTATCTTAACAAGCCCAGCCGCCGGGTCGTTGATTATGGCCTTGTCTTTCGTAAAGCCGTTCAGCACGACGAAGTGGTTGAAGTTCCAGTGGATGATTGCGGGCAAATTCTTCTTCCGTAATTCGGAGGGTTCCATGCGCGCGCCGGTTGCCGTGAAACCATATTTCCTTGCCGCCTTGAGAATATTGGCGGCGTTGCTGCCGTCACGCGAGACGCCGCAGTCGTAGCGCACCTTTTCGAGCGGGAGCCACTTTTTGTAATAGGCCAGTATCATGCAAAGAGACGCCGCCCCGCACTCCAGAGCCTCCATCTGCATAATCATCGGTACCTTAGCTATTTTTGACATATTATGTTTTACCCCATTCTATATTATATTAACGGATAAACAGTTCGATGGGCCTGCGCTCGTTTATCACAATAACGCCCGTGCAGAACGCGCCGCTCTCCAACGTCACATCCGCGCCCTTGGGATTGGACCACTTCAGTCCGCCGCCGTCCCTTTCAAGCGCGATCTTGACCTCCACAAAATTCCCCTCCGCCTCGGACGGCAGAATCCCCCGCACAAACGAGACGCTGCCGAAGCGCCGCTCCAAATGCTCACCGCCAACCACGCGGCTGCCGATACCGGCCACATTGCCGTGGATAAACCCGAACTCCTCGCGAACGGCGTAGTCCGGCGACACTTCCACCGCCATCCTCTCCGTCAGGCGCTTGGAGACGGTGAACGGGACGTAGGCGTAAAGGTTCAGCCCGTCGGCCTCCGCGACGACCACGCACCTCAGCACCGCCCGTTCGGGGATCGTCCCCGTAAACGCCCAAATCCCCGCTGCGCACATTATGGCCACAAATCCGGCCAGAACGTACCACATGCGCGGCTGTACCAGCATTATGCACTCGTTGAGCTGTTCCGGCGACGACAGCCTCTCAATCGAGTTTTTCCTGAACACGTTAGACTGCATCCTGCACCTCCATTTCATAAACGGTTTTTAACCGCCGCACAGCGCGAGTCAGCAAAACACTCGCGTTTTTTTCGGAAACTTCCAAATGCGCGGCTATATCCTTATAATCAAAGTCCAAAAAATATTTCAGGTACAAAACGGTACGGTCAACCTCGCGCAGCCTGCTTAAACATTCGGCCATATAGTTGTTATCACACATCACAAGAGACATCTCTTCGGCGTTTGGGCAGCCGCAGGCCGCCTCCTCCCCATCTATATAGGTAAACGCGGCAACGCGCCCGTTTTTGCGGTAGTAGTCGGTGAGGGTATTTTTGGCGATATTGAAAATCCACGTGGACAATTTCGCTTTTTTCGCGTCGAAAGAGGCCCTGTGCTCAAAAATCTTAAAAAATATGTCGCTTAACAGGTCTTGCGTGACCTGCCGGTCGAAGAGCCGGAAAAACACATAGTTGTAGATTTTGCCGTAGTAGAACTCATACATCCGCATGAATTCGCCTTCGGCGGCAATCGAGCTATTCATCAACAGTAATCCCTCTGTGTAACTGCCATAAATTTTTATGATTTCATCACCAATTACCACAGGCCGCCGTGGCCATTGCACCAATCACATCAGCTTTCTGTGGCATTTCCCTAATTGTCATAAATTTTTGTGACAACCCCCCAAAATACAAGGAGCCGTTTGGCTCAACCGAGGTCGCGCCGAACAGCTCCTTATTCTATAATATATATGTCAAGACGGAAAAATTTTCCCGTTTACGCCGATATTTTTATTATCGCCGCTTATAAAATAATAAAAAAATTTGGGAATGTCAATAAAAAGATGAAAAAAATTCGAACACGCCGCCCGCGAAGCTACCCTATGTCGGGCGCAGGGCCAAAAGGTTTATTTTGGGGAATTCCCCGCGCAGCCGCGGCGTAGGTCAGTTCGGCGTCGGTCAGCTCGGAAGGCGCCTCATTGGCAAACGCCTCGCCAAGGCGCGCGCGCAAGCGGTCTTTGTGGGCGCCGTCGGCACAGAAATCGAGGCTTTTCAGTTCTTCAATGTGTTGTTCCATGACTAACCTTTTTTATAAAATTATATTGCAGCGTCTGACTGCTTGTAATCTTTTTCATGAGCTTGTTGACGACCGCCAGCGCCGCGCTGTTATCTTCGACTACGGCGTATGCCGCGTGCTCGTACCTGCGCTCTCGCACCCCCTCCATGACGCGCCGCATGGCCATCATGAACGGGAGCAGCTGCACGCCCGTATGCCTGTACGCTTCGTCAACAAGCATCTGGCTGAAAATCAAACTGGACGCAGAGGGCCCCGTTACTATACAGTGAGCTACGGGGACGCTACTCCCGCCCTTCAGGGCTATAAAGCTCATGGACGGCAGAAAGTCGTCCCTCTCCCCGTCCAAATACGGCGTTATCCGCAGTACTTCCCTGCCGGCTGACTCCGAACTTCTGATCGCGCTTATCACATCTTCGCCCGCTTCCTCAAGCGAGACCGCCCTGTAGCCCTCCACCTCCGTAAGCCAGCGCAGAAGACGGTTGCCGGTTTTGTCCATATACTTTTCTATATTGGGCACATCCTCCTTTTTGCACAAAAACAGGTGCGTTTTGTTGCCGATCCCGTATCCGTTTTTAAGCAAAAATCCGTGCAGATAACCGAACCGCTCGCTTTTATCCGACAGCGCGGCCGTCAAAACCGTCCCGCTGTCCAAACGGCTCTCCGCCGCCGAAAGCAGCCGGGCGGCAACCCCCTTTTGCCTGTGCCGCTCCGCCGTAAAAATATAATCAACTTTCACAACGCCCTTCGCGGAAAGGCTGTATATAAGATACCCAACCGGTTCGTCCCCAAGAAACGCGGACAAAATACCGTCGTTATCCCTGAGGCGCAGCGCGTAATGGTCGGCAAGGGCCGACTCGAAGCCGTACATCGAAAAGTAAGCATTCGCGTCGATCTCTTTTATGTTAATATTCACCGCACCGTTCCTTATTCATCTAACGATTAAACGTTGTACCCGCCCCGTCCGGCGGCATCACGGCTGTCGTGCAGCCGCAGGATGGGGCGGGNACAATGTTTAATCGTTTTGTCAATAAAATTAATACATGCCGCCGTCTATTACAATGGTCTGGCCGGTGATATAGCCCGCCTTGTCACTCGCCAGAAAGACCACAACCTCCGCAACCTCTTCCGCCGTACCGAAACGCTTCATCGGTATCTGCTCCATAAACGCCGCTTTCGCCCTGTCCGACATGGCGGAGACCATATCCGTATCTATAAAACCGGGCGCGACCGCGTTCACGCGCACATTCCTGCCGGAAAGCTCCTTTGAGAGCGCCTGCGTCAAACCTATAAGCGCGGCCTTAGACGCGCAGTACGCGCTCTGCCCGGCCCCCCCAACAAGGCCATATACGGAAGATATATTGATAATCGCGCCGGACTTCCTGCCGTACATCGGAAACACGATCTCCTTAATCATGTGATACGTGCCGTAGAGGTTCGTCTTAATGACGGAATCCCACGTATCGTCGCTCATCATCATAAACATCGACGGCTCCGAAATGCCGGCGTTGTTTACCAAAACGTCAAGGCCGCCAAGATCNCCCGTCATCGCCGCCGTAACGGTTTTTAATTGCGCAACATCCGTCACGTCCATCCGGTAAGATTTTAATCTGTCCGACTGTATATTGGCAAGCCCGCCCTCGCCGCGGCAGTACGAGGCCGCCACATTCGCGCCCTCGCTCAGGCACTGCTTTACCACCGCAAGGCCTATGCCCCTCGATCCCCCCGTCACAATCACCTTTTTGCCGTCGAGCAGCCCCATTTCTAATCTCCGCGCCTCTCAAGAATAATGCAATGATAATTCCCTATCGGGTCATACCCCGTAACAAGTACGTTTTTTCTTGCGGTACTGTTGAACGACAGCGCGGCGGCGGCAACGTTTACGTTGAACGACGCGCCCATCGTTTCGCCGAACAGCGCCTTTACATTCCGCACGATATCCGCGCCTGGAAAATTTTCCGCAATTACGCTCTCTTCCATTTCATCAAAATAACCGCTGTTGGCGGATGTATATACGGCGCATATCTCTTTATCGCCAGCGCACTTTTTTACCGCCCGCGCGATAATCATCCGGCTCTTTTCGCCGTCAACGCCCTTAATGAGCGGATACCCGCTCAGACCGCCGCTTGCGGAATTACCTATTCCGCAATACGGGGCTTTACGCGCGCTGTCTTTCTCAAGAACAAATACCACCGTCGCTTCCCGTACGTCTATATCTTTGGCGTATTCGTTATTCCGCAGCGATCCGAAAAGGTGCTCCGAATACTCCTCAACCGCGCCCGCGAACACCACGTCGGCCCTGCCGGACTCTATAAGGCGCTTCGAGTAGAAGAGCGCGTTCCCGCCAACCATTACGGTGCTCGGCCCTTTCAGCTTCATCCTCATGCAAACCTGGCCTACGCAGCAGTTCGGAACAGTCTCCGCAAACAGCATCGGGCTGCACAGGTCGGGGTCGCGCGCCGCCACCGACTTGCCGAACTCAACATTGGCGGCCATCGCGCCGTAGCCTGTGGTGTATATCGTCCCGTAGCGCGAAGCCCGCTCCGCGTCTATATCTATACCCGCATCGGCCTGCGCGGAGAGCGTGGCGCACAGCGCGAGTTTTGAATACCTGCTCACGCCGCGCAGTTTAGACGACGGCATCGCAAGCGTAAACGGAACCGCGCCGTCTGTGCGTCCGCCCGCTTCGCCCGACAGCAATTTATCCCCCACCGCGCCCGCATCGTTTCCGAGCGCGCTTACCAATCCGATCCCGCTTATTACCGTGCCGCCGCTCATTCGCGGTACCTCCGAAACGCCACGCTGGCCACGTTCCCGGCGAAAGCGAGCGAGTTTGAGAGTACATACTCCGCCTCGCGCTCTCTGGATTTTGAGGATAACATCCCCTCTTTCGCCGACTCGATGGGGTTTTTCAAATTCGGCAGCGGCAGGTACGCCTGCTTTTCGAGCGCGAGTATCTCCGCCGCGAGTTCGAGCGCGCCGGAGCCGCCCATGCAGTGGCCGATGAGCGCTTTTGTGGATGTAACGGTGGGGACGCTGCCCGTATCCGCAAACAGCCTGTTTATCGCGCCGATCTCCATCTTGTCGTTTACCGGCGTGCCCGTGCCGTGGCCGTTTATGTGCTGCACCCTGGCGGGCGAAACCTCCGACTCGCGCAGCGCGGCCTCCATCGCAAACAGCAGGCCGTTGCCGTTTGGGTCGGGGCTTGTGGCATGGTAGGCGTCGTTCGCCAATCCGCAGCCGGTAATCTCGGCGTACACGCGCGCGCCCCGCGCTTTCGCCGACTCCATATCCTCAAAAATAAAAAACGCCGCGCCCTCGCCTATGTTTATGCCGTCGCGGTTCTCGTCGTACGGGTTGCACGTCCCAACGCTTAACGACCTCAGCGAGTGGAAGCCGTAAGCCGCGCTCTTCGTAAGGGAGTCCGCGCCGCCCACAACGCATATATCGCACAAACCATCGCGTATAAAATCAAACGCCATCCCCGCCGCCGTGGTGGATGCAGCGCAGGCCGCGGAGTTCACCCACGCGCCGCCCTGCGCCCCGCAATGGCCGCGCAGCCACGGCAGGTAATCGTTTACATGCTCTAAATAACCGCCCACGCCGCACCCGCGCTCGGCATACTCCATAATGCCGTCGGCGTTCGCAAGCAGCGTACCGAAACATATCCACGCGCCGTCGCCGTAACCCTCTATCGCGGCGCGGTCGAGGCCGCTGTCGCGCATCATCTCGTCGAGCGCAAGGCGCATTATCGCCTTAACCCGCGTCTCGCCCGTGGGAACAACACGGCAGTCCGGCAAATCCGCCGGAATCTCGCCGAAGAACGGACTCATCAGCTTATCCGCAGAGAATACGGTACAACGGCGTATGCCGCTCACACCGCCGGCGCAAGCCGCGTAAAAAGCGTCTTTGCCCATACCGTTGTTGGCGGCAACGCCCATGCCCGTAACCGCTACGCGCCTACGTGTTTCCACCGGCCCTCTCCCTTATAAAATCCGCTATCGCGCTTACCGTGCGCAGCTTGGGGAAATCTTTCTGCTCCGCCTTTATCCCCCACTTGTCGTAAATCATTACAACAAGCTGCAGCGCGCCTATAGAATCGAGGTCGAGACATACCTCCGTCTTCTCGCGGTCCGACTCAAAGAGCGTCGCGTCGTACGGGAAAGATGAGGGGTCAATATCGTCCAGCTCATACTCTTCTATAATTTTGGCCAGGATTACGGCCTCAAGGTTTTCCAGATCGTGATCCGACATTTTTTCTTCGCCTCTCATCATAAACATAATGTTATGTGTTTTCAATAATGCCGGCAGATTGACGCAAATTTGCGCCAATCTGCCGTAAAACAGCACACAATTAACCAACGTGCACACCCATACCGGTGCACCTCTGAGTGGTTTTTCCGCCGGCGACAGCCGACAGCTCCTCATCAGACAGCTCGCCGCTCTTACCGAGAAGCCTCTCAGCGTCGGCCTTAGTGATGCCGAAACCGTCTTTCTTAGCCTGCTCGACCAGCCCGTCAACTATAAGCGCCGTGTACTTGGAGACGAAAGCCTTGTCCTCGTTCCACTTCTTCATAAAATCCGCAACCCCCATCTGTTACCTCCGTGGCTCAACGAGCCGGTTTGTTTTATAAAAAATATTAGACGTAATCACTAACATTATTGTTTCCACAATACCGGCAGGTTGACGCTAATTTGCGCCAAACTGCCGTAAAACAGCACACAATTAACCATGCACACCCATACCGGTGCAATTACTTAGGCATCCACGGTGGTGCGCCTTTATTGGCAAAATTTCCGCCGGCGACAGCCGCCAGTTCCTCATCGGACAATTCGCCACCCTTACCCATTAACCTTTCGGCATCGGCCTTAGTGATACCGAAGCCGTCTTTCTTAGCCTGCTCGACCAGCCCGTCAACCATAAGCGCCGCGTACTTGGCAACGAAAGCCTTGTCATCGTTCCACTTCTTCATAAAATCTACAACACCCATCTTTTACCTCCTTGGCTCAACGAGCCGGTTTGTTTTATAAAAAATATCAGCCGTAATGACTAACATTATTGTTTGCTAAAACCCATAAAGGCTAAAACGGGGCCAGGGCGCCTTTTGCTAAAGGGGGCACATGTTTCATAAAGAGCGTTGCGCCTCCCGCAACCGCCGACAGCTCCTCATCAGACAATTCGCCACCCATACCCATCAACTTTTCGGCATCGGCTTTGGTGATGTTGAACCCGTCTTTATTAGCCTGCTCGACCAGCCCGTCAACCATAAGCGCCGTGTACTTGAAAACGAATGCCTTGTCCTCGCTCCACTTCTTCATAAAATCCGCAACACCCATCTGTTACCTCCTTGGCTCAACAAGCCGGTTTGTGCTATAAAAAATATCAGCCGTAATAACTAACATTTTATTGTTTCTGTACATTTCTGTATATTTATACGCTGCGCCGCAAAAGTTTCTACAACATTTTTAACCTTTTCCCCGTACCCGCCCTTAAAGAATCTGCAAGTCTGCCCGTCAACGCCAAGATAGTCCGCTCCGTTTCCCGCCAGCGCGTACGCGCGGCATCCGCCGCCGCAGTGCAAGCGGTGGGGGCAGGCCGCGCACTCCGGTTTGCTGTCGAACAGGTCGCGCAGCGTGGCGTTTATGCACTTCAGGTAGAACGAGTTGGTGAGCGCCTTGTATATACTGGTATCGTAGAGGCTTGGGAACTCGTCCTGTACCGGCAGCCCGGCCATCGGCATGCACGGCAGCATCCGCGCGTCGGCGGATATGTACATGACGGAGTTCACGCACTTGCAGAGCGGGTCGCACGCGCGTTTCTCCGCGTCTTCGTAGTCCATTTTAAACCCGGATTTATAGTCGCGGCCGCCCTTGCCGCACGAGAAGAGGCCGGCCATTTCTATACCTAAGGGGGATCCCGCCGCGAGGTATTCGGGGATCAGTTTGAGGTAGGCCTCGTAGAGTTCGTCTATGCCGAGGTCTAAGGAGCGATCTTCCTTGAGCCAGTCGCCCGCCCCGGCCATGGGGCAGCATTTCCAGTTTTCTACGCCGAGTTCCGCCAAAAGGCGCATGGTGTCGCCGAGCGTTTCCACGTTGCCCCGGTGGATGGACGAAGACACCGACACCCTGAACCCGCGCGCCGTGAGCAGCCTTATGGCGTCTATGGCCGCCTGTTCCGCGCCCTCCACGCCGCGCAGCCAGTCGTGCCGGCCCACTCCGTCGTAGCTGAGCACAAACTGCGGCTTCATGCCCCGCTTGCCGAACTCATCAAGGAGCGCCCCGTTCACCAGTACGCCGTTGGTGTATATCTGCCTGATGGCAACGCCCTGCTCTCTGGCGGCGTCCACGATCTCCCAGAAGTCGCCGCGCACAAGCGGCTCGCCGCCGGTCAGGCTTATCTGCCGTATGCCCATATTGGACAGCTGGGCGACTATGTTGAGCGCCATTTCCGTAGATACCTCGCCGTACTTGGCCTCCGCCGCGGAGAGGTAGCAGTGGCGGCAGCGCAAATTGCACTTGCCGGTTATGGACCAGTGCGCCCACCTGATTGTATGGCGGTGCATGTTCAAAAACCAGAACATTTGCCTACCGCGCCCCGCCCAGCAGCACCTGCTGATAGAGGATGTCGTAGGCGTTGTTGCCCCCGGCAACGTTGGCCAGCTCTTCGTCGCTCAGGTCGGACGAGTCCCCGGTCGCCTGCGCCATAAGCGCCCTGGCCGTAACCGCGTAGCCGTCTTTCTCGGCCCGCTCGGCAAATGAGGCGAAATCCATCTTATCCTTGTAGGCCGCGGCGAACTCTTTGTCCGTTTTGATTCTTTCCATCAACTCCTTAATTCCCTTATTCACGGTATTTCTCCTTATTATAGAGGAAGATTGCTGTTTCTGTATAGTTATACGCATCCTCGCGGGAATTTCTACAGGGGTTGGGAATTTTTTTCGGATATTTTCCGTCAGCCGGCCTCCGCGTACCCCAAAAGCTCCTTTTCGCACAGGTACCTGATGCGCTGCGCCTCGGTCAAATTGCGGAATTCGTCTGTCTTTGACCATTTTTCAACGCCGTTCGCGGCGGCGGCGGCAAGGTTTTCCACGACTTTTCCCGCCGGCCCGCTCAGGCCGGTTATATATACTTTCAGGCGGCCGTTAGACAACAGTTTCAGGAACCATTCGGCGCGGTATTCGCCAAACGCCGCGTATATGCCGGCGAAGTCGGCTATCAGTTCGTCGTGCAGGTTGTTTCTTGATGAGCCGAAGAAGCGCCTTGTGTAGTAGTGGGCGCATTCGTGTTCCCTGCGGATGGTCATCGACCTCTTCCGCCACTCCGCGTCGCCGACCCCCGCGCCGAGGCGTTCGGCGGGGAGGTTGCTGTACGGCTTGCTTGAGAGTATGATAAAGCGGTTTGTTTTGCCGAACGCGAACGACGCGCCGGTTTTGGAGATTTCGGGGAACGGCCTGCCCTTGTAAACGATGTTGAGCACCATGCTCTCGAAGTCGGCGTCGTTTTCGCTGGTGATGAGCGGTATCGGCCCGGCGATGGAGCGGTACAGTTCCATCCGCACCGATTCCGGGGCGCAAAACGCCACCTGGTGCGCCAACCCGGCGAGGTGCGCGTTGACCGCCGCCGCCGCGCCGTCGCTCTGAGCCGTTTGCATCACCGGCCCCCACTGCCCGAGGAACCCGTCGTCTTCCGCCTCGTCTAAGGGCGCGAAGACGTTGGCCGTGTACTCAAGGAGCGCCTCCATGTCGCCCTCTTCCGCGCCAAGCCCGCTCAACGCCTCTTTACGTTCATCCACGTTCATACAATGCCCCTTTTTTCCCTGTGTATCGCTAAAAATGCGGTGTTATACAGGTTATACGAACCGGGACGGGTATTTCTACATTTTCCGCCCTCCGGCCCCCGCCAACCGGGAAAACGGTCAAAATGGCTTTATGCAAAGTCAAAATGACAGTCATGTGGAAAA
This sequence comes from Chitinispirillia bacterium, assembly GCA_009786415.1. Lineage (GTDB taxonomy): Bacteria > Fibrobacterota > Chitinivibrionia > Chitinivibrionales > Chitinispirillaceae > GUT77. The sequence goes on along the minus strand of WQTH01000003.1, from coordinate 37,479 downwards.
TTCAGTATGTTCCACGCGTTGCCTCATAAAAAAACCTAACCGAAATGATGATATTTCCCGCCCCACAATCATCTATTCGTGGCCTCACAGTTAATCTGACCGTTGTGCCTAATCGCATTATTTGCGTTAAAAATTATAAATCCAGCCGGAATGATGTATATTTATGACAGATTAGATTTTGCGGGAAAACACCGTTTGGGGATAAAAGAGTGAAATTCCGATTGAGCAAAGGGTACCTCTGCGCCCTTGTCATCATTTTTCTTGTGCTGTTCGTCATCGCCGTATTCGTCAGAGACGGTTTTATAAGGCCGTATCTCGGCGATGTTTTAGTTGTGTCTTTTGTTTATTGTTTTATACGGGCGTTTCTGGCGAACGAGTTTTATCCGCTGCCGCTGTACGTATTCATTTTTGCCGCTATGGTTGAGGTGGGGCAGTATTTCAATCTGGTGCACCTGCTTGGGCTTGATAACAGCGCGATTGCGCGGGTGGTAATCGGGACCCATTATGATTTTAAGGATATCGTGTGTTATTTTGCAGGCTGCGCCGGGCTGTTTCTGTTCGAAACGGTAAAAAGGGGCTGTCGGCGTCCACGCAAAAATCACGGATTTTATTGATACACCGTTTTGCCATATATTATATTTATACTCTGCCATAGGAAATCACCCTGAATGGCGCCAAAAAACATCAACATGACCCCCTCTATAAGGAGATGGAATGAAGAATCTTATCAAACTGTTTGCCGTATCGGCCCTGCTGGCCGGGATGTTCGCCTGCGATAAACAGCACCAGCCCGCCGAAATTAATCAGGATTTCAGCCGCTACATCAGCGGCTATACCTTCGGCCAAATCTCTACAAAAGCCGTTATTCAGATTGAGCTCGCGGAAGATTTGCCGCAAATCGAACTCGGTACGGAGGTCAAAGACCAGCTGTTCAGCCTCGTCCCGGCCCTCGGCCCATCGGTTAAGGGCAAAACCTACTGGAAAACCAGGCGTTTGGTCGAATTCACCCCGGACGAGCCGTTAAAAGAGGGCACAGCCTACAGAGTGAACTTCCATTTGGGCAAGGTGCTGCCGAAATTAGACAAAGAGTTCCAGACGTTCATCTTTGACGTGTACACAGCGGAGCAGAATTTTTCGATCAGAGAGGCTTTTTATAAGCCCATTGCCGATAACCAGAACCGCTGGAACAACATGACCGTCGAGATTACGGCGGCCGACGCGCTTACGGACAGCGAGGCGCAATACGTCTTTAAGGCGAAAATGAGCGGCAAAGACCTGCCGGTGCGGCTGGTGAACTCATCCAACAGCGGGCTTAACTTCAGATTCCTTGTAGACAGCCTCGAACGCACCTCCGCAGACCAGACGTTAAAGCTTATCTGCGACGGCAAGGCCATAAACGGCACCAAAACGGTCGAGAAAGAGATCGTTATCCACGCCGTCAACGCCGAGATATTCAAGGTCATCAGCACGCAAAGCTGCGAGGCTCCCGAACGCTGCATACAAATCGTATTTACAGACCCCTTAGGCAAGCAGGACCTGAAAGGGTTGATTGAGATAACCGATTTTGAAAACTACACACTCAAGGCTGATAAAAACGTTGTCACCCTTTACCCCGAAACCAATTTTCCGGAAATAATTTCTGGGCGTATCGACAAGAACATAAGAAGTTTCGCGGGCAAGAAGCTGCCCGAAGATTTTACGTTCAATCTGACAAAAGCGCCAGAAAAGCCCGTTGTACGCCTGTTGAGCAGCGGAAATATTCTGCCCGACTCAAAAAATTTGCTGCTCCCGTTCAGCGCCGTTAATGTGCGGGCTGTGGAGATGCGGATTATTAAGATATACGAACACAACGTACTCTCGTTCCTGCAGGAGAATCAGTTGGACGGGTCCGACAATTTAGCCCGCGCCGGGCGTTTGGTCGCGAAAAAGCTCCTGCGTTTGGATCAGGACAAATCCAAAGTACTGACTAAGTGGAACAATTTCGCCGTTGACATTTCGGCGCTTGTGGAAAAGGAGCCGGGCGCAATTTACCGCTTTGAGCTGATCATACGCAGGGAGTTCTCGCTCTATCCGTGCGACAGCGGCGACAGCGAACCAGCCGGAAATCAGATTGCCGCGTTTGACGAAAACAATTTTATATTGACGGATGCTGATTTATCATCGTGGAACAGAGGCGAATACTATTCACCGGTCAGATTCGACTACAGTCTCTACGACTGGAATAAGGAAGACGATCCCTGCCATCCGACATTTTATATGCAGGAGGGCAACGTTGTGGTGCGCACCAACCTGTTAGCAACCAACGTCGGCATCATCGCGAAAAAGGGCGACGGGGCGGATCTGTTTATTACCGCGCAGGATATACGCACCACAGAGCCTTTGAGCGGAAGCAGGGTGAGAGTCCTGAACTATCAGCTCGCGCCTGTTGCAACCGGCACCACCGACAGGAACGGGTTCTGCCTGCTTTCGCTTAAAACCGACGAGGCGTTTATTGTGGAGGTAACGCACGGCGGCCAGAAGGGCTATCTGAAAGTGAGCAACGGCAACGAACTGTCGCTGAGCCGTTTTGATGTAAGCGGCAGGAGCATCCGCAAAGGCCTGAAAGGGTTTATTTACGGCGAACGCGGCATCTGGCGCCCCGGCGACGAAATCTTCATGACCTTTATTCTTGAAGACCGCCAAAAGAGCATTCCGGCCGGGCACCCGGTAACGGTGGATATTTATAATCCGCAGGGGCAGTTTTACCGCAAACTGGTGCAGACAAACCCGGTGGGGAATTTTTACAGCTTCGCGTTTAAAACAGAGGAGCAGGCTCCCACAGGTTCCTGGCGCGCGGTAGTGAGCGTGGGCGGCACGCAGTTTGAAAGGTCTCTCCAGATAGAAACCATAAAGCCGAACCGCCTGAAGATTAATGTGGACTTCGGGACCGAACTTATTGAAAAATCCAGAATGAAAATCGCCGTAGACGCAAAGTGGCTGCACGGGGCGGTCGCAAAGGATTTGGGAACAAAGGTTTTGCTGAGGCTGAGGCCGACGGCAACCAGATTTAAAGGGTACGAGAACTACAATTTCAACAACCCCACCACCGAGGCTTACTCATACGAAGAGGAAATTTATTCGGGACATCTTGATGAAACGGGGCATACCGAATTTTACGCCCAACTGCCGGATGCCGAAGCCGCGGCGGGTATGCTTTCGGCTACGTTCACCACATCCGTAGAAGAGAGCGGGGGCGGCGAGAGCTTGACTATCAACTCCTTAACATATTCGCCGTTCCCCGCGTATGCCGGCCTGAACGTGCACCTGACAAGCGAGAACGACATTTTGGCTACGGACACAACCCACTATTTTGACGTTGTTTTATTAGACGCGAAAGGTAAGCCTGTCCCCTCCGGCGAAGTGGTCTACAAAGCATACCGTTTGGGGTGGAGCTGGTGGTGGGGCGAAGAGGAGGGGCGCAGCAAGCTCTCTTCGGTGGTCAACGGCAGCCACATCACGCCGGTTATAGACAAAAAGGTTACCATTAAGAACGGAAAGGCGCGTGTCCCCTTCAAAATGGGCTCCGCGCAGTGGGGGCGCTACCTTATCTACATAATGGACACCAACGGCGGACACGCTACCGGCAAGCAGGTATTGGTGGATGACCCGTACTGGGGAGGCCGCAGCCGTCAGGACGACCCGCAGGGGCTTACCATGCTCTCCTTTACAACAGACAAGCACTCTTACACCGTAGGCGAAGATGTAAAAATAACGCTCGGCAAAGCAGGCAACGGGCGCGCGCTTGTCTCTTTGGAAAACGGTACGCGCACGGTAGGGCACTGGTGGGAAGCTACGAAAAGCCAGGAGCCGACCGTAATCCAGTTCAAGGTTACGGAAGAACTGGCGCCAAACTTCTATATACACATCACCCAGTTGCAGCATCACGACCAGACCATAAACGATCTGCCCATACGCCTCTACGGCGTTGTTCCGGTTACGGTGGTACACCCGCTCGGCGAGCTTAAGCCGACTATCAGCATGCCAGATGCCTTGCGTTCCGAAAAGGAGTTTACAATCGCCATCGGAGAAACCAACAGGCAGCACATGACCTATACGCTTGCCATTGTAGACGAGGGCCTGCTTGATATAAACAACTTTAAAACTCCGAACCCCTACGCCGAATTTAACGCCAGAGAGGCGCTGGGCGTAAAAACTTACGACCGCTACAATCAGGTCGTAGGCGCGTTCTCCGGAGAATTGAGGCCGCTGTTCAGCATCGGCGGAGGCGAAGGCTTAGACCCTTCCGCCGACAAAAACAGCCAGCGCTTTAAACCGGTCGTTAAATTTATGGGGCCATTTGAATTGAAAGCGGGCGCGGCGGATCAGCACAAAATAAAACTGCCGCCATACGTAGGTTCCGTGCGCGTCATGGTCGTAGCCGCAAATGACAGGCAGGCCTACGGCAGAGCCGAAAAGACGGTCCCCGTCCAAAATCCGCTCATGGTGCTGACCNCCCTGCCGCGCGTATTGGGCCCCGGCGAAGAGGTGCTTATGCCGGTAAACATATTTGTGATGGACAAAACGCTGCGCAACGTAAAGGTTGAGGTGCAAAGCGGCGACCTGCTGCAGCTGCAGGAAGGGGCATCCAAAAATGTTACATTCAGCGATATCGGCGACGAACTTGTATTCTTCAAAATGAAAGTGAAAAAACAGACGGGCAAGGTCAAAGTCGTCATAAAGGCGTCGTCTGGGCAGGAAACTTCAACCGAAACGATTGATATAGAGGTCCGCAACCCGAATCCGCAGCTTACGGTCTTTGAATCGTTTATTGTCAAACCCGGAGAGAGCCGGGAGATAAGCTACGAGTTCAACGACGAGCAGCCGGACAATCAGGTCAAGATGGAGTACGCGCGCATTCCGTCCGTAAATCTGGGCAGCAGCCTGCAATACCTTATCGGGTACCCGCACGGGTGCTCCGAGCAGAGTACGTCCAAGGCTTTCCCGCAGCTGTTTTTGCACAATTTCGCCAACCTCAGCCCCAAGCAAAAGCAGGACGTTCAGGGGCACGTCAACGCCGTGATCAAAAAGCTCTACACCATGCAGACCGGCGAAGGCGGCATAAGCATCTGGAGCGGCAGCTCGCAGGCCGACGAGTGGGTAACATCGTTCGTGGGGCACTTCATGGCCTCCGCGAGAGATCAGGGCTACAGCGTTTCCCAATCGTTCATTAACGACTGGAAAAAATTCCAGAAAAGGCGCGTAAACAACTGGAGGGCCGGAAACTATACGGATGACCTGATTCAATCTTACCGCCTGTATTCACTTGCGATTATGGGCGACCCCGACATCGCGGCGATGAACAGGCTCAGGGAGCGCGCCAGCCTGTCGCTTCCCGCAAGATGGCAGCTGGCCTCGGCTTACGCGATAAGCGGGAGAAAAGACGCGGCGCGCCAGCTTGTGAATAACCAGAAAGCGCAGGCGGAGAGCTACGCCAGTGCCTTCAACAACAGCTACGGCTCAAGCGTGCGCGACGACGCGATTATTATGGAAGCGTGCATTCTGATGGACGATATGGCGCAGGCCCTCACTATAGCCGGCCGGATATCCGACTACTTGAACGGCAACAACTACAGCACGCAAACAACCGCGTGGGCGCTCCTTGCCATGGCCCGCTTCGCCGACAAGTCGGGCAAAGGCAACCTGTCGTTCACGACCACTTATCTGGGCAAAACAAATAAGGTAGAAACCCAGAGCCCGGTCCACATGGAGGACCTGACGGATTTGAAAAAATCCGGCAAAGTGCGCGTAACCAACAACGGCGGCGGCAACGTGTACGCAGGCCGCACCATGATAAGCACGCCCCTGGAAGACAGGTCGCCCGCCGTACGCAACAATCTGGCAATACAGGTGGAGTTTGAGGATTTGGACGGCCGGACGCTGAATGTAAGCAAGCTGGATCAAGGTACGGATTTCAGGGTAAACATAACAGTTACGAATACCAGCGTCTCTACGAGATATACGAACCTGGCCCTGACGCACATCATCCCGTCGGGCTGGGAGATATTTAACACACGCCTGGGCGACGGGGAGGAAACCTCGTCTTCGCCCGACGGCATCACCTATCAGGATATCCGGGACGACCGCGTGCTGAGCTACTTTGACCTCGCTCCGACCAAGAAGAAGACCGTAAGCATTCGCGTGCAGGCCGCGTATCTGGGGCGCTTTTTCATGCCGGCTGTCGCGTGCCAGGCAATGTATGACAATACTGTTTACGCCCGTACTACGGGAAGCTGGATAGAAGTAGTGAAACAATAAACATTGTTCTTTGGCACCGGCTCAATACGGGGCGGTGCCTGTTATCTTAACCTGAAAAGGGGTTATTATGGCATTTTGCACAAATTGCGGAAAAGAGGTTGACGGCTTTGCGGTGTTTTGCGAAGAATGCGAAGCGGCGCGCGGCGCGGCAGACAACAAACCATCGGACGTGGATTTATCTACGGCTTACAAACTCTCTTTTCAGGGAAACAGCGGAACGCTTTTTAAGATATGGATATCGAATCTGCTTCTTACAATCTGCACCCTGAGCGTATATTACTCATGGGCAAGAGCAAATATGAAAAGATATATCTATTCGTCTACGTATATCGGCGACTACGCTTTTGAGTTCCATGGTACGGGCGGGCAGATGTTTAAGGGGTTAATCAAGTTTTCAATCATGATATTTGTTTTGAATCTTGGATGGGAAGCCGTAAAAATTCTTGTTCAGGACGGTAGCAGGCAAAACCTTATTCCCATAATAGGGCTTACCCTGCTGCTGTTAATCTCCTATTTCCCCATAATGGGGCTGTTTATCCACGGCGCGCGCAGGTTCAGAATGTCGAGAACTACATACAGAGGCATCAGGTTCGGCTACAGGGGAAATAAGGCGTCTATGATTAAGTTACTGTTCACGGTGCTTATCCCCTTTTACTACCCGGCATTTGTAAACAGGCTCCGTAAATATATTTACGGCAACACTCACTTCGGCAACATAGAGGCGGAATTTAAAGGAGACAGCGCCACTTACTTCAATCTGTACTGGCGCAACCTGCTTTTGTGCGTTGTCACCCTCGGCATTTATTACTTTTGGTACAAGGCAAAACTTTTTAACTACTTTTGGAATAATTTATCTTTCAGCAAAGACAGTACCGTTATCGAAATAACGCCGAAAGCGACAGCGCAAAAATTCTTCAATCTGCTGGCCGGCAATTTTCTGATAGTTCTGTTCACGCTCGGCCTGGGGTCACCTATCGCAAAGGTGCGCTCAATGAAATTTCTCGCCGATAATTTAGACATATGCGGGAATGCCGATTTAGATACCGTAATACAAACCGAAGAGCAGTACATAAACGCTCTCGGCGACGCGGCGGCCGACATGGACGATGCCGCTGACTTTTTTGACGTGGATATCTTCTGATGATTTTTAAGACGCAGGCATTCTATTTTGACGGGCAGACATCGGCTCCGCGCCATGTGGAGCTGATGCTGGATTCCGTAACAAAGGATTTCAGTTTTACCGCGTCCGAAGACGTTACGGTTCGCAGCAACATCGACAACATTAAATATGAGACGTTCGATGACAGAATGGTGATAAAGTTTAAGAAAGAAGGAATAACCGTTACTGTCAGGGACAAGCTTTTTATAAACGATACTAAAAACATATTCGACTTCAAAGCCGGTACATACCAGCATTTGATAAATCTGAACATTAAAACATTTTTGCTGATAACGCCCATAGTCGTTGCTTTAATTGCCGCCGTGTATATCTCTCTTACACCGATAGTGGCGAAAGCCGCGGTATCTTTGATACCGACAACTGTCGACAACAGGCTGGGCGGGCTGTTTATAGCGAGATTTGCCGACTCCACAAAGATTGATCCCGAAAAAACCGCTTTATTAAACGAATTCGCGGGACAAATCTCGTGGGATAATAAGACAGACCTGAAATTTCATGTGGTGTGGTCGGGCATGGTAAACGCGCTCGCGCTGCCAAGCGGCGATATAATTATTTTTACCGCGCTGCTTAACAGGCTTGAAGATTACGAAACGCTCGCGGCGTTATTGGCCCATGAAATTACGCACGTAAACAACAGGCACTCAATGCAGATGATATGCAAAAGCCTTATAGGCTACGCTTTTATATCCGTCCTGACAACGGATGTAAGCGGCCTGATAACAATTATGATGGAAAACGCAAACCTGCTGAACGATCTCTCTTATTCCCGGAATATGGAGCGCGAAGCGGATATCGGCGGGCTAACGCTGCTCGCGCAAAACGGAATTANCCCCGCCGGTATGCTCAAACTTATGGAAGTTCTGAAATCCTCCATCCCTGATGAACCTGCCGATGTTGAATTTATCAGTACGCATCCCGGAATAGAAAAGCGTATTACGCACATCGAATCAAAAATCAAGGCAAATGACTACGCCCCAAGGCCGGAACTGGAAAGGCTGTTTGAGAAATTACAGGGCAGAACTTTCAAACAGACTGTTGAAGAATTAAACGATGAGCCTGAAAACTAAATCTACCATCAGCTAAGGCAGGGCGCGAGGAATGATTTTTAACTTTCGGCCAGGCCGCAGAACGATTATCATCATCTGCTGCACAGCACTAACCCTGCTGACGGCGTTTTGGTTCTGTCTGCCCAGCCCGCTGTTCCAAACTACGTACAGTACCACGGTTTACGACAGGGACGGCCTGCTTTTGGGCGCCCGCGTTTCCCAAAACGGCGAGTGGCGGTTTCCTCCTCAGAAAGAGTTGCCGGAGAGATATATCACCTCTCTCATTGCCTATGAAGACCGCTACTTCTATTACCACCCCGGCGTCAATCCGGGGGCTATTTTCAGGGCTTTTTGGCAGAACATCAGGGCGAAGAAGACCGTCAGCGGCGGCAGCACCATCACCATGCAAACTATTCGCATGGCGAGGGGCAGAAAGCGGAACGTGTATCAGAAATGTATAGAGATGATCATGGCGACGCGGTTAGAGTTGACCCAAAACAAATCGGAGATACTCTCGCTATACGCGGCCCACGCGCCTTTCGGGAGCAACGTGATGGGTATAGACGCCGCGTCGTGGCGGTATTTCGGACATTCGTCCGCGGATTTATCATGGGCGGAGGCGGCGCTCTTAGCGGTATTGCCGAACGCGCCGTCCGCCATGCACGTCAAAAAGAACCGTCCCGCCCTCTTACAAAAACGAAACAGGCTGATCACAAGGTTGTATGAATCAGGCAAGATGGACGAAATCACATGGCGGCTGGCATTGGACGAACCTCTGCCCGACGAACCCTTTCCCCTGCCGCAATTGGCGCCCCATCTGGTCAGCAGCCTGCAAATTGAGCGGCCCGGACAAATGCATATTACTACTATTGACGCGGCATTGCAGTTTAATACCGAGCGCGTTTTAAAACGATGGAACGCCGAGTTCTCGCAAAACAAAATCCAAAACCTCGCCGCCGTGGTGTTTGATGTGGAAAAGGGGGAGGTGACGGCGTATTGCGGCAACGTGAATTTTGGGACAAGGCAGGCCGGCTCTCAGGTGGATATTATTCAGGCTCCGCGCAGTTCTGGCAGTATCCTGAAACCGTTTCTGTATCAGTTGATGCTGCAGGAAGGCGAACTCCTTCCGCAGATGTTGATCCCCGATATCCCAATAATGGCCGAAGGGTTCCAGCCGCAAAATTACAATCTGAAATACAACGGCGCCGTCCCAGCGAGCCTGGCGTTATCACGTTCATTAAATCTGCCGTCGGTAAATATGCTGAGGCAGTACGGCGTCCCTAAATTTTTGGCGGACCTGCGGGAGACGGGGTTCAGCACATTCAAATTTCCGGCTGACCACTACGGGCTGACGTTAATCTTAGGCGGCGGCGAAGTAACTTTGTGGGAGACAAGCCTCGCGTATCTTCGCATGGCGCAATCGGTAGTATTCAATACCCGTGAACAGCAGCGCAGTAACAGGCTCGATTGGGGGCAAGTCCCCCTGTTTTCTCAAAGGGAGGCGGGCAATTTCAGCGCGGGGGCGGGATGGCAGACGCTGGAAGCCTTGATCCACGTGAACCGCCCCGAAGATATCGACTGGAAGAGCATCCCATCCGTGCGTAAAGTAGCCTGGAAAACGGGTACCAGCTACGGCTTCAGGGATGCCTGGGCAGTTGGCGTAACGCCGGAGTATGTGGTTGGCGTATGGACAGGAAACGCAAGCGGCGAGGGGCGTACCGGGTTAACGGGCACAGGGACCTCTGCGGTGGTAATGTTCGACATCTTTAATCTTCTTGGTAATACTTCATGGTTCGAGATGCCGGCCAGCGCTTTTGAGGAGGCGGAGATTTGTAAGGCAAGCGGGCATCTGGCGGGGCGCCATTGCGGCGAAATCGAAAAAAGGCCGATCCTTCCGGCAGGCTTCAGAACGCCGGCTTGCACCTACCACTCAGTCGTACATCTCTCCGAAGACGAAAACTACCGCGTATATGCCAACTGTTACCCGGCAGACAAAATGATTCGTAAAACATGGTTCATCCTCCCCCCTATTCAGGAATGGTTCTACAAAAAACGGCACCCGAATTACAGGGCGCTGCCTCCGTTAAGCCCCTCCTGCGCCGGCAATCAGGCCACCGTCAGGGCGATGGAATTTATCTACCCGAATACGCCCAACGCCGTCCGCCTGTCAAAGCAGTTGGATGGTTCTACAGGCGCGCTGGCATTGGAGCTGGCGCACCGCCAGCCAAACGCCATTGTCTACTGGCACCTCAACAATGACTACCTCGGCTCTACACAATATTTTCACCAGATGAGCATCACGCCAAATGAGGGCAGGCATTTAATTACCGTAGTTGACGAATGGGGGAATACGCTGTCCCGCTGGCTTGAGGTAAGATAGCCTTGATATAGTTATTCCACATCAATAAAAATNCCCCGCGCCTCAAAAAGCGGCACGGGGCTTATTGGTATGACGGACATTATCATCGTCCGCTGATTCTTCAATCCGTTATGATGCCGGGACGTTAGTCCTCATCCTCATCATCCGACTCTTCAATTCCATTCAGATGGTTGTAATATCCCCTTAATATCACGCCTGATATGTCATCAGGATGCATCCCGCCGAATTTTTCCCTGAGCGCTTCGTTCGGGTAGATGAAATTATTCCGTAACCACATACCCAAGCCAAAATGGGATCTCCCCAGAAAATCATCGCGGTCGGAGAACGCAATGTCGTCTTTTGCATCTTCGCTTAATTGTTTATCCAGCGCGGCGTAGCACTCCTCCAAAGTCGCCGGCATGGCGCGCTCCTTTAAACCGGAAACGTCTTTTGCCTGCGGGGAGCCGAAGACGAACGGATAGACGACCACAGCCGTGTCACCGGCTTTTTCGGCCTTTCCGAAGTCTATATGCCTGACTCGAAGGATAATGGCGTTCTCAAGCAGCGAATCTTTAACGGTAGAGTTTTCCAACTTGGCCGATGTTACTTTGCCGGATTCATCTATCGTAAACTTTACGGCGACCGTGCCGGTAAGGTCCGGCTTGTCTTCCTCGCGCCAGTTGTGGATCCTCTTGAACGCATCCCTTTGTTCCATCAGGATAACGCGCTGAATGCTTGTACTGCTGCGTCCGCCGGTGAGGGTCCCGCCTGCCGGCAGGTCGCTCAGGCGCTGCTTCAGCCTGCCGCCCGCTTTAGCGAGCAGTGTGTCAACGGAAGCACTGTCGCTTGCGCGGCTGCGGTCTGCGGCTTTAGGCGCGGGCCGGGCGCTTGCACCGCCGCGTGCCGCCAAATGCTTTGGCATCTCCACCGTCTTGCCGAAAAGCCCCGGCAGTTTGCCCCTCTCCGTCGTCCAGCCGTCCGCCTTTAAGAAGCGGCCGCCAAGCGTTGGGTCGGCTTGGATATCGGCTGCGGCCAGGTCGGCGCCGCCGAGCGTACCGGCGCCCTTTAAGGCCGTTTTTGCCGTATCCTTACCGCCCGATTTTTTCATATCGGCGTAGGCCGCGTTGTTTGAGAGCAGCGAACCCTGAGCCACTGCGGCCACGCGGTTGACGTCCTCCACCCCTTTAAGCTCGGGATTCAGCGCGGCGCTGCCCCTTACGCTGTTTTGGCCTCTCAGCATTCCCGTTACGCCGCCGACATTGCCGATGCCGTTGACCGCGCCGGTGGAGTAGCAGTTGATCACCATGCAGTAATGCTGAACATACCCTACCACACCGCCCGCGCTGTTATACTCGGAGTCGCCTTCGGGGTCGGCGCTGGTAACCGTAGCGGTGGAATAGCTGTTGGTTATGAAACTGTTGGCGGCTGCGGTACCAACCAAGCCGCCTACATTGTCCTTGCCTGTAACAGTACCGTTGGAGTAGCAGTTATTCACGATGCTGTTGTTCACTACACCTCCGGCAAGTGCGCCTACGGTGCTGCCACCGGTTATCTTCACGCTGTCAAGCCCAAGATTTTTCACATTGGCGTCTTTGATATAGCCAAACAGGCCCAAAACGCTTTTATCGGGGTCATTGATGGTGAGATTGCTTATTATATGCCCGCCGCCGTCAAACGTACCGGAAAAAGCATCGGGTTCATCATCTTCGTACTCATCTTCGCGGACACCGCCCCCTATAGGCACCCAGTTATCGTACCCGGAGAGGTTGATGTTTTTGGCCAGCTTTATGGTTTTACCGGCGAAGTTGTACATCATAGGCCTTCCGCCCCAAGTCCCGTTGACGATCTCCGCAAGCCCCGCCAGTTCTTCGGCGGTAGAGATGGTAAACTCACTTTCAGACGCTTTGTACCAGGCTGCTTTTTTACTGACAACAGGCTCAGAGGCCGCAATAACCGCCGAATCGCCAATATTTTTCAAGATGTACGGATAACCGCTGTTTACCTTGCTGTCCATTCCCCAAATCACGTCAAAATTCCAGTTAGTAAAGGTCTCCTTTTTCTTCATCTGCCCTGTGGTCCTGCCAAAACCTTTGCGGTTATCTGTAACGCCGCTTGTCAGGCTGTCAAAATAACTGTTTACTACACTGCCGTGATAGTTCCACCCAACAAGCGGGCCTATGTACGGCACCTTCCCCGACACCTCGCTTGTGGTATAGCTGGCGTTTATAAAGGCTCTGTTGTTAACACCCATCAATCCGCCTACGATATCGTTACCCTTTACCGCGCCGGTTGAGTAGCTGTTGCTTACCGTGCCGTCCATGGCGCTGGCTCCCACAAGGCCGCCCACCGCGTCGTCGCCGGACACCGCGCCGGTTGCGTAGCAGGCGATTATCGTGCCGCCAATGTTGCCGCCAACAAGCCCGCCCGCTCCGGTTTTTTCGCCCGCCACAGTAGCTGTGGAGTAGCTGTTGATTATACTGCCGGTGTTAGCCCCCACAAGGCCGCCCACCGCGCAGCAGCCATTGATGTACGACGCGGTTACGCCGAGATTTTTTATCACCGCGTCTTTACCCGCAGTTCCAAAAAAACCGTTGTTGTCACGCCACGGAATGTTGACATAAACGCCGCTGACGATATGGCCGCCGCCGTCAAAAGTTCCTTCAAATGAGCTGGTATCCGTTCCTGCAGGCAACCAACAGTAAGGGGGCGGCTCGCTCCCCCACTTTTTCCAGTCTGCGGTATCGTTAAGCGCTATGCTTTGCCCAAGCTTAAGATGTTTGCCGGAAAAACGCACACCAAGGTTTGTAAACATGGTAAAATTTTCAAGATGCTCTTTGGAGGAAATTATGTAGGGATCATCCCCGCTCCCCTTACCGCCCGCAAAGTAGCCGTCTGTGCTGACGGGGGCATCTGCGCTCTTATCGCTAAATGCGGGATATCCGCCTTCCGTATCAACCCATGCCTTAATCGGTGAAATGCCTGTGAGCGCGTTCAGGGCGTTCACAAACTCCGCGCCGCGCATCTCCGCTGTGGCCTTTCCTTCGCCTTTGCCGCTGTCGCTCTGGCCGCTTGTGTCCTTATCGTAGTAATTGCTTCGCATAATTACGCCGTAATTGCGCCCAGCAAACCCGCCGGCATCCGCGTTCCCGGTTACTTTACCTGTAGAAAAGTTGCCTGTCATAATACCGCGCCAGTTAGCCCCAACAAACCCGCCTGTGAGAGTGTCGCCAGATACCGCGACAGATGAACGGTTGCCGATGGCGACAGAAGTGCTTCCCCTGTTGCCGCCGATAAGCCCGCCCACGCAGATTCTTCCCTTTACGCTGCCGGCCGCGTAGCTGTTGCTTATCCACCTGTCATTAACGCCCACAAGACCGCCTACAATGCTGTCTCCGGTTACAACGCCTGAGGTATAGCACTCCGTAATATTGCCGAAACTGCCGCCTGCAAGCACGCCGGCGTAATTTCCACCCTCAATGTGCGCCGCAGTTACGTTGAGCTTTTTTACAGACCCGTAATAGCCTATAACCCCAAACAGGCCCTGATCATCCCCCGTGTCTTTGACATAAACGCCGCTTATCGTATGGCCGTTGCCGTTAAAACTTCCCTGAAACCTCTCATCGTCCGTACCTATCCTCGTCCATTTATGGACAGGCGGCTTTTTTGCCCAGTTACGCCATTTCGCAGTATCGCTTATGACAATGTTCCGCCCAAGGTTTATGACCTTGTCCTTAAAACTCTCCTTGCCCTCATTTGTCAGCAGCGCGAGGCCCGCAAGCTCTTCGGCGGTATTGACGGTAAATGTGTCTTTGTCTTCGTCGTACCATGATACGTCGGCCTCACCGCTCCAAAAACCGGCGGCATGCCTGTCTTTTAACGATTTTTTCCCAACGCACCCCACCGTAAAGGCAGCCGCGATTACGACACTCATCAACACAAACAGGGCCTTACCCCGTACCGACATGGTACGTTTTACATTTTCCGGCTTCACAGACATTGTCATGCTCCTCTCTTATTATATCAAAGATTAAATGTTATTTTCAGATAAAAAAGGCGCGGATCGACCGCGCCCTTGCGATTTTTTATTATCTACGCCTACCTCCTGTTCGCCTCCGCCTGAATCTCCTTGTTGTTGGGATCCAGCCTTTGGGCGTTCTGCAGGCGCCTCTGGAACTCGGGCTGATTCCTCTGCGCCCTTGCCACCTTGGCGAGCCCAAGCTCCGCCAGCGCGGACTTAGGGTCCAGTTTCAGCGCCCTTTCGTAAAACGCCTTGGCGCCGTCGAAATTCTGCTGCAACAGGAAGATATCCGCGCGGGCGACCATAGCCGGAGCGTAGTTGGGGTTGATGTAGCCAACCTTCTTGTACGTTTCCATGGCATCATCATATTGGCGCATCGCGGTCCTCACGCGGCCAAGCAGCATCAGCGCCTCTATGTTTTCAGGCTGCGCGCGGATTACCTCGTTCGCTATATTGTTCGCCTCAGAGTTCCTGTTCATGCCCAAAAGCGCAGAGGCGTACTTTATAAGGTACGAAGGATCGCNCTTTTGGTCGGTTACTATCTTCCACTCGGTGGCGGCCTCCATGTTTCTGCCCAGTTGCAGGTACCCGTCGGCCAGCGCCACACGTATGTCAAGGTCTACCGGCGTTCCCCTTTGGCCCCGCACCATTCTTTCAAGATACTTGATGCCCTCATCCACGCGGCCGGTCTGCATATAGCCTGTGGCAAGCATGGCTATGATTTTAGGGTCGTTTGGCTTGAGAGCGTTGGCCATTTCAAGGAACACCATGGCGTCGGCCGGCATTTTGCGGTTGTTGAGCAGGTAATCGCCCACCCTCGCTATGGCATCGGCGTTTCTCGATTCGAGCGTTATGAACTTCTGGAATGAGGCAAGCATCTCCTTATCGCGCCGCGCCGCGCCGTAGAGCATACCGAGTTCGTAGTGGGCGCGGGATATGGTGTCGGCAATAGCTACGCACCTCTGGAACATCTGCATTGCTCTGGCGGAATTCCTGGCGCGCATGGCCTGCACGCCCAGCTTCAGGAAGTTGCGGTGGTCTCGCGGGTAGGCCGTGGTGTTCTCCTCAAACACCTTCATGGCGGAGGCCGTGTCGCGGCCCATCTCAAACAGCAAGCCGCGCCTGTAGGCCATCTCCTGATCCTTCACCGGCGGCGGGCCCTTGAGCAGCTCGTCTATGGCGGAGGCGGCTCTGGCGTGGTTGCCGTCCTTTTCGTAGGCCAGCGCAAGCGACCTGAGCGCCTCGGGGCGGTTGGGGTTCGGCGGCGGAGCGCTCCTTCCGGCGGCGGCAGGCCTCGATGCCGCCCTGAAACGCTCAAGCGCATCCACGGCGGCCTTGGTGTTGTTCGTCTCATACGCGCTCTTACCCAAGCGGAACAGGTAGTCGGGCGTGGTGTTGCCCGTTACCATAGAAAGGTATTTGTAAGCGTCGGCCCACTGCTTCTTATCGAAAGCGTTTTCGCCAACGAGCAGCGCTATTTTGGGGTCGGATTCCTTAGATTTATCAAGGAACGTCTTGTATGAGGCTAACGCCTGATCGGTTCTTTTCTGCTGCGTATACAAGTCGCCCAGCGTCCTGTGCTCGTTAATAGCCTGCGGGTTGAGCACTATCGCCTGCTGCAGGTTACGGGCCGCTTCGGTCAGGTTGCCGGCTTTGAGCTGGCAGTCCGCCAGTTCGCCAAGATAGCTCGCGTTGTTCGGCTGCAGTTTGTAGGCCTCCTGATACATAGCCGCAGCGCCTGCGAAGTCGTTGCGGGCCTTGCGTAGCGCGCCAAGCGAGGCGTACATGCCAACATCGGCCTCACCAGCCTCAATCGCCGCGGTAAGAGCAGCTATCTTCTCGGCGTCCGTGCCGGATTTCATCACTATGCCGACCAAATTCCTGTGAAACCCTTTAGCCCTGGGGTTGACCCGCAAAATCGCGCGGTAGGCGGCCAGAGCGCCGGGCTCGTCTTTTCGCGCGAAGAGCAGGTCGCCCAACCTGCGCTGCGCTGCGGTGTCCTGAGGGGCGAGGCCGGCGTACTGCTGCAAATACTGAACGGCCATATCGTTGGCGCCCGTGCGGCGGGCCACTTCCTCAAGCATCCTGAGAACCTCGGCGTCCCTCGGAGTCAGAGTGACCAGATCGCGCAGCACCGTAAGCGCTCTGGCGTTGTCCTTAGCCTCAAACGCGGCGGTACCGTACATCTTAAGTATGGCCGGCGCCTTTGCGGAATCGCCGGAAACCATGGCGAAGTACCTGGCGGCATCGGCCCACTGCTTTGCGCTGAACGCCTCCCGCGCCACTAAAAGCGCTACGGCGTTGTCGGTGCGGTGCGTCTCAAGATACTTCCTGTAGGCGCGCGATGCCTCGGCAGGCTTTCTCTGCCTCGTATAGAGGTCACCCAGCGTTTTGTGCTCTCTGGTCGCCTTGTTATCCATAAGTACGAAACGCTCGTACGTCTGTATGGCCTTGTCGATCTGGCCGGCGGCCTCCTGCGCCCGCGCCAGCGCAACTAAAAGCTGCGGGTCGCGGGGGTTGTCGTTGGCTACCTTTTCAAAGAGCGGTACGGCGCGGGCCGGTTGCTTCTGCTCTATATACATATTGCCGAGCCTTGTCATCATGGCGGCGTCCGCTTCGCCCGCAGCGGCAGCGGCCTCCATAGTGGAGATCCTCTCGGCCGGCGTGCCGCGCGCGTTTACGAGCGCGACAAGGCGGTTGTGGAACCCTTTGGCGGCGGGGTCGGCAGCCAGCGCGGCGCGGTAGGCCGCAAGGGCGCCGGTAGAGTCGCGACGCTCGAACAGCATATCACCCAACTGTTTCTGCATAGCCGCGTCGCGGGGCTGCAACTGCACGTAACGCCTGAGATTGGTAACCATATCTTCGCGGGCGCCCATCCTTACCGCCAGATCGTAAAGCATCTTCACGTATGCGGCGTTGGCCGGCTGCGCGGCAGAGAGCTGCCTGTAGATATCCACGGCGCGCGCGTTGTCCTTGTTCTCAAACGCTGCCTGGCCCAGCATCTCGCGGAACGCCGGGGTCTGGGCGGCGGGGCCCTTAACCATGCCCAAAAACCTGACGGCGTCGGCCCACTGCTTGGCTTTGAACGCCTCCTCACCGACTAACCTCGCTGCGGCGTCATCCTGTCCCTTCTCCAAAAATTTCCGGTACGCCCTCACGGCCTCCGCCGGCTTATTCTGCTGCACGTAAAGGTCGCCAAGCATCTTGAATTCGTTTGTGGCGTTGGGATTCATCATGGTGACCTGCTCCAGCACCAGCACAGCCCCGGCGGTGTTGCCGCTCTTTATATGGCAGTCGGCAATGGAGGCCAGCACGCGCGTGTTGTTCCTATCCATCTGTGCCGCCCGTTCGAGCATGGGTATGGCCTCGCGGCAGTTGTTGGCGGCGCGCAAGAGCTCGCCGAGCTGGGCGAACATGGCCGCATCGGCCTCGTTGGCGGCTATGGCGGCACGCATCGCCGCGATCTGCTCGGCGGCGGGCGCGCGGCGCAGCAGCGTAACATGCCTCTGGTGGATACCCTTTGTAGCGGGATCGAGCCGCAGCGCGGCCTTGTAGGCGTTGAGCGCGCCGGTGCTGTCACGCGCGTCAAACAGCATATCGCCGAGCTGCTTCTGCATCGCAGCGTCGTTTGGCGACAGGGCCACAAACGCCCTCAGGTGCTGTACGGCGCCGGTAGTGTTCTTGTTCTGCATCTCAATCTCGTACAGCTTGCGCAAAGACTCCGCGTCTCTCGGGTTGGCATCTACCAGCAGTTTGAAGAGCGATCCGGCGCGCACAAAATCCTTAGCCTCAAAGCGGGAGGTTGCGTGGTTCCTCAAAAATTCCGGATTCCGCGCAGGATCGCCGGTTACCATGGCGTAGTACTTGTTGGCCTCGGCCCAATTCTTCTGCGCGAACTCGTGGTCACCTACCACGCGGGCTACCGCCACATCGTTGGGGGTCTTCTCCAAATACTTCTTATAGGCGGCAACCGCCTGCGGCATACGCTTCTGCTGAACGTACAGGTCGCCAAGCGACTTGAACTCCCGCGAGGCGTTGGGGTTCATGGCCGTGGCCTGCTCGTATGTGAGTATGGCCTCGCTTATCTTGCCCGACTTCTCCTGCGCGTCGGCGAGCGCGGAGAGATTCGTCAGATTCCTCGGGTTGGCGGCGAGCGCCCTCTGGAACATTTCGGCGGCTCTGGCGTGGTTGTTCTGGGCCGCAAAACCCTGCCCGGCGGCGGTGAAGATCGCCTCATCGGCCTCGTTCGCCTCAACCGCGGCTATGAGAACAGGCATGAGCTCGGCGGCCGGCGCCTTATCGGTCATGAGGATCGTCGCGTAATTTTTGTACATGCCCCTGATCTTGGGATCGGCCTTTACGGCGGCCCGGTAGGAGGCCAGCGCACCCCTCGTGTCTTTAGCCGCGAACTGCATGTTGCCCAGATCCCTGTGGCCCGACGCGTCGTTGGGCTTGAGGGCGAGGAAAGCCCTCAGGTGCGTCATCGCGGCGGTGTTGTCCTTCTGCTTTATGGCGATCTCGTAGAGGCTCTTCTGCACGTCGCTGTCCTGCGGGCGCAGCACGGCGAGCTCTTTGTAAGTGTCGAACGCCGTCTTCAGATCGTTCGCCGCATCGGCGGCCTTAGCCACGCGCATGCGGGAGGGGATGTCATTCGGGTCAAGCGCGATAATGCGCTTGTCGGCGTCGTTCAGCGTCTGCGGCTCGTTCAGCGCCTCGCTGCATACAGCCAGCGCCCTCCACAGTTCAAGATTCTTATCTTCCGTTCTTAGAAGCGGGAGCAGTATGGTGCGGGCCGCGCGGTGGTTCTTTTGGGCCATATGCACGTTAACCAGCATGAGTTGCGGCTCTTTGAGCGATGGGTCACGGTGCAGGGCCGATTCGGCTGCATCGCGGGCCACGTCGTATTGTTTTAGATTCCACGCGGCGTTCATCATACCCATGGCGGAGGGGGCAGAGCCGTCGAGCGTAAAGCTGCGGCGATAACTCTGGAGCGCGTCGTTGAACTTGCCCGCCTTAAGATGGTAATCGCCCAACGAGAGGTGGATTTTAGGATTGTTGGGATCGAGCGATACGAGCCTCTCCATAGTAGACTGTGCTTTTGCCGCCTGATTCGTCTTTACGTATAGCTCGGAGAGGCGCGCGTACGCCTCAACATTGTTACGGTCGCGGGAGATAGCCCTCTCAAGCAACGTTATGGCCTGCGTATTGTTGTTCAGCCCCTCGTTGACCTGCGCCATGAGCAGCAGGATGTCCGGCACGACCTTCCCGTCGGGATCGGCGCGGTGGAGCGGGGCGAGCACGCCGTCGGCGTCCCTCCAGGCCTTGCGGGCTATGTGTGCGCGGCCAACCTTCTCGCGGGCGGAGAGGGCGTTGGGCGAGGTCGAGTTCCCAAACTTCCTGACAGCCTCGGCGTAAGCGTCGGTTATGGCCTTGGCGTCGGCCTTGTTGTTTTCGAGCGACACGCCCCACATGAAAAAGTCATCGCCGTTGAGCAGAGACTTGTTGGCCTTCTCAAAGTTTGTGGCGGCGTTGCGGTGGTCGCCGGTGCTGTGGTACATCCGGCCAAGCTCAACGAGCACTTCGGGCTTGGGGTTGGACTTGTCGTTGGCGGCGCGGTTGAAGTAGGCAATGGCCGAGTCTATCTGGCCAAGCTCCTTGTGCGCCATAGCTATGCGCAGGGCAAGGTCGCTGTCGGCCTGCCGGCCAAGAGCGCGCTTCATCAGCGGCAGGGCCTTGGCAAAATCTTTTTCATCATAGAAGATGCGCCCAAGCTCGCGGTTCGCCACCACGTTGTTGGCATCGGTCTCCACCACCCTCTCAAGCGCCTTCTTGGCGTCGTTGGCCCTGCCCAGAGCAATGCAGGCGCGCGCGAATTCCCAGCTCGACTCGCCGGACGCCCTGATCTCCATCGCCTTCTGCGCCATCTCCATGGCGTCGTTCGGCTGCCTCAACTGGTTGTGTATACGGGCGGCGCCAAGGTAGGCGTCGTGGTTCTTGTCGTCCATGCTTATGCCGACGCGGTAGCAGGCCAACGCCCTCTCAGGCGCCTTCAGGTTCTCATGCGCGAGGCCCATGGCGGCCCAGATCTGGCCGTCACGGTTGGTCGGCGGGAGCTTGTCGTCGGCGTACTTGACCGCCTCGGACCAGTTCTCCGCCTTAATCATCCTGTAGAATGTTTCGTCCGCGTACGCGCCCGCCGTCAAGACTGCAAGGATTAGTGGAACCGCAAGAAACCAGGTGAAACGACGCATCATTATGCCCCTCCCAGACATTTTTTACTATATATTCATTATAATAGGGTTATTTCCCGCAAAATACNCCCGTCTCCCCGAAACCCGGGCGGGCAGCGGGAAGCAAAAGCCTTTAATCTATAATAATATACGATATGTCATCGCCGGAGTCAAAAAAAAATAGAAAAATTTCAGACCGCCGGATTTCATGGACTCCAAGCCTTGGCAAATCAATCCACACCGGGCGGAGACAACGCTCCTGCCCGCAGACGCGTGGACTATATTATATACATATAATATAACTTTTGTCAAAGATGAACTCTTACGGCAACGGTCAGATCCCCGTATTCTCAATTATTTTCCTTGCCCCGGTCTCAAGGTTTGTCTCGCACGATACAACGCTTTGGTCGATATCTTCATCGGGAGACGAACGCGCCTTGTCCCTGTATTCCGAAATCGCGCCGTCCATCTCCTCGGTATTCTGGTAATATTTCGAGATTACGGCATCGGCCGGGCAGGCGGACGTTATTGTCTTACCGCGAGGGTCAAACGACTCAATGGCGATATCGGGGAACAGCTGCGTTACGCCGCCCGCCCGGAAAAGCAGCTTATTATCACCCTGGTATA
Organism: Chitinispirillia bacterium; assembly: GCA_009786415.1. Lineage (GTDB taxonomy): Bacteria > Fibrobacterota > Chitinivibrionia > Chitinivibrionales > Chitinispirillaceae > GUT77. The sequence goes on along the minus strand of WQTH01000003.1, from coordinate 15,725 downwards.
CAATAAAAAACTTCTGATCATTGCTGAAAACGGCACTCTCCCATATCGCCGAAACATCACCGCTTACAAACGGGGCGCGCGGCAGGAATACCGTGTGCTTCAGCTGATTTTTGGCGAAATTCCACGTATAAAGCCCCGGCAGGAGCGTGTAGCGGGACTGATTGCTGTATATATCGCAGAAAAATGTGTAAAAATCCTGCCCCCGTTCCTTAAAGGCGCGGAAATTCATTGTCCTTTCAACATCATTGACCTTATAAGCCGCCGTCAGATCGGCGGTTGAGGAGTCCCTCGCCGTCAGGTTAAAGTCGGTGATTTTCAGCTCGGACGACGCCAGCTTTTGCCCGTCCCTGTAGTCGATATTCTGGCCGAAGACCCAGCCGCGCCTCGGTATGACATCCCTGACGACCACAAACGCCCACCCGTCCTTTGAGAGACCTAGTATCTGCATTCTGGTATCCTTCTTCACCTGAAACAGCACCTCGCCCTTCGTAGAAGGCTCGGACCGCGCGTTGACATCGGCGGTGGCGAGGGTGTTAAAAACGGTCCCCGCGAAGTAGACGCCGTCCCCGTGCATTTTGTCATCGCGGCACTCGCTGTCCCCGCTTTTGCACTGGTACTCACCCTCCCACGCGGGCGGCGTAACCTCCTCCGCCGCAGTATGCACTTTCCCCGCCTTGGACTTGGCGGCATCACCGCTTTTCTTGTCCCCGCAGCCGGCAGTCAGAAAAAAGGCGGCAACAACCGCAGCCAAAAATAGAGTACGTTTCCCCATAAAACCTGCCTTTGCGATGATTTTTGTGAAATATAACAGATATAAATACAATATATATCGCGGTCGGAACAGGGCGCAACACTTTTAAAAATTAAAAAAGCGGACTTAAGATACCTTCGTCGCAAAATCGTCGGAATTTGGGCCTGTTGGGATATATTGACACCGGCAGCTCTTCCAACGCCATGCCTGATTTTCAGGCCACCGTCCGCTCGTAGAGCGCTTTCCCGACCCGCGCGATGTGGTCTTTAAGGTCGTTATTTTTGATATTCGCGAGTATTGAGCAATCCACAAAGTAGGGCAGGTCCGACTCGTCAAGGTCGCCGTGCACGTGCAACAGGTCGCGGTCGGTGAAATCGTCGCCGGTTTCGAGGGTGATGTCGATGTCCGAGCCTTTTTTGTAGTTCCCCATGGCCCGGCTGCCGTAGAGTATGACCCTGTTTATGGATTCGTATTTCCTGAATATGCCGTGCAGGGTATTTACGGATCTTTCCGAGAGGCCGTGGTTCACAGGAGCGCCCCCATTTTTTCTTCAAATACGGCGAACTCGCCGGTGTAGTGTTCTATGATTCTGTCTGCCAGATACATTGCGTTTTCTTCGTCGTAGGCGTGGGCGGCGCGGTTTCTGTCGCTTACCATGTCTATCCAAAGCTGCCCGTCGCCTGTGAGGTCGAACTGTATCGCCGCCCTTATGGAATCGCGCGAGCCGTTGATGTCTTTAGAGTAGCCGTTGTATGATATATAATCTTTCATTGTCTGCCACGCAAGCTCAAAGGTAAACTCGAAGCACTTGATCAGCGCCTCCATAGCGGTGTACAAATCGTCTCCGCTGCGGTTGTTCTCAAAGAAAACCACGTTTTTTCTGAGCCGGCCGTGCGCCTTTTTATAGTTAGCGAACCGTTGTTTCCACCTGATGTCGGCGTCGGCCATATACAAATCCCCTCATTCCTGTCTGATTTAAGCAGGCTGCCCCTGCAAGGATACATCTCAAAAATAATACATTTAAGCCGGAAATCCAAGGTTGGGGCATAAAAAAGCGCGAAACGTGGCTGTGAACGCGTACCGATGTACGGAGCGGGGAGGGGAGGGCGGAAGATTTGAGGCGGGATTATTTGTTTTTTTGGTGGAACTAAAGTATTTTATCTCTATGGATAATAATCCCTTGCCAAACCGGCCACTTCCAGTGGTATCTATCGTCGGACGCCCCAACGTCGGCAAAAGCAGCCTGTTCAACCGCATTTTGGGCAAACGGGTGGCCGTTGTAGACGACGTGGCCGGGGTTACGCGCGACCGGAACTACATGAAAGCGGCCTGGAACGATGTCGAATTCACCCTTGTAGACACCGGCGGGCTTATCCCCAACCTGCACGAGGCCATCCCCGAGGCTATACACGACCAGGTCGACATAGCCATACGGGAGAGCGCCGTGGTGCTGTTCGTGGTGGAGATGGGGACCGGGGTAACCGACCTCGACCAGATCATCGCGCGGCAGCTGCGGCGGTCGTTTTCGGACAGGACGATATTGGTCGTCAACAAGGCCGAGTCCGCAAGAGCCGTATACGAGATCCCCACATATATGCAGCTGGGCTTCGGCAAGCCGTTCCCGGTCTCGGCGCTGCACGGGAAGGGCGTGGGGGACCTGCTTGAGGAGACGCTTGAGCGTGCGCGGGAAAACTCGGCTACGGGGCAGGGCGTTACCGTGGAGACGGAGGGGCTGCGGGTCGCGATAGTCGGCCGGCCCAACGCGGGCAAGTCATCCCTTGTCAACAAATTATTAAAGCAGAACCGGATGATAGTCGACTCAAAACCGGGCACTACGCGCGACGCCGTAGACTCGCTTTTGGAGTTTGGAGATAAGAAAATTATATTGATTGATACCGCCGGGCTGCGCAAGAAGGCGCGGGTCAAAAAAAACGACCTCGAATACTACTCCAACATGCGCGCGCTCGACAGTATTGACAGGTGCGACATCTGCGTGCTGGTCGTAGACGTAAGCGCGGGGATAGGCGTGCAGGATATGCGCATAATGCGAAAGATAACCGACGCGCGCAAGGGCGTGGTGCTCGTGTGGAACAAGTGGGACATAATGGAGAAGGACCACAAGACGTTCGACAACCTGGCTGCGGACGTCCGAAACGAGTACCCGGAGCTGAAGAATGTGCCGATGATATCGCTCTCCGCGCTAACGGGGCAGCGCGTGTCGGCGCTAATGGACATCGTGTTCAGCGTTAAGGAGCGGATGGGCGTCAATGTTGGCGGCAAGGAGTTCGAGGACCAGATTTTCAGCTGGGTGCGGGCGCACCCCCACCCGGTTACCCCCGGAGCGGAGGTCCGTTTCATGGGGGCGAAGCAGGTAAACGCGGCCTTCCCGCTCTTCAGGTTCTTCGTAACAAACCACGACACGGTAACGCCGGGGTACGAGCGGTTTTTGGCCAACAAGATATACGATAAGTACGATTTTCTCGGCTGCCCGGTGGTAGTGGAGTTCAGGCCCATATCGCGCGGCAAGAGCAGTAACGAGGGAATGGTTCAGAATATTATTGACACGGAGGCAATATGAACATCGGTATTTTAGGCGCCGGCTCGTGGGGCATAGCGCTTGCAGTGCTGCTGCACGGCAAGGGCCACATGCTGACAATGTGGGAGTACAGCCCGGAGGCGGCGCGCCTTTTGAACGAGCAGCGCGAGCTGCCCACAAAGCTGCCGGGGATCATTATCCCAAAAGAGGTCGCCATAACAAACGACATCTGCGAGCTGCTGACGTTTTCGGAGGTCGTGCTGTGCGTAGTCCCGTCCCAAACAATGCGCCAGACGCTCAAGGGCGCGGCGGCCAAAACACCGCAGGAGGCGCTTGATAAGATCAAGGGGTGGATCATGGCGTCCAAGGGTATAGAGACCGGCACGCTTGAGCTGATGACCGACGTGCTCACCGACGAGATCCCCGGACTCAGGCCGGACAGGTGCGCGGTGCTCAGCGGCCCGTCGCACGCCGAGGAGGTATCGCGCGGCATCCCCACCACAATTGTGGCCGCATCCGAAAACCAGATGCTGGCTCAGTTGATACAGGAGAATTTCTCGACGACGACGTTCCGCGTATACACCAACGACGATATGCGCGGCGTGGAGCTCGCGGCGAGCATAAAGAACGTTATCGCGGTAGCCGCCGGCATAATAGACGGCATGGGCTTCGGCGACAACACCAAGGGCGCGCTTATGACGCGCGGCATCGCAGAAATGATGCGCCTCGGGCGGAAGATGGGCGCGAAAGACTCTACATTCTCCGGTCTGGCGGGGATAGGCGACCTCATCACCACCTGCATAAGCCGCCACAGCCGCAACCGGCGCATGGGAGAGCTGATAGCCGGCGGGCTGACGTTAGAGCAGGCACTGTCAAAAATGACGATGGTCGCCGAGGGCGTGGAGACGGCAAGGTCGGCGTACGCGCTGGCGCAGAAGATCGGCATCGAAATGCCCATCACCACAGAGGTCTACAAGGCGCTGTTTGAGGGGAAGCCGGTTAAGGAAGCGGTACGGGATTTGATGATGAGGGATACAAAGCCAGAGTTTTGGGGATGACGAATTGACGGTTTGGAGTATGGAGTTTTTGATGCTGACTTTGACGTCAACCCCACACTCCAAACTTTCTTCAGTACTAACAGAGAGGCGAAAGAGCAAATGTCATACAACGGTTCAGAAACCGACGAAGAGGCCGCCGGGGCCCCGGCGCGGAAGATGTACTATTCCATAAGCGAGGTGTCGCAGATGACCGGCCTCAAGCCTACCTCGCTGCGCCACTGGGAGAAGGCGTTTCCCAAACTGCGCCCTAAGAAAAACAGCGCGGACAAGCGGGCGTACCGCGAGAAGGATATTGAACTTATCTTTCGGATAAAGCAGCTGCTTATGGATGAAAAGTACACGCTGCTCGGGGCGAAAAAGAAGCTGGCCGAGGAGCGGCGGGCGGAAAGAGCGGGCGGCAAAAAGATTGGCGGCGGGATTGATGCCGATACGTATATCGATACGGATGCTGATGCAGAGGTTGAGGGGGATATAAATACCGGTGTTGATGCCGTTGTTGACAGGGGGATAACGCGGGTATACGCGGATAAACCCGCGCAGGCCTCGTCCGCACACCTCAAAGCCATTTCGGAGATCCGTAAAGGTTTGCAGGATGTGCTGAAACTGTTGGAATTGTGATCTGGCCCCCGCCCTGTGCATGGGCGCGGGATTTTCGGGCGGAACGCTTTTTTCCGCCGATAATTGCATTCATCCGGGATGCCGGGAACTTTTATGAAATCAACACATATGTCAATATGCTTATTATCGTTGCTGCTGACGCTGACCGCCGCGGCATCCGTCAGCGCCCAGCCCTGCCAGCTGACCGTCGCACGGCTTCGCTACGGCGGGGGCGGTGACTGGTACACCGGGCCGTCCATGCTGCCCAATTTAGTGAGGGCCGCGAAAAACCAGACCGCGCTTCCGATATGCGACAGCACGGCCACAGTTCAAATATCCGATCAGGGGCTTTTCCACTTTCCGTTTCTATTCATGACGGGGCACGGCGAGGTGCGCTTCACCGCGCAGGAGAAGCTGCGCCTGCGCAAATTTCTGATCGGCGGCGGTTTCTTATGGGCTGATGACAATTACGGCATGGACAAATCGTTCAGGCGCGAGATGGCGGCGCTGTTTCCCGAAAACCCGCTTACGCCCATCCCGTCAACGCACCAGATATTCAAAAGTAAATTCAGGCTGCAGGGGCTCCCAAAAATACATGAGCACGACGGGGAACCCGCGCAGGCGTTCGGCATATTTTTTGAGGGGCGGCTCATAGTCCTCTACACGCACAGCGCGGATATCGGCAACGCGCTGGAAGACCAGCACATCCACAAGCTCGACGACAGACGGCGCGAGGCCGGGCTGCAGATGGGCGTCAACATTTTGGCGTGGTTCTTTAACCCATGACAAACGAACCGCTCTCATCAATACGCAAATTTACCGCGCGGCGCAGGCGCGGGCTGCTTATACACAAGGCGGCGGCGTACTCCGTTACTGCAATTTTTATCTACACGCTGATAAGCGCGGCGCTGGGGCTGGCATTTTCGGCATTCCCGTGGACAACGCTGCCGGCAGTCTGGACGGCATCAACAATATTAGTGTTTATAACGCTGCTATCAATACCGATAACGCTGATGATCCGCCGACCGTCACTGATCCAAACAGCCGGCATCATCGAAAATAAAAGCGGCCTGAAACATCCGACGCTCTCCCTCGCGTTAGAACTATCGCAGCAAAATGACGCCGGCGGCTCAGACTCACTCAAAGAGCAGGTATACAGCCGCGCCGAAAACGAGCTGGGGGCAATGCGGGGGATAAAATTCTCATTTATCAACAAGTACCTTCTAACGATGGCGGTGATTCTGGCGTTTGCCAACGCGGGGATAATCGCCGTATCACCCAACAAGATGACGAGCTACTGGAAACTGCCCATCGCTATGATAGCCGGAGAACAGATACGGGTCGATCCCGGCAGCATCACCGTACCGTTGAACAGCTCGGTTACATTAACATTAAGCGGCGCGGCGCGGCACTTCCCCACCGCACGTTTGGAGACCTGGCCGGTAGACGGGCAGAACCGCGGCAGGCATTTTTTAAGGGCGGACTCCGCCGGCAATTTCTCATTCTCGCTCGACAATATCAGAGAATCGTTCGTATACCAGTTCTCACTCTCATCATCAACCCCGCCGGAAACGGTAACGGTCGTCCCCCCGCCGCTGCTCAGGTCATTGCATGTAACAACGACCCCGCCGCGCTACACGCGCCTGCCGCCGCGCGAACTGCCGGCAGGGCAGGGCAACATCACCGCGTACGCCGGGACATCGGTCAACATATCGCTTGAATCAACCCCGCTCAACAGCGCGGGCATAATAATCAACAATAAGGACACGCTGCGGCTTGACGTAAAGGGAAAATCCGCAGCCGGCACATTCACAGTCGACAAATCAGCCGAATACACTTTCTTCCTGACCGATACGCTTCATCAATCGTCCGACTCCCTCCCCCGCTTCATGATAAGCGTAATCCCGGACGAGCTGCCCATAGCGCGCATCCTCAAGCCCGGCGCGAACAAAGTCCTGTCCACCGCGCAGGCAGAAACTCTGTGGGTAGAGGGCGTGGACGATTTCGGCATCAGCAGGATGGACCTGATGTGGCGCCGCAGCGGCGAACATCCAAACGACCCGCCGCAAAACTTCGACCTCTCCGAGCGCGGCTCCCCCCCGCTCATCCGCAAGCCTGTGGCCTGGAACATCCGCGAACTCTCGCTCTACCCGGGCGATACGCTCTACTACTGGCTATGGGTGCGCGACAACAAGCCGTTCGGACGCGCCCAAACCGCGCAGAGCGACACGTTCTGGTTCAGGGTGCCGAGCTTTGAGGAGATACACAAATCCATAGCGCACAAGGAGCAGTACGCGCAGGAAAAACTCGGCGAAGTGCGGAACCGCCAGGACGACATACGCAGCGCGGTCGACAGGCTTGTAAGATCGGCAACAGGGTCAAACGAGCTGACATGGGACCAGAAACGTGTGGTAGACGATGTCAAGCAGCAGCTGCAGGCGCAGGCCGACTCGCTGCAAAAAGCGTTCGAGGCGCTTGAGGAGGGGATGAACGCGCTGCGCGAAGACGGCAAGCTGAACGAGGAACTCTTCGCAAAGATGGAGGAGATAAAGAAGGCGGTCGAGGAGTTGATGAAAGAGTTCGGCGAGAACCTCTTTAAGATGGACACCAATCAAAAGATGTCCATGAACGATATGAGGCAGGCAGCATCTAAACTGCGTGACATGCTGCCTGAATTAAGCGAGCGGTTAGATCAGACAATGGCGTTTTTAGAAAAAATCAGGCAGGAGAAGGAGCTCGCCGATCTCGCCCTGCGCGCGGAAAATCTGGCAAACGAACAGACCGAACTCGCGGCATCGGACGACAACCAAAAAAACGATACTCGGCAAAAAGACCTGCTCGACAGGATCGACAATTTTAACAGGGATGTGGGGGATTTCTTCAAGCAGAGAAACGAGAACTCTCCATCCTCATCTCAACAGGTACAAAAACTGTCGCAGGAGATGAAGCAGCAGCAAGGCAAATCAGGTGACAGCAAGGACGGCCAGCAAGCCCAAAACAAAAAAAACGCGATGAGCCGCGAGCTAATGTCCCTGAGCGAACAGCTTAAGAGCAAGCTGACAGTCAACATGATGGCCAAAATGGAAGAGGACAGGAAGCGCGTGCTCAGTATGGCGCACGATGCGCTTTCATTGGAAGAGTGGCAGCAGCTTATACGCTTTCAGGCGCAGGGCAAAGCCGACGACCGCAGCACAGCGTTCTCGCAGCAGGCGCTCGGCAACGCGCTGAGGATGAGCCTGGCGAAAGCGGACAGCCTGACAATGGTGAACTCCGAAGTCATCCGCGCCATAGTAAACGCCTACAGGAACGCGGCCTCAAAATCAACCGCCGTGGTCAGTTCGCTCGGCAGGAGCGACGGGGCGCGCCAGATGGACCAGAGCGCAGAGGCGCTGCGCGAGCTGGCTAACCTGCTATTGACTATAACCGGCGACGACGATGATCAGGAGGGCGGGCAAGGCGGCTCCGGCGGCATGATGTCGGGCCTGCGCCGCGCGTCGGGCAGGCAGGCCGCGCTTAATTCTATGATGGGCGATTTGCTGCAATCGCTGATGGGCGGACGCCCGCAGGGGCAAGGGTACGGACAGCGGGGAGAGCAGCAGGGCGGACAAGGACAGCAACCGGGAGAGGGCGAAGGGTCATCCGGCAGCCGTCGCCCCGGCGGAGACGCCACCGGCGGACAGGGCGGCGAGCGCGATGCGGAAGCCCGCAAACAGGCCAGAGAGATGCAGCAGGCAATCGCCGACGAACTGAAACGGCTGGCGGACGCGTACGGCAAAGACGCGGGCGAATCAATGGAAAAACGCGTACGCGAATTGGAACAGGAAGCGCGCAGGCTCGCCCAACTGTTAGAAAACCCAACCGCCGACATAATCGACCAGCAGGACAGGTTTTTATCAAGGATGCTGCAATCCACCCTCTCCCTCAACCGAAAAGACGAGGGCAAGGAGGAGCGCAAGGGCACGGCGTCGCAGACCCTGTTCTCGGATCAGGGGACCAAATCGCCGCAGCAGGGAGCATCATCCCAGGCCGACAGCTTCCACCTGCTCAGAAAACGCGCGTTCGAAGACAACTTCCCGGAGGAGTACCGGTCGGCGATACGGGAGTATTTTGATGCCCTTGGGGAGATGAAGTGGGGGGAGTGAGCAGCGGACGATTTAATGCGTTACCGCGCCTGATGGCGCTTAAAGAGGCCACGGTATGCCTTGATTACAGGCGTATCCGAAGATTTTTCGGATTTCCCTTGACCCGGCTGCGCCAACATATTATTTTTAGTACAGTTACAATCAATCGCCGTACAGCAATGGCGCTGCAGGCCGTAGGGCTTTGGAGCGCTTTTTTGTTTAAAGGGGGGATATTTTGGCTGATATAAGGATCATTGACTATAAGGCAGGCAACGCCCCAAGCGTTATGCACGCGGTTGACCACCTCGGCTGCGAGGCAGCTTTCGCCCGCACCGCCGGCGACCTGTCGGGCGCGTCGCACATTATCCTGCCCGGCGTGGGCAGCGCGCGGGCCACTATGAAATCGCTGGCCCAAATGGGGATGACCGAGGCCCTCACAGAGGCCGTTTTGCGGAAAAAGACGCTGTTTTTGGGCATCTGCGTAGGTATGCAGATACTCTTCGAGCACAGCGAGGAGGGAAATACCCACTGCCTCGGCTGGCTGGCCGGGAAGGTGGTTAAGTTCGACGCCGCAAAGGTCAGGGTGCCACAAATGGGGTGGAACAGGGTGTGGTTCGCCGAGAACGTTTTCGGCAAGGTACCGGACGACTGCTTCTACTTCGTCAACTCGTACCACGCAAAGCCCAAAGACCGCGCCGACATCTGGGGCACCGCAAGCTACGGCGCCGAGTTCACGGCGGCAATCCACCGCGACAACATCTACGCCACGCAGTTCCACGTAGAGAAGAGCGGCGAGGCTGGGCTGGGGCTTTTAAAGCGGTTTCTGGATTTGCGGACAGGAGGGCAATAATATGCTGACAAAGCGCCTTATCGCGTGTTTTGACATCATCGGCGGCCGGGTTACTAAGGCCGTGAAGTTCGAGGACAACATCGACGTCGCGCCGGCGGACGAGCTGGCCGATACCATGTATAAGGATCGGATAGACGAGCTGGTCTTCTACGACATCACGGCGAGTTCGGAGAGGCGCCAGATCGACATAGAGACCGTAAAGCGCGTGGCGAAGCGTGTGTTCATCCCGTTCACCGTAGGCGGGGGGATCAAGAATCTGGACGATATGTACGAGGCGCTCAAGGCCGGCGCTGAGAAGATAAGCGTAGACTCCATGGCGGTGCGCAACCCGCAAATCATCGCGGACGGCGCTAAGGCGTTCGGGTCGCAATGCGTCGTGCTGTCAACGCAGGTCAAGCGGGTCGGCGTATCCGAACAAATACCCAGCGGGTTCGAGGTATTCATAGACGGGGCGCGGGTGGCTACGGGTATGGACGCGCTCGAGTGGATAAAGCGCGGCGCGGGCCTGGGCGCAGGGGAGGTCTGCGTCAACAGCATAGACAACGACGGGACGCTCTCAGGCTACGATCTGGAACTCATGAAACTCGCCGAGGCCGCAGTATCGGTCCCGCTTATAGCATCCGGCGGGGCTGGCACGCCGGAGCACCTGAAAGCACTCTTCAAGGAGACGGAGGCGCAGGCGGCTATCATCAGCAGTATGCTATACTCGCCGCGGATGCCGAAAAACTACACCGTGCGCGAGCTAAAGAAATATTTGGCGGACAACGGGGTCCCCGTACGGCACGCCTGAACAGAGCGCTGGGTTTGGAGTTTTTTCACGGATTTTGACGTTAGCTCCAAACCCCGGCTCCACACTCCGAACTTCCCAAGGCATCTTATACGCCCGAACCAACAAAAATCAACATATGCCCCTGCCCATAATATATATTTTTTATGGATTGTTTCACTAAAGACGCCAATGTACATGAACATGACTTATCCGTGGCCAGCACCATGGAAAAGGAGGATACTGTGAGAATAGCACCGTTGACGGCAATTTCCGCGCTTGCAGCCGCCCTTGCGCTTTCCGGCTGCGGCGGTTCAAAAACCACTTCCGGCGGCGGTGCGCTCTCCAGCGCGGAGAGCGGTACCGGCACAACCACCAGGGTGAGGGAGTCCGTACGCACCGCGCCGGCCGAGGAGCCGGACACCTCTTGGTACAACTCCGAGGGGACCGTCTTCCAAATCACCAAAGCCGGCCAGCTGGCGGGGTTGGCGAAACTCGTAAACCGCGGCAACCGCTTCGAAGGCAAAACCATCATGCTCTCCGCCGATATCGACCTCTCCGGCTACAACAGCGGGGCGGCGTTCAACGATGGCAAGGGGTGGATACCCATAGGGACCAAGATGCAGATGTTCAAGGGCACATTCGCCGGCGGCGGCAAGACCATCCGCGGGCTATACATAAACGATCCCAAACTCTTTCAGGCGGGCCTGTTCGGCCGGGTAGACGGCGGCACAATAAAAGAGCTGGGCCTCGCGGACGTGAACATCACCGCCGGCGGGCGGACGGGCGCAGTGGCGGGCGGCATCGCGGGCAGCACTATAGAGCAGTGCCACAGCTCAGGCAACATCAAAGGCAAGGGGTTCGTGGGCGGCCTCGTGGGCAACGCAGGCAATAAAAGCAATGTCTTGAGCAGCTACTCCACCGCCGCCGTAAACGGCGAGAACTACGTAGGCGGATTAGTGGGCGAAGCCGACAACGGCAGCACTGTGGCGAGAAGCTACTCCACAGGCAACATAACCGGCAACGAGGCGGTTGGCGGCATCTCGGGCGCGGTAATGGACAAAGACAGCAACATCTCGAACTGCTACTCCACCGGCAAAATAACCTGCGGCTCAAGCGGCGGCGGCATAGCGGGGCAGATAGCCGACGGCGCAAGCGTAACAACCAGCTGGACCACAAGCGAAATCCACGGACGCACCCGGGTAGGGGGCATAGCAGGACAGGTGGGTGGCGCAATAACCGGCTGCGTGGCCCTCAACCCAAGCCTTAAAACCGAGGCCAAAGGCGCCTTCGCGGGACGCATAGGCGGCCACGGCGACGGCAGGGCATCGTCAGCCAACCTCGCTTTCAGCGGCATGAAAAATGCCGCCGGCACAACCGATTGGACCAGTAAGGGCGATAAAGGCAAAGACGGTACAGACATCTCCGCCGCACAGGTCAGCAACGACGGCACTATCGGCGGGCGCTTCACCACGCAAAACGGCTGGACAACAATGAACGGTATGCTGCCCGGCTTCGGGACAGCAATACGGGTGCCGGACCACATGAGGTAGGCACAACAAAGGGTGACCGGGAACGGTCACCCTACGAAAGGTTATCTCTGTAAAATAAGGTATGGGAGAAGTCGTACCTGAAAAAAACGACCGCCCCCGCAAATCGGACTTTTAACCCATCAACTCAGCTCGGTTACCCAGAGGCCGTGGAGATTGCAGTACGCGTAGACGGCTACCGGCTCGTCGTCAGTAAACGAAAACTTCGCTGCGGGCTCTTCGCCTGTGCGCAGGTTCTTCCGCTGGCCGCCATTCTTGGTTTCGGCGAATACGAATCCGATGTAGTGCTTCTCATCCATGGGGTGCGGGGCTTCACCTACGTTCACAGTCAGGCCGCCAGACTCCTTTGTAACAACCGGGACGTGCTTCTCGCGGCTCGCGTCAACAGTGTTGGGGATGATCTCCGCCATCTTCTCACCGCAACACATCAGGCTGGCGCCGGTATTCACCGCAAGCACCGATATGTTGCCGCAGTGCTTGCAAATGTAAAATTTCTGTCTCCTCATCGCTATAAATTCCTTTCGGTTTGGGTTTGGTCCGCTAACATAATATATTAAAAATAGTTATTTCACATCGAGAATACAAACGGATATGTAATTTCCGTAATATCGCCCTCCGCGCCGCCCCCCTCAAACGTCCAGCCAAGTATGCGGCTCAAGAGCGTCCGCTCAAATTCGGGGTCTTTAAGCGTCGATTCCAAAACCCGGGCGGCGGTTACCGCGCCGGCCTCATTTATGGCGATTTTGACCGTAATTGCACCATTCAGACATGGTTTGGCCCTCAACCGAACACTGTAGAGGTGGCGCATGACGGCCATATCCCCCAGTCCCACGCTCATAATACTCGCGCGGCTGCGGCCTCCCCTCAGTATGCTTGGCCCGGGGGACAACACCGCCGGCTCGCCGCCGGAACCGGGACCGGCACAGTCATCCCCTCCCGTAGCGGGCATGGAATCTATGCTTATTGCGCCGGAGATGAGCGAGTCAATGTATGCCATATCCGGCATAGAGATACCCGTCTCCCATCGGTATTGCCCCGCCTGATTTCTATCAATAATCCGCCGGCCCTCTTCGATGTAGCTGCTGTAGATTACACCCATCGCCGACTTCGGGTCCGTTATATCGGCAAATAGCCAGACATACCCAAACGCGCCCGCGCCTATGGTCTCGCCTATGGCCCTCATTTTAGTCAACGAGAAGAACATGAAACTCCTGCGCTCTACGAAATCAAGCAGCGCGGCGTCATCGGCAAGCATGGCGGCGTCCAGCGCGGACAGCAACTCCTTTTTTTCGATATCGGACAGCGCGCCAACCGGCCAGTTGCCACTTAACATCAGAAAATTTTGAGAGAGATATGCCGCCGCAGCCCGCTGGTGCCTTTTCTCGTCCGGGTTTGTGATTGCGGCGATAACAAGAACTGCAATCAATATAACAAACACTTTGACACTTAGTGGTTTCATAGCTCTTTCAGCACCCTCACAAGGTAGTCGTATACCCGGTTGTATGATGAAAGGCTCATGCTCTCATCGGGCGTATGGATGTCTTTGATATCCGGCCCTATGGATACCATGTCGGCGTCGGGCATACTTTTGGCGAACTCGGCGCAATCGAGGCCGCCGGCAGTCGCCTTGATAAGCGGGTCTCTGCCGTAAACATCTTTGAATATTTCGGCCATCCTGTCCCTAAGCGGCGAGTACGGCTTGTACGGCCATCCGGGATAGCGCGAAACTATTTCCATATTCGCACCTGTCAACTCGGCAAGCGCGTTCAATTCGTCGGCCAGCCACTCAAGGCCGCCTGCGAGATTACTGCTCGCGCCGTTGGATATGGTTACCTCCCCGTCAACAGTAGCTATGGCGGAAAAGTTGTTGATCGTCCGAAAATGCCCGTCTAAATAGCTGCCCTCAGCGAGCAGGCCGTTGGGCATTTTGAGGATACCGGCAACTACCCGGCGCGCTGACTCGCCGCTCATCGCGATTTGGGGCGCAGCTGCCTCTTCCATGGTGACGGCGATCTCCATGTCCTCGGGAATCCGCTCCCTAAACCGCGCCTCCACCCTAAAAATTATCTCCCTCAGGGTATTGATGTCGCTCGCATCAAACGATATTGCTGCGACACACTCTTTGGGCGTACCCTCAACCCCGAACAAATAAAATTCCTCCCAGTCAAGCGCCTCCAATATCCACCCAACCGCGACTATAGCATCCCACGGCCCCGTTACCGTTACGTTATATGTTACTAGATCATCAGGCGGAATAGCAGCATCAACGGGTATCGTCATCTCCGATGTAACCCTTCCCGCGCTGCTGGCTATAAGCTCACCCTCCGCCACCGAATCTAAATTGATAAACCGTCTGCCGGCCAGCCGCGAAACGTCAAAATAGGCCGCGCCCAAGAGCCCAACCTCCTCCTGAGTAACAAAGAGCGCCTCTATCGGCGGGTGGGAGATGTTGCTTGAAGCCAGCACAGCCATGATCATGGAGACACCGCTTCCGTTATCGGCGCCAAGCGTAGTTCGCTTCTGCGCGGCGATCCGGTCGCCGTCGGTTATTACGGGGATTATCGGGTCACGCTCAAAATCGTGATCTACGCCCTCGGCACTGGTGCAGTCCATATCGATATGCGCCTGAAGGATGACCGGCGGCTCGCCCTCGCGCCCCCTCGTACCACCCTTTTTTATGAGCACGTTGAATATGCCGTCCTGATACGCCTCAAGCCCAAGCGACGCGGCGAACGCCACAAGATGGTCGCTCGCCGCTTTTTCATTGTACGTGCAGCGCGGTATCGACGATATCTCCGCAAAATACTCAAACGGTGTCTTGCCGCCGGATACATCCGGGCGGCCGCAGCAGTCTACGGCGCTGTTGTCCGAGCAGGACGCGAGGAGCAGCAGTATTGATACGAGGGATATTAGAAATGATAATTTGCGCTTTATATCCATACCATAAATATGTATTCCGCGCACAGAAACTGTTCTGAATTTTATACAAAATCAAGCGCCCCTACCGCCCCACCCTTTGCCTGGCGATATCAAGAGTGCGCCGGAGGTGCGCGCTGCTGATGGCCCCGCCGGGAAGAGACAGGGCCCTCTCCAAATCCGCAATCGCGCTGTCGTATAGCCCCTTTTCCATATACGCGGTGGCCCGGCTGGCGGGGAAATTCGGCTCGAACGGCTCAATGCGCATCGCCTCGGTGAGGTCGGCGATAGAGCGGTCAATATCCCCAAGCCGCCCGTACGCGACGCCACGGTTGCCGAAATAGTACGCAACGGCAGGGTCGCGCTTAATCGCCTCCGTGCAATCCTCAATGGCGCCCTTGAAATCGTCGATACAGTAACGCGCCGAGGCCCTGTTGCCGTAAAGGCCAGCCATATCGGGCTGCAAATTAATCGCCACACTGTAATCCGCAATAGCCTTCGCGAACTCGCCGAGGGTCTTGTAGATCATCCCCCTGTTGCAAACATACGCCGCAGTATTCGGGTCAAGCCGAACCGCCTC
>WQTH01000002.1 GCA_009786415.1 Chitinispirillia bacterium | reverse complement strand
CAGGGCAACTGCGTCAAAATCGGGAACGACCTGCACGTCATCCTGAAGTACGTCTACACCAAGGGGGCGCGCGGCGCGTCGTCCTGCAAGATGAAGATGAAAAACCTCTCCACGGGCGGCATGTCCGAGACCGTTTACAGGGCGTCCGACAAGTTCGACCTCGTCGTGCTGGAGCGCAAAAAGATGCAGTACCTGTACACCGACGGCGACCGGTACACCTTCATGGACCAGGAAACCTACGAGCAGATGGACCTGAACAGGGACGACCTGGGCGACGCCATCGACTTCCTGATGGAGCAGATGATCATCGACGTCATCGTCCATGGGGAGAAGGCGGTGGGCGTGGAACTGCCCAAGCAGGTCGATGTGGAGATTACCTATACGGAGCCTGCGGTCAAGGGCGATACGGGCGGCAAGGTGCTCAAGGCGGCCAAGGTCAATACCGGGATTGAGGTCCAGGTGCCCCTCTATTGCAACATCGGGGACAAGATCAAGGTGGATACGGATACGTACGAGTTCGTATCCCGGGCCAATTAATATCCCCGCCAAATAACGGTTTGCAGGGGCGGCCGTCTCAGGCCGCCCGCTGTTTTTGTACATCCGCCAATAACCTGCCCATACTCAAAAACTATCAAAAATTATTTTTTTGTTTAAATTATTGTGCCATAATAGTATAATTATATAGAGGGTGCTGTAATTTATAATACATCAGGAACACTAATTATATGCGCACAATCGCTGTTCTTAACTACAAGGGTGGGGTTGGCAAGACTACGTTTACGATCAGCGTGTCGCAGGCCCTTGCCATGGCCGGGTTCCGGGTGTTGGCTATAGACAACGACAGCCAGCACCACCTGTCCCTCGTCGTCGACGGCAACGGGCAGCGTACGCCCAGCATCCGCGAGGTGTACCGCTCGTCGGTGGGCATTGCCGGCAAAAAGCTGCTCGACGCCATCACCGAGACCGGCCTGCGCAACTTCCACATCATCCCCTCGCACGCCGAGCTCACCGGGCACGACGTCAAAGACACGCATATCCTCGAAAAAGCCATAGAATACGCCTCTCTCAGCCGTTTCTACGACTATATCATGATTGACAATTCTCCGGGTATCGATATATTGCAGGAAACGGCCATGCACGCGGCGGACGAGATTTTTGTGCCTACCGAGCTCTCTTATTTCGCCGTAAACGGCATCATAGAACTCCACCGCATACTCGACAAGCGGTTCAGGGGGTGCTGCCCCATCACAAAAATCGTGCCCAACGGCTACAAGGGCACAAACAAGCAGATCGACTACCTTGAGGCGCTCATGAGCCTCTACAGCGAGAAGATTACCGAGACTTTCATACCCTACGACCCGGTTTTCGACACCTGCATGAAGGAGCAGAAGACGCTTTTCATCCACAAGCTCTTCTCCAAGGCGGCCGCTCACTACCTCAAACTCATACACGAGCTTTTCGACCTCGACGAGAAGCGGGTATGGGAGCAGGTCTGCGACGTCAAGCAGAACCACCTGCGCGGCGAGGCGCGCCAGCGGTTCTTCGAGCAGCAGAAGCGGGCGCTCATGGACGAGCCGGAAGAGAACAAAAAATTGCAGCAGCACCTTCAGACGCAGGTGGTCTTTGAGGACCTGCCGGCCATCGGCAAAATCGAGTTCTAACGCAAAAAACTGCGCCACACAGACGGCCCTGATGCGGCACCGCTCCATTATTCCATAATATTTTGTTTCGGATACCCCATATATTATATTAATATACGTACTATACTATATTAATATTCATACCCCCCAAATCATCAATTATTACGGGGCGCCGATACCGGCAAAAACTGTAAAAAAGGCGGTTTGTAGTATGGCGACCGGAAAATTCACGGCTTTGACACACACTACTCTTTTCAGGGTTATGCTCTTCACCCTGTCCGTCATAGTCCTCGTTTCCGGTATACAAATGGCATTTATCGCGAATTTTTTGTTCGGAAAAACCGCCGCTGCCGCCAGAGAAACGGTAGACAACTATACCGAACAAATCGCCAACTCCATAAAGGACGCCATAAAGGACGCGCTGAACTTGGTGAAATATTCGCAGAACGCGCTCTCCGGCATAAGCCCCGGCACCCCCGAATCCGATGCCGAAATCGACCGTATCCTGCGCCTGATGCTCGAACTGAACCCCAACCTCTACGCCTCGTGGGCCATGTTCACCGACGACATCACCTCGCCGGAAGCGCGCAACCGCAAACTTTGGCTAAACAGGAACGGGGCCATAGCGGAAATAACCAACATCGAGTCTCTGAAGGCCGCCGACGGCGAGCCCTGGTATGAGAAGCCGCTTATTAACGGCAAAGGTTACATAGGCGCCCACGGATTCGACGACCCCAACCACAACGAAGAGATCATCTACACCGCCGCGGTGAGCGTCCCCATCATATCCAACGGCAAAATCGTGGGCGTATGCGGCGTGAACATAGTAATAAACAGTGTGCTGGAACTCATCTACAGGTTCGAAATGGAGCGGCAGAGAAGGGCGATACTTCTTGGAGACGACATGACCATACTCTACACGCCGGGCAAGGAGATCATGGGCAGCAACATCGTAGCCTCAAAACTCAGCGACTACCCGTTTCTCGACATCTCCGGGCGCAAATCGCTCTACGACGAGATGATCGAAACAATAACGCACGGCGAGGTCTTCTGGAAAGAGATGTTCGGGCCGTTCGCAGGCGGTATGCCCATATTCGTTTCCATACACCCCATCAAACTCGATCTGGAAGAGAGCGGCATAACCGTCGAAAATGTCTACCTCTTCATGGGCACGGCGATAGACTCGCTCTACGCCGACGCCAACAGGAGTATGCGGATAACCGTAGCCGTAAGCATAATCTTCCTTATCATAATCAGCTTAATCATCTACATAAACATCAACCACATCGTGCGGCCCATGAAGAAACTTACGGACAGCGCGATAAAAATATCAAACGGAGACTTAGATGTCTCCTTCGGCAACCTTCACGACAGCGCCAAAGATGAGATATCGGTGATGCAGCGCGCCTTGATCAGCATGATAAGGGCGCTTAAAGACAATATAAATACCGTGGAGAAACGTGTTGACGAGCGTACGCAGGCGCTGCAGGCAATGACTGAACAGGCGGAGAGCGCCAAAGAGCGCGCCGAGCGGGCCAGCCGCGTAAAATCGCAGTTTCTGGCCAACATGAGCCACGAGATACGCACACCCCTCAACGCCATCATCGGTATGGTGGCAATAGGCAAAACCGCCAAAGAGATCGAGCGCAAAGACTACTGCATGTCAAAGATACAGGACGCGTCAAAACACCTTCTCGGCGTAATAAACGACGTCCTCGATATGTCGAAAATCGAGGCGAACAAGTTTGAGCTGTCGTACACCGAGTTCAACTTCGAAAAAATGCTGCAGAATGTCGTAAACGTCATGAGCTTCAGGGTAGACGAAAAGAAGCAGAAGTTCAAGGTGTACTACGACAACAACATCCCTGTGCAGCTCACGGGCGACGACCAGCGCATAACGCAGGTAATAACTAACCTGCTCGGCAACGCGATAAAGTTCACGCCGGAGGAGGGGTCCATAAACCTGCACGCGCGGCTTATGGAGCAGCAGGACGACCTCTACACAATACGTGTAGCCGTAACGGACACCGGCATAGGCATAAGCGAAGAGCACAGGAAAAACCTGTTCAACTCGTTCCAGCAGGCCGACAACAACACCGCCCGCAAGTTCGGCGGCACGGGCCTTGGCCTCGCCATCTCCAAAAACATAGTCGAGCTTATGGGCGGTTCCATATCCGTTGAGTCGGAGCTGGGCAAAGGCTCCACATTCTCGTTTACTATTACGGCGAAACGCGGCAAGGAGAAGGAAAAACGCAAAGTTCTCTCCGGCGACATAGACTGGAACAACGTACGCATACTCACGGTAGACGACGACCCGGATGTGCTGAACTACTTTACGCGAATCACAAAGGAGTTTGGCATAACCTGCTGCGACACCGCGCAAAGCGGCCCGGCGGCGCTTGAAGCCATAGACAAAAACGGCGCGTACAACATCTACTTCGTAGACTGGAAAATGCCGGAGATGGACGGGCTGGAGCTGACGAAACAGATCAGGGAACGCCACCCCAAAACCGAGAACGCGATCGTCATACTCATCTCCGCCGCCGAGTGGACAGCCATAGAGTTTCGGGCCAAGGAGGCCGGCGTAGACAAGTTTTTGTCCAAGCCAATCTTCCCGTCGAGCATAGCCGACGCGATAAACGAGGCGCTGGGCATGAACCGCCTGCAGCAAAACGAGAACAGAGGCAAAAATCTGTCAGGCATATTCGCCGGGTACCGCATACTGCTCGCCGAAGACGTGGAGATAAACTGCGAGATCGTAAAAACGCTTTTGGAGCCGACGCACCTGCAAATAGACTGCGCTGTAAACGGTGTGGAGGCGGTGCGTATGTTCAGCGAAAAACCAGACACCTACGGCCTCATCTTCATGGACGTGCAGATGCCGGAGATGGACGGCCTCGAGGCGACGCGGCGCATAAGGGAGCTTGACACAGAGCTTGCGAAAACGGTGCCCATAATAGCAATGACGGCAAACGTATTCAAGGAGGACGTGGAAAAGTGCATTGCCACAGGAATGAACGCCCATGTGGGCAAACCGCTGGATATTGACGAAGTAGTCGGGATGCTGAACAGGTATCTGAGATCAGCCAAACCGGGTGAATTGGGGGGGGGTTAATATATGTCTGCAAACTACACAAAAACACGTACGAAAAAAGAGACCGTGGCAATGGAGATATCGCGCAAGGCGCGTGCTACCGGGAGGTTTTACGGGCGCCTGTTCTTCGTGTGGGCCGCGTTCTTCGCCATATCCGGCCTCAACTTTATATTTGTATACAACAGCGAGCGTATGCATCTGGCCCAAAGCGCGGAAGAAACGCTCGCGTTCGTCAAGACAGGCATTGAGGCCGACCTTCTGGAGCCATACACACTGATGAACGCCCTGTCGCACACCGTGCGCGACATGATTATGACCGGCAGCGACTCCGCGACGGTTTTCCGCTATATGCAAAGTTATACCGACGACGTAATAAAGGATGAAACGCGCAAGATGGCGCAGCGGGGCGCTCTCGGCGTTTTTGACGTATACGGCGGAGCGCTCCACTTCGACAGCGGCTGGACCGCGCCGCCGGGCTACAACGCGGCGGAGCGGCCGTGGTACAAAGCGGCAGCCGAAGCAAACGGCAAAATAGCCGTCTCAGGACCGTTTTTAAGCGGACGCGACCCCATAAAGGTATTCGCGTACAGCCGCCGCCTGCTCGACAACAGCGGCAGCGCGCTCGCGACCATCGCTTTCACCGTACCCGTAACCATCGTCACAAGGCACGCCGGCGACCTGCGCATTGTAGACGGCAGCTTCGGGTTCATACTCGACAATAATTTAGACGCAATCGCCCACCCCAACCCGGACATGGTAGGCAAGCCGCTCTCAAGCGAAAAACCCGGCTTCGCGCCGTTTGAGGAGGAGATAAAACGGGGGTACAACATATCCGAGCGCAGATTGGTAAACCACAACAAAGAGCCTTTCATCATCTATACAAGGCGCCTCGAAAACGGCTGGCACATCGGCGTAATAACGCCGCTCAACCTGTACTATCACAGGGCAAGGATGCAGGGCGCCATTATCATCGCGCTGGGTATACTTCTGGCCGCTGTAATGAGCGCCATACTGATGGCCCTCAACCGCGCGCGGGTAAAATCAGACGAAGACGCCCACAATATGTTCGACCTGATACCCATGCCGTGCGAGCTGTGGGCACCGGACTGCCGGATAATCACCGCAAACGCGGAGGCGCAAAAACTCTTTAAGGCGCCAAGCCTGAAATATTACGATGAGCATTTCTACGACTTCTCGCCGGCCTGCCAGCCCGACGGCACCATCTCGCGCGATAAAGTGCACAGCAGCGTAGAAACCGCCTTCAAAGAGGGGTTCCTCTGCATGGAATGGCTGCACATGGATATAGACGGCAACCCCATACCCATAGAGATAAGGGCGGTGCGCGTGGTTTACAAGGGGCAGTACGCGGTAGCGGTATACAAATACGACCTGCGCGCCCAAAAGGATGCGCTGGCAAAGCTGCGCAATATGGAAATAGCCGAGAAATCCTTAGACACGCTTACGCAAATACTCAACGGGCTCAACGCGATAGTATTCGTATCCGCCACCGATACAGGCGAAATGCTGTTTATGAACGAATACACAAAAAAGCTCTACAACATAAGCGGCGACATATCGGGCCTCTACTGCTACAAAATTCTGCAGGAGGGTAAAAACGGTATATGCAACTTCTGCCCGTGCCACAAACTCAACGAAGACCCAAGCCGCGTAGTGAGCTGGGAGACATTCAACACCAAGGCGCAGCGCACGTTCCGCCACACCGACCGCTACATACAATGGCCCGACGGCAAAACAGTGCACCTGCAGCACAGCGTAGACATTACCGACCTCGTTGCCGCAAACGAAAAGGCGATGCAGGCCAACCAGGCAAAGAGTATGTTCCTCGCCAACATGAGCCACGAAATACGCACGCCGCTCAACGCCATCATAGGTATGGCGACCATAGGCAAAACAGCCGACAACACAAAGCGCAAAGACTACTGCCTCGCGAAAATAGAAGACGCCTCCCAGCACCTGCTCGGCGTAATAAACGACATACTCGATATGTCTAAAATAGAGGCCAACAAGTTCGAGCTGTCGCCTGTGGATTTCAACTTCGAAAGGATGCTCGGCAGCGTGGCGGGCGTAATAAACTTCCGCGCCGAAGAGAAATCGCAAAGGTTTGAAATGGACCTGGACCGCGCCATACCCCAAACGCTCTTCGGCGACGACCAGCGCCTCTCGCAGGTCATAATGAACCTCTTGAGCAACGCGGTAAAGTTTACCCCCGCGAAAGGGCGCATCGCCCTCAACGCTACGCTCGTGGGGGAGCTGAACGGCATTTACCTCATAAAGGTCTCGGTAAAAGACAGCGGCATAGGCATAAGCAAAGAGCAGCAGGACGGACTTTTCCAGACGTTCCAGCAGGCGGAAAGCTCCACCTCGCGCAAATTCGGCGGATCTGGCCTAGGCCTCGTTATCTCAAAAAACATAGTGGAGATGATGGGCGGACAAATATGGATAGACTCAACGCTGGGTAAAGGCTCTACGTTCTCGTTTACCGTAAAACTCGCGCGCGGCAGCGACCGGACGGTAACAATAGGAGAGATCATGAACATGCCAGAGCAGGAAACCGTAAACATCTTCGACGGACACCGCGTGCTGCTTACCGAAGACTCGGAAATAAACAGAGAAATAGTGCGGGAACTCCTCTCCCCCACCAAGCTGCAAATAGACTGCGCCCACAACGGCGCAGAGGCGGTGCGCATGTTCAGCGCAATGCCCGACAAGTATGAACTGATATTCATGGACGTGCAAATGCCGGAGATGGACGGCTACGAGGCAACGCGCCAGATAAGAAAACTCGGCTTCCCCAAAGCAGGCAAGGTGCCCATTATAGCAATGACAGCAAACGTATTCAAGGAGGACATAGACAGATGCATAAAGGCCGGAATGAACGGACACCTCGGTAAACCGCTGGACATGGAGGAGGTCATAAAGCTGCTCAACAAATATCTGCGCACGGCGGGGTGATCGCATACCATGAAACTGAAAGAAATTTGCGGATGCATACACTGGCATACAACATTCTCCGACGGCGAGTGCGGCTACGAAGAGATTATTCGCGCGGCCCAAAACGCCGGAATTGATTATATTTGCGTTACCGACCACATGACTTTGGAGGGGCAGGGCGCGGGATGGGAAGGCGTGTACGGCGGGCTGCTTGTACACACAGGGTACGAACACGAAGACGAGAAAGACGAGAACCACTACCTCGCGTTAGGCGTAAACAAGTTAGCGGAAGGGCTGACCGAGCCGCAGGAGTACATCAACCGCATAAAAAAGATGGGCGGGGCGGGGTTCATCGCCCACCCTACCGAATGCCGCAGCGTAACAAAAGGGCTGCCGCCGCCATACCCCTGGACAAAATGGGACGTTACCGGCTTCGACGGCATAGAAATATGGAACCAGGTATCGGACTGGATCGAACACCTGGACTGCCTGCGGAGCGATCCGATAAGGATGATACTGCGCCTCTTCTCCCCAACCCGCCTCCTGCGCGACGCGCCCAAAGAACTTTTGGCGAAATGGGACGATATGAACCTCACACGCTTCGTGAGCGCGATAGGAGGGGTGGACGCGCATAACCGCAAAATCAAAATATGCGGGCCGTTCATATACCAGGTCTTTAAGGTTAAAGAGGAGATGAGGGGCGTTCGCACCCATTTATTTGTTGACGCGGCGAAGTGGGCAGGAGGGGATGGCGCCGACGCGGCAAAAATGAGCGGGGTTTTGGTTGACGCGATGAGAAACGGGCGCGGGTTCATAAGCAACTGCAGCCACGGAGACGCGCGCGGGTGCGAAATGTTTTTGTCGGACGGCAGCGGAGCGATACAATATCCGGGACGATGGGGCGACGCGCAGCCGCCGTTGTCGTTACCGCTTACGATGAACGTGAAATTGACACGGAAAGCGAAAATAATGCTGATACGCAACGGGAAGGTCATCAAGTCAACATCATCCAAAAACGCGGGGTGGACGATAACGGAGCCGGGCGTATACAGGATAGAGGCCCGGCGCGGCGGAAGCGCGTGGATCTACTCCAACCCGTTTCCCGTCGGTCAATACCCGATCCGCTCGGAATGACGGCATGATAACACTCCTCAAAAAAATTGCCGACATGATCTTCCTGCTCAGGCTGCCGCTTTTGGCGCCGGTGTGGACGGTGCTGATACTGGGGTGGATCATCGGAAATCCGGATGTAAAGATTGGGGAATTTGAGTATGGCGCACTCTTCATCAACCTGCTCGGATTCTCGCTTCTCGTTGCGTCAATCTACGTAGTCAACCAGATACAGGACATAGAGAGCGACAGGATCAACAAAAAACTATTTCTTTTGCCGCAAGGGATAATATCAATACCAACCGCGTGGGCATTGGCCATCATCTGCGCTGCGGCGGGGCTTGCCATAGCGTGGACGCAGGGGGNGTGGATGTTTACGCTGTTTGCTTTGGGATTAATCATCGGCATCCTGTACAACCTTCCCCCTGCGTCGTTAAAAAACCACGCGGTTGGGGGGATGGTCGCCAATTCTTTGGGGCACGGGGCTATCACATTTCTGGTGGGATGGCTGTCCGCAAAAAACGGGCAGGTTATGGATGTTGATTTGCTGATACCGGGACTGCTCTCATCCCTCGCNCCCGCGTTCGCCAACGGCGCGGTTTTTCTGGCTACCACGATACCGGACGCCGCCGGTGACAAGTTGACGGGGAAAAGAACTTTTTGCGTCGCGTACGGGGAAAAGGCCACGGCTGTCGCGGCGGCGGTGACGTGCGTGTTTGCTTTGGGGACATCGTTCCTGCTTGAAAATCATTTTTGGGTGATGGCGGCGCCGGCGCTCTTATCACTGGGGATATTTATCAACTTTGCGGTAACGGCTAAACGGGATTCGGCGTTTTACTCTTTCAAGTGGCCGGTGTTCCTGCTGTCGGCGGTCGTAACGCTGTTTGTGCCTGTTTATGGGGCGTTGATATTGGTAACGTTCGCGGCGGGGCGGATTTACTACAAGCTGCGGTTCGGTATCGTCTACCCAACATTTCGCCCAAAGTGACGGAAAGGCTGCCATTATGAAAAAAAAATTATTGCTGATGATTGACCTCGTGTTTCTGACACGGCCGATTATTATCGTTCCCGTGTGGGCGTTCTGCGCGTTTGGGATGACCCATGGCGTGCTTGGCATGTATTATCCAAGCCTTCACGAATATCTGCTGATATTCCTTTACTCCCTCGCGCCAGCATCCGTCTACATCATCAATCAAATGGCGGATTATGAAGTCGATAAGGCTAACGAGGGCTGCCCGCTGCTTGTGCGCTGCAATATCCCCATGAAAACCGCCGGGATCTTCGCGGCTGTCTGCGCCCTGACATCAATACTCGGACCGATCTTTATGGGGCATCGCGTATTCGCGATTCTTGCGTTGATTGCGATTATCGTTGGGTATGTTTACAGCTGCAAACCGTTTTCACTTTCGGGGCGTCCGTTTTTTGATTTTTTGACGAACGCGTTTGAAGCGCTTCTGGCGTTTATAGCAGGTATTTACATTAATTTAGAGGGGCTTTACAGCATCACGAGCAGGTTCGACCACATCGTGCTGCTGTTTCAGCCGGGAGCGGAATACGTGTACTTATACGCACTCCCCTATCTTCTGCTGATGTGCGCGGGGTCGATCAGTTCGACGCTGCCGGATATACGGGGCGACAGGGCGCACGGGAAAATCACAACCGCCGTCAGGTTCGGGCCGAGGGCGGCGCACTGTATAGCGCTAGGCTTTGTGCTGGCGGTTATACCCGTATCGCTGTTTATTGAATCTTTGAGTATGGGCTTTGACAATTTTGATACCGCATTGGCCGCGTTTATCTTACTTTGGAAGAGAACCGTTGACAATCCGGCCATGATCTGCGCCCTCCTCGTCATCCCCGCGTACATCCCGTATCTGCTCAACAGCAAAAAATCAATATATATGGAGCTGCCGCACAAGGCTGGCGGCGCGGCCGTCATGCTCGTGGCGGCAGCTACCACCTCATATCTGCTGCTTCACGCCGGCATCGCCGTATATTTTATGACGTGGTTATACTTCAGATTGCGCCACAAGGTCTCCTACCCGTCATTAAAATCCGGGGGAACGGATGTATAGGTCAACAATTCTGATTATCTGCGTGATGACATTCGCAGCGGCGGCGTTTAAGATACCGGATGACCATTCGGCAATCATCAATCCCGCGATAACAGGGATCCTTGAATGCCGCTTTGATGATGTTTTGAGGCTGACGGATTCCGCGTATCTCTCCAACAACAAAAATCCCCTCGCCGCTGTGCTGCATTTGGCCGCTTTGGGGATGCGGGATATCGATTTCGATACCCCTATCGACACCGCCGCGTTCATGCGGTCGTTCGAGCGGGCGAAAAACGCCGTCAACGAATATGAGAAGGTCAACGGGACCGATTCTTACCTGTTGACATTGCGCGGGTTCGTCCTCGGCATGAACGCCTCGTTCCGCCTGAAGAACGGCTCCTACATCGCCGCGGCGAGTACGGGGCTTGACGCTATGAAGGCCATGAAGGGGGCGAGGGAGCTTGACAGCGCGAATACCGAGGTCAACTTCTTTTTGGGGCTGTATGATTATGCAAGGGCGGATTTGAAGAAGCGGCTCGGCGCGGCGATGTTCTGGTATCCGGGTGATAAGGCGAGCGGGATACGGCTTTTGGAGCAGGGGGCACAGTCTGCGCGGCTGACCGGTACCGCAGCGAAGCTCGCCCTGTCCGACATTTACCTTGCAGAGGGGCAGGCGCAAAAATCTCGGGATATCATCTATTCGTTGAAAAAGGAGTTGGCGAATAGTAGATTTCTATTGTGGGCCGAGGTGAAGTATTTTGAGGGGCAGAAGATGTTTTCGCAGGCCGCCGCGGCGTACGGCAGGCTCGCGGACTCTTATGGCCGGGAGCCCCACGGCGCTTACAACGGCGCCGTCACGCGGAACAGGCAGGCGCACATGTACCATAAGGCGGGCGAGAAGGCGCTTGCGGCAAGTACGTGCAGGTTAATACTTGACGGGCGCGGCGGTGACGATACGCGCACAGGCGCCATCATAAAAGACACGGAAAAACTTTTAAAGAGGCTGGAGCGATGACTATTGCCGATCCTGAAAAGTGCGACGAGTGCGGGACCTGCATAAGCGTATGCCCGCATGACGCTATTGTTCTGGGCAAGGTTTTGCGGATATCGGAGGACAGGTGCACGTCTTGCGGGATATGCGTGAATATCTGCCCGTTCGCGGCGTTATCATTAACGGCTAAGGACAAGTGATTATGGGCGATGCCAACAAGTATGACATAATCGTTGTGGGCGCGGGGCCGGCCGGGTCTATGGCGGCCATGTCTGCGGCGGCGGCGGGGCGGCACGTCTGCCTCCTTGAGCGCAAAGCCAAAGCCGGCACGCCCGTCCGGTGCGGCGAGGGGGTCGGGTTCAAGGGGCTTACGCTCTCGGTGGAGCCGCGCCCGGAGTGGATAAAGTCTAAGCTCGCCCGCGCCCGCATGGTGTCGCCGTCGGGCATAGAGGTGGAGATCGGCAGCGGCGCGGAGGGGTGGATACTCGACCGCGGGAGGATGGACGCCGATCTGGCAGATATGGCCGTGGAAAAAGGGGCGGAGTTCGTCCCAAACACGCCGGTTACCTCGGCGGAGAGGCTGCCCGACGGGCGGTACAGGTGCGTATCGGCGGACACGGGGCCCCTGCGCGAATTCATAGCCCCCTGCCTGATACTGGCCGACGGCGTCGAGAGCCGGCTGGCGCGCTGCTTCGGGTGGAACACGGCGCTCAGGCCGGGCGACATCGAATCCGGCGCGTTCGCCCGCGTGCAGTCGGGCGGCATCGAGCCGGACTGCTGCACCTTCTACACCGGGAGCAAGGCGGCACCGGGCGGGTACGTGTGGGTCTTCCCCCGGGGCGAGGGGGCGGCGAATGTCGGGCTCGGCGTCATCGGGTCGAAGTGCCGGCCGGGCCTGCCAAGGGAGCTTTTGCTCAGTTTCATAGACGCCAGATTCCCCGGGGCGCGGGTTACCGACCTCCATTGCGGCGGCATACCCGTGGCCCGGTGGTTGCGCCCGCTCGTTAAGGGCGGGGTAATGCTTGTAGGCGACGCGGCGCGGCAGGTCAACGCCATAAACGGGGCCGGCATAGCCTATTCCCTCTACGCGGGTAAAGCTGCGGGGGNGGTTGCGGCGCAGTCAATACGGGACGACGGAAGCTGCGATTGCAGGATTTTGCCGGAATATCAGCGCCTTTGGGCCAAAAACTTCGGCAAGCAGGTAGACCGCTCCTTCGCGCTCAAGGAGTTCATCATGTCGGCGGACGACGCCTTCCTTGACAAGATCGCGGAATCGCTCTCTAAAGAAGACCCCAATAAAATCAGTTATTTGCGGGTTTTTATGCGAACATTCGCCTCAAAGCCGCTGCTGCTCCCAAAGGCGTTTAAATTATTTCGATGAATTATTGATGTTATGCTTACAAATATAATATAATTATAGTATTATGAGCATGATACAGCGGTTAAACGCCATCTCCGGACTTCCGACCCTGCCTGAGGTAGCGCTCAAGGTTCAGCAGCTCGTTTTTTCAGACGACAGCAACGCCTTCGCGCTCGCCCGCATAATTGAGCAGGACCCGGCGCTCACCGCCATGATACTGCGCGTGGCCAATTCCAGCTACTACGCCTCGGGAAACCGCATTTCCACAGTCCCCATGGCAATCACGCGGTTAGGGTTCAACGAAATCGGCCACATCATCATAGCCACGAGCATTATAAAGAGCTTTACCGCCAGACCCGGTTCCAACGCCTTCGACTACCACCAGTTTTGGCGGCACGCGCTCACGGCGGCGCACATGGCCTCCATGACTACGCGCTTCAGTTCCGTGGTATTCACCCCGGAGGAGCGGCAGACGCTCTACCTCGCGGGGCTTCTGCACGACATAGGGATACTAGTGTACGACCAGTTCTTCTACGAGGAATTCAAGGAAATTGTAGATTACGCGGTAAAAAACGAAGTTTCGTTCCTTGAGGCGGAGTCTGCGGTAACGCCCAAAGAGACCCACGCGGCGGTCGGCGCGGCGCTTTTAGAGATGTGGAAACTGAGCCCGATAGCCATAAACGGGGTGCGTTTCCACCACACCCCCGAAAAAGCGTCAGACAAAGAAAAATCAATTCCTTTTGCTATATACCTGTCAGAATATATTTTATGTAATTCCGGGATAGGCTCTTTCGAGGGGCAGATCGACCGGCATGAGGGCAGCATTCTCGACGAGCTTAACATCGACGCCGAGAGTTTGCCGGGGTATTTGCTTGAGGCGCAGAATCAGGTGGACAAGTCGGACCTGATATTGGCGATAGACGGTTCAGCGCCGGTCTCGAACCAGGATCCGGGCAAGCCGCTCAGAGCGATTTAGTAAAAAAATGGGAACAATATAGATAACTCTAATTAACAGGAGTCACAAAAATGGATGTAAAGTACATAAACCCCTTTATTAACGCGACTGTCGCGTGTTTTAAGAACATGATTTTCGTCGACGCGAAACAAGGCGGGCCGATTATAAAAAGAGAGCCCTTCCCGAGGTACGATATATCGGGCATTATCGGTCTGTCGGGCGGTGCGCAGGGATCCATTTCCCTGTGTTTCCCCATGAAGTCGGCCTTAGACATCGTATCCGGCATGATTGGCGCTACCATCACCGAGGCAGGCACAGACCTCGCCGACGCGATTGGTGAAATCGCCAACATCATCGCCGGTTTCGCCAAGCGCGATTTGGCCGGGCTCAACCTGTCCATTTCGCTGCCCAACGTGATCATCAGCAACCACGTACTCTCCGGGCTGACCGGGGTGCCGACGATCATAGTGCCGTTTACGTGCCCGCTGGGCCCGTTCGCCATGGAAATATCACTGAAAACATCTTAATACAGGAGGAACCATACACATGAGAATGCTTTTAGTTGACGATTCGGTTACAATGCGCCGCATCCAGAAGACGCAAGTCGGAGGGTTGGGCGTAACTGATGTCATTGAGGCCGGTGACGGCCAGGAGGCGCTGGGAAAGCTCAAGAGCAATATGCCCATCGATCTGGTGTTATTAGACTGGAACATGCCCATCATGGACGGCATAACGTTCCTGAAAACCGTCCGCGCCGACGAAACGTATAAGGATGTGAAAATCATCATGTGTACGTCCGAGTCGGAAAAGTCGAGGGNGGTTGAGGCGCTGAAATCTGGCGCTAACAACTATATCGTCAAGCCTTTCACGCCGGAGGCGCTGAAGGAGAAACTTGGGCTGTAACCGGGAAACTGCAATTACGTAGTAAGTAATATCGCATAGCGCCGATACCGGCGCGAAAAAGGCGGTCATTGCCCCAGACCGCCTTTTTTTATTGCTGCCTATTGCGAAACAAATTGGCATTTGTCATGTATCAATCAGCGGCATGGGCACGGAGTGGGGCGGAGACGACTGCACGACCAGCGTCGCCCCACTCCGCACCCATGCCTATTGCGAAAAGTTATCATTTCTCCCACATCCGTCTAGGCCTGAGCACAGGGTGCCGTCCGGCGACATCACGGTTGTCGTGCAGTTGCCGGACGGCACCCTGTGCTCAGGCCGGGTATACAACAAATTCCCATTTATACCACCAAAAATAAAAATGGCGGCCATCGCAGCCGCCATTTTTATTTAATAATCCCGCAAACCCGTTACTTGGACATACCCACAGTCCCCTGGAACTTGCGGTTCTTCGCGCGCTCCCTATCCTGCTGGGTGGCGTTGTTGACCAAATTGTAGCTAACGTAAACCACCATACGGTATGTGCCCGGAGCGACCTTCATCGCCTTTGAGTTGTAACCGTTCCAGTAGAGGTCCATATTTACATAGTCGCCCGGGTTATCCTTAAACGCGTCGCGGGCCTTATTGCTCTCACCGGAGATCACGAGGTTACCCGCCAAGTCATAGACCTTGATCTGGCACCTGACGCTACCGTTAGTAGGCACGTAGATGGGCACCCGGAAGACCGTACCGCCGCCGCCGCCCCTGATGTAGGGGATGGCTTCCTGATCATGGAAGGCGTTGATGGTACCGGCAGGTGAACCGACCCTGTTGGGGTCCGGCGATGCCGGGTTGGGTATAGCCTCCGCCTTCACGTTAGGCTCGTTGCCGAACAGGACAGGCACCCTGCGGTTATTCGGGCCGGGAACGTTGAACGGTACGTCAAGCACGTGCGCTGACGGTTCCGCGTTGTACGTACGGATGTTCATGTAGTGGCGCGGCGGAGTAAGCTCCTTATCGTTACGCAAATAGAACCTTACCGTGTTGTCGTTCACGTAAATGATATCGGTAATACCATCAAGGTAGCCCGGCAGTTCCGTGAACTGCCTGCCCTCGTCGAAGTTGTGGGCCGACTTGCGAACCGCCCTCAACCGCGTCTTGCTCTGGCTGCTGCTAAGATCCCATACATTAAACAGCATCGACGGGTTGAAGTTAGCCGCATCGCCGCTGAATGAGACCTTGTTAGACGAACGGACATCCTCGCTGAACTTCACCTCAATGTAGTTGTCCCTTACGGCGCCGTTGCCCGACGACGGGAAGAAGAGCTTGGCGGATTCAATAACCGGCGCCGCGCCGTCAATCACGCTGTTCTCCGAGTGCACCTGCTCGCCGGCTTCAACAAATATGCCGTCAAGCAAGGTGACAGTGGGCCTCCAGCTGGTCTGCAACGGACCGGAAGACGCCTCCCTGAGCCACAGAATGGCGGTGGAGTCGGCAGCGTTGGTTGTTACGGAGTCGACAGCTATAGTCGTGCCGCGGTGGTTGACGGTAATCCTGCTGCCGGGGATCCTGCCGGTCTCCGTCAGGGTAACAGGCTTGCGGAACTTCATAACTATGGCGTCGAGATAGCCGCAGCCGCTGTAGTCTTTCGTGGTCACGCTGGTGGCAACAAGCGTAACTCCGGTGACCACTATGGTGATGCAGTCCTCCACCGCCGGGTTGTCCGACGCCGCAGCGCAAACCCTCACCGCACCGTTGTCAAGGGCCGTATTGGGCCTATAGACCACGAGCGGACGCTCATTACCTTCGACCGTAGGTACGCCGTCACCGGCATCCGTAGACCTCCAGTCGCTCGGATAGTCGCCTATCCTGTTGCCGTACCTGTCTTCGGCCACAGCGCGCAGCACTACATCGGGGTCGGTGTACCGCAAGAAGAGGGTATCGTTACGCACATCGCCCCTCTCGGGCACAATCACCAGATTGGTCGGCGCGCCGGCCAGTACGGTGAACCTGTCGGAGTAGACATCTAACCGCCCGCTCGCGTCAGGCGCCACACCGGGGATCTCCGGCGTTTGTATCAGCCTGATCCGGTGCGGGTTGTCGGTCGCGTTATATATGATGAACGTGACCGTGTCGCTGCCGGTAGCCGGCATTATGCGGGCGTTCCGGGAGGTTTCAAGGGTATTGCTGCCCTGATAGTACAATTCCGTCCGCGGGTCTCTGCTGGTAACCTGCGGTATATAGGGCGGCTGCATGAGGCCGGCGGGGCCGAGGCCCTGATCGTCGGCAAAATACGTAGGTATCATCTGCGGCCAGTTCGGATTCCACTCCTCAATCAAACCGATGCGGTTGTAGTACCTGACCACTCCGAGTATGGGCTCGCCGGCAATTCTCTGTTCCGGCGGCGTGATGATAACGATCTCCGCCCTCCAGGGTGCGCCTACCGTGATGACCACCGGTATGGAGGTCTCAAGGGTACTGGAACCGCGCCTTATAGCTGTAATCTGGCCGGAACCTGTGGCTTGCGGGTTGACTGTCCAGCTATTCGTACCGCTCGCCGTGGTGGGGATCGCGGAGATGAGGTCAACGGAACGGCCCCAGTCTACGTCAACCTCTTCCCAACACGCAGGGCCCGTAATGCCGGGGCTGACGCCGCAGTCGGTGCGCTTACCGAATACATAGACCGTCTCGGTGTCGTTTGTGGTCAGGCTTAATACATCAATCGGGCAGTAGCCGTTGGGCAGACCGTTGCCGCTGCTGTTCGTGCAGCGTTGCACAATCTGCAGCTCGCCGTAGTCGTAGCCGAGCAGGTTCACCCGCACTGAGTCCCGTCTATTGAACGTATTGTCGTAGGCGACCAGCCACGTGCTCTTTCCGTCGTCGGCATCGCTGCGCTTTGTGACTACGCCCTCGCCGTTAGGCGTGAACCCGTTAGTCGCTATCACTATGTCGCCGGCGGCATCCGCTGGCGTCCACACTGTGGGCCGCGGGGTTACCGACGGGTCGTACAGCGGGTCGTAGATGTTCTGGCCGCCGGAGTAGCTGATAAAGTTATTGTACTCGTCGCGTATTACGGCGTAAGCCCGCCTGCTCTGGTCCGTTTCGGCGAACGACATTGTGCCCATAGGCCGGGCGGTGTTGGGCGATGAC
The DNA here is from genome assembly GCA_009786415.1 of Chitinispirillia bacterium. GTDB lineage: Bacteria > Fibrobacterota > Chitinivibrionia > Chitinivibrionales > Chitinispirillaceae > GUT77. Next base: position 67,721 of record WQTH01000002.1, on the reverse strand, counting down.
TCAAGCGCGCTGGCATCCGGCTCTATCACAAGTTTGGGGTTCTCCATGCTGGGGTATACCCTTATATGTATATCCTGCTGAACCACGTTCGTCCCCCTGGTCAGCGTCGCCCGCACCCGGTACACATCGCCGTGGGCTACGGTGCTGCGGAAGGTTATTGAGTCTCCAGTACCCGTAAGCGTGGCGGTGGTCCGCGTTCCCGGCACAAAGTTCCATGACCATCTGGCGGCCTCAGCACCCATGGGGTTCTCCAAATCCCTGAGCCACGTGGCCGCGCTCGGCGGTGTAGCCGTGAACATCTTGGCGACTAAGGGCAGGGTATTCCCCGCCGACACCGTTATGGTTGCGCTGGGCACGGGATAGGGCCTGATCTCCGCGGGAAACGCCTCCGGCCACAAATAGCGCGTTATCTCCACTGTGGAGTTGGGCGCGCCGCGCCTGTTGTAGAACCTCATGACCGTCGGGTCCCTGTTTACGACATGCACAATCAGCGTCGCGCTGTAATTGGTGCCGGGTATGGTGGCGATTATCCTGCCGCCGTTGGACGGCGTTTCTCCGGTAGGAGTAAACTGCCAGCTGCCGGTGGCGCCCTGAGGCGGCGTAATGCCGGGTATTTCGAACTGCGTCCAGTTTACGCCGCCCGTCTGCGGAAACTCATACTGGCCTGTCGCGGCATTGAGCAACTGAACGTAAACCGTCTCATTGTCGCCAACCGTAAGATTAAGCGGATCGTTAAGGGGCGATGCTCCCAGAGGTCTTGAGAGCGGAACAAACTGGCCGCCGCGCATGACACCTATCTGCACACCTATATAATCAATAGCCCTGATTACTACCCGTGTCGGCGAAGCCGCGTTGGTCAACGTAGTACCCGCGTTTGCGCCGGTGGCTATGGAATAACTGACGGTCAGGGTGGTATTGCCCGACGAAGCTACCCTGTTTACCCTGCCCTCGCCATAAAACGGGCCGAAGGCACTCGGCGGCACCGTAGCCGTAGCCGGCGTGGCGATGCCGGGATCCCTCGTCGTCCACGTTATACTTCTTCCCTGCCATATAACGCCTCCGGTGGTACCGGCGGTAGAGACCCAGTTGCCGAACTGGTCGCGCAGAATAGCGTAAAAGTTGTCTGTATACAACGCGTTTGAAGATATAACTATAGAGTCCACAGGCCACGGTTCCCAACGCCTGGTACTCGCTAAGGAGTCCCGGCTATTCTCTATGGATATTTGGGTAGGCGGACCGGGCAGAACATCCATATAAGCCGTGTCGCGCACACTCGCCCCCGAAACGCTGTCACGGTAATTACCTATGATCATCAGCGTGGTCCAAGCCTTCTGAGCCGTAATGGTAATGGAATCCGACTTGGACAGCGGCTTGCCGTTGGCCGACGAAATGATGAGGTCGCCGGACCCGGCGGTAGTGGCGTTTGATGTATTGGAGGTTACCACTGCCGGGGTATTGCGCGAATTTATATCGCGGACCTGCCATGTAAACGCGCCCTTATCGAAATTTGTCAGGCGCCCGGAGCCGGTATCTACACTAACAACGCCCGCAGCAAGTTTGGGCACGCCAGCAATCATGTTTCCGTCATCAACTTTGATCGCCATTTCGGTCAGCCTGGCGGTTACAATGTTGGTCTGAATCCAAATAGAGGAGCCGCTGGCATGGCGCTCGCAGTAAAACATACGCATTTCATAAGCCTGATTGTCCTCCAAATTGCCAAGGTTTCTCCTGTGTTCATCCAGGTTTATATTTCTGCGTATATCCTCGTGAATGCCGCCTATATCAAGTGCGAGCCGATCGTTAATAAACACCCATACATCATCGTCACCCCTGAAGTTAAACGTGAGGCCGGGCTCCATTTTGAACTTAACCACCATCTCCATTGTGTACGCGAAATTATTATATGTAAAGGCAGTCGTAGTAGTCCAATTATCATCGGTATNCCCCCGCCTCTCGGTGCTGGCGCCGGTCGCATCTACGAACCTGACTCCGCCGCGGCTGTCATCTGAGTTTGACCCTACAGGGTGGTTGCTATTGAGCCCGCCGTTAGCAAGGGGGAAGAACCTGGTGTGGTTGAACTCATAAATGCCGTTCCCGACATGTTGAAAAACCAATTCGGCCGGCACCACCCTGTTTTGGAACGCGTTGGAGCCGTTGGAGGCGTAGTCAAGCCTGTCCAAACGGATTTGCTCAGCATTCCACTCGCCACCCTGAATAGTATTGTTAGCCGTATTCTCGCCCTGACCGGCAACAGGCTGCGCAACCCAACTGCCGTTGGTACCCATATACTGATAAACCGGCCTGAACGGTGTCAGATAGGTGGCGCCCGCCTGAGTCGCCAACGCGCCGGACATATGGGGCTGGCCCGACATTTTATAGCCGCCAAGGTTACTCCAGTCCCTGAACCAGAACCTCATGCCGTAATTAAGGTAAGGGTTGGTATGGGTGGAGCCGGTCATGACACCGCGGTTGCCCTGCTCCATATTTTTGGTTATGGGCTTGCCGTCAAGGTCTAACAATGTGTCTACCATGCGCAGCCTTGCCGCCCTTGTGTCGTTCAGATACCTGCCGTGCGGCTGCTCGAACTCCGGGTTCGAACGGTCGGAGCGGAAATCGTAGAACGTAACCGGAACGCTCGTCTGCGGCTCATACTGCCCCTGAGCCGAAACCGCAAAGGCCATGCAAAACACAAGCCCCAGACACACCTTCAACCCGGACGCGCTGACCGCCAACCGCCGAATTTTCGAAGTTTTCATAATAACCCCTCCTCAATGCTTTAAATGACAAAAAATAATTATTTACTATGCGATGTCTCCGCCGGGATAAGTTCCTGCGGAGCCTGAAGTATACCGTATATTGTACCGCCACACCCCGACACACACAAGAACACACTGTTACGGATACAAATATCCTTAAATTTGAAGATAATAAAAAAAAACTACAAAGTCAAGAAAAAAATTATGTATAATACGTACTATTCTATCTGTAAAATCTGCCCGATCCCCCTGCCGTTACGAAATCCCGCCGGTAAGAACTCCGGGCCCTCTTAATATTATAATCCCCAAAGGGGGCAAAAGTGTCACCTTAAACACATATTTGTGCAAAAAAAGTCTGTTTAAGAGCAATTTTTCAGCATATTCTGTATACTATATATATAGTACCACAAAAAGGGAAGAATGTCAACCATAAAATTAAAAGCGCCCCCGGACGGGGGCGCTTTTCTGTTTTTTACCGTACACCTACCACCAAAGCGATGCGTTCCCGCTTGCCGTTTACGGATATCGCGCCGCTTACGAGGTATGTGCCCTCGGCTACCGGGCGGCCCTTGCGGTCGGTCAGGTTCCATGAGCCTATTGGGCGTTTTGCGCCGTCAAAGGCTGCCGGTGACCGGGAGGAGCGGTCGCCCCTGCAGGCGATTTCGGCTACAGTATTGCCGAGCGCGTCATAGATTGTCAATTTACCGCCGTCTATCAATCCCCCCTCAAAATAGAATTCTACGGCTCCGCTGCCCCGGCCCACCGGGTTAGGGCCGGCGGTGAACCGCGCCGTAAGGAGATTTTTCGGGGCGACAATGGCGATATCGTCGGGCGCGCCGGGAATCAGCCTGTCGCCGCCGGCTATCGCTGAGGGGTCCTCTATTTTGTAGTCGCCAAGGTGCACGCCGGACACGGCCAGATAGTTGTCTCCGCCCGCTACATTCACCGTAACCGCGTACGTCCCGATCTCAACCGGCAGATTTTCACTGCCGGCGTAGAGTACGGTTATGCTCCCGTAGCCGGTTCCCGGCAGCGTTACCGGCCCTATACCGCGCGGCGAGCCGGTGTACAGGTGGCCTTCGGGTATTGTGAAATCGAAGTCATCCGCCTCCGGGGCCTTTTTAGCTATTGTGTAGGTACCCAGCGCGACAGGCTCCGCGAGGCCGGTGTAGTTTTGGCCCTCCTGCACGGTTACTACCACCTCGTAGGACCCGGCGTTGGCCGGGGCGGTTGGGGACCCGTCGTAAGTGACCGCCGTTGTGCCAAGCCCGACAGCCTTAAAAGACACGGGCTGCACCGAGCCGTTATAGGGAACTGTGGCCGGAAACGCAAGGTCTGAGAATTCCAGCGTCTTTTTGGCTATGTCAAACGTGCCGGAGACCGTTCCCTTAAACGCGTCTATCGCATTTACAGTGAGCGTAGCGGTACCGGCGTTTGTGTTGTTCTCATACTGTATGGTATAGTCGACCTCCGGCTCCAAGCGGGTGCCGTCCGCCAGCCTGACCTCAACGTCAAACCCACCGGACGGGCGTATAGGCGAGCCGTTGTAGATGTACGTACCGCTAATGGTCAACTCCGCGCCTTCAATGCTCCTCGCGGGGGCGAGTATGGTGTAGCTGCCGAGGGATATGTCGGCGGCGGCTACAAAGTTGGCGCCTCCCGCCACGTTCACAAGTACCTCGTAAGTTCCCTGAAGTACGGGTTCTACAAGCGCGCCGGCCTGCATATGCCTTACGGTAATGGCCCCCATAGCCGTAAACGGCGACTTGTTTTTAACGTCTATGCGCAGCGCGGTGCCGGTCTGGCGGCGATTGGTGGGGATATCGTAATCCAAATGCTCTTTCGCAGGCGTTGCTTTTGTAATAAACTCCCCGGTCTTGCTGAAAGAACTGCCGGCCAGATTGTAGTTTTTGGCCGCCGCGCCCACAAGCACAACCGTAGCCGAGGCCGAGGCGCCCACGTTAGCGGTTGAGAAACGGGGGTTCGTGAGGGTGTAATCTTCGTCCAAAGCAAGCATCTGGCCGCCCTCGGTGCCGGTAAACGCCACCGACACGATATCTGCGGAGTCGTTACCGTTGTATACCTTGGGGGTGACTTCGCTTTCGGCAGCGTTAATCGATATGTTCTTCTTGCTTATGGTGAAACTGCCGACATTCAGATCCGCCTCGTTGTAATAGGTGTTCTCGCCGACCCTGGCCTTTACATCGTAAGTCCCCGCGTCGGAAGGCGGCTCATCTCTGCCGCCGTAGAGCACCGTAATCGGGCCCCCGTCAAACCCCTCTATCCACTCCACAGTAACCGTTACCGGCGAGGCGTCGTAGACCTTGTTATAGGTGCTCATGGCGGCGTAAGTGAGGTTTGCGGCCACAGGCGCCGCCTTGTTCACGGTAAGCGTAGCCTCCTTTTCGCCCCTGTATAAACCGTTGCTCGCGCGCACGGTCACGGGGTACACGCCGGGGTCAGGATTCACAAACCTCGGCCTGCCCGTATCCCACTCACCGCCTTCCTTCCTGTACTCAATGGTAAACGTGCCGCCGCCGGTAACAAGGCCGGAGGTGGACACGCTTGCGGCGTTCATTGTAAATGTGCTGCCGCTTTTCCAGGTCTCGGTTCGGGAGCTGAATGTAAGATTGGTGCTGGGTAGCCCCATCTTGTCTGTAGCGTTGAATATGTACTTCACGCGGACATCATTATAATTGGTGTTACGGATAATGACCACCACCTCCGCAGTACCGCTGTCCAAAGTGTCGCTTGAGAAACTCAGCACACCGGCCGTAGTAATTGTAGGTACCCCCTTCAAAAGCCCGCCGCCCGACGAATAGCTCGCGGTATCCACCAGATATGTCTTACCTGTGATTGTGGTCGCGGCAAGGCCCGATGGCGCGGTCAACCCGAGAGTGCTGACGTTTCGCGTACCGCTGGTGATATTTTTCGCGATTTCAACAGCAATATCGCCCGGTACCGTTAATGCAAGGCCGTCACGCTTGGTAATGCCGGCGCGGGTGGTATCGGTAAGGGAGACAATCGCCGGGACATTGGACAGCGATGCCGAAATCGTGTAGTTCTTGTTATCAGTACCGATAAGCGGCGACAAACCGGTAAGATTTATCGTTGTTGTGCCGGCAGACGCGGCTGAATACTTCCCGGCAACAGCGGCGGCGACCTGAATATCATCACCTGCCACGGGGGTCCAAATACTGTAGGGATTTATGCCGAAGGCGTCGGTAGTGTTGTCAAAGACTTTTGTGTGCACTACTTTGAGATTGGCCGCGTTAAGGGTCAATGTAGTAATTCTTCCGGTTTGGTTGGTTGGCAGCACCCTTTCATAATTGTTCGCACTGGCGCCTCCCAATTCGAAACCGTTAAACGTAATGGGTTTGTTGGTGGTGCCGGCAGCGTCCTTGGTCTCAAACAACCCAGTTCCATCACCAATCGTCACAACATCGCCAGAAACTACGGGGGTGGTGGAGGATATAGTCGGAGCGCACGGATTACACGCATTTCTGGTACCGTCGTATACTCTGTTGGGTGTTGGAATGGTGAGGGTAACCTTTTTCTTTGCAACGTTAAGAGTGTAAGTAGCTGTTTCATCACCTGCCGATGCCTTGATGGTAACTGTGCCGGCATTATTTATCGTAACAGCGCCGGTGCTTGTATTCAACGTTACCACTTCTTGGTCTTCGGGGGTGGCACTATATGTGATCGTGGTGCCTTCCGCATTACCCGTCGCCGTTATAATGAACGACGACGCCCCATACTCCTTCGCCACTGCACCATTCGTCACACCCGTCGTAAACGCCAACTCAGCCCAAGCCCCCGCCCCAAAACAAGCAACCATCAAAACGACAGCCCTGCCCCAAGCCCCGCCAAACGCACGTAACCCCATAATCCCTCCTAAAAATGTTTTATGAGAAAAAAAATAGTCAGCACTCAACGCAATTAAGCCTGCGCGCCCGCAGTTTTAACCGTTTTATTATACAGGTACATATTATTAATATACGATTTTTACGTTATCATGTCAATAACTTTATTGAAAATATGGGATATTATTTGCCGGCGGCGTACTATTGAAATGCGCAGTAATGTAAGGCGGCGCCCCCCGTGCGGGTGCGCCGCCTGTGTTTTTTAGCGTACGCCTATTATCAGAGAGACGCGTTCCCGCTTGCCGTTTACGGATACCGCGCCGCTTATGAGGTATGTCCCCTCGGCTACCGGGCGGCCTTTGCGGTCGGTCAGGTCCCACGAGCCTACGAGGCGTTTTGCGCCGTCAAAGGCTGCCGGTGACCGGGAGCGGTCGCCAATGCAGGCGATTTCGGTTACAGTATTGCCGAGCGCGTCATAGATTGTCAATTTACCGCCGTCTGTAAATCCCCCCTCAAAGTAGAGTTCTACGGCTTTGCTGCCCTTAGCTACCGGGTTTGGGCCGGCGGTAAACCGCGCCGTAAGGAGGTTTTTCGGGGCGACTATGGCGATATCGCCGGGCGCGCCGGGAATCAGCCTGTCGCTGCCGGCTACCGCTACGGGGTCTGTTATTCTGTAGTTGCCGAGGCGCACGCCCCTTACGGCCTGATAGTTTTCCCCGCCCTCCACGTTCACAGTTATCGCGTAAATCCCTATTTCCACCGGCAGTTCCTCTTTGCCTGAGTACAGCACCGTGATATCTCCATAGCCGGTTCCCGGCAGCGATACCGGCCCTATACCGCGCGGCGAGCCGGTGTACAGGTGGCCTTCGGGTATTGTGAACTCGAAGTCATTTGTTGCGGGTGTTCTTTTGGCTATTGTGTAGGAACCCAATTTGATTTCTTCGTTGAGGGCGGTGAAGTTCGCGCCTTCATCAATGGCTATTACCTCTACCTCGTAGGCTCCCACGTCTACCGGCACGGATACGGAGCCGTTGTATGTGGCAATCACCATACCCAGCCCTTTGGCCGTAAAGGGCACGGGCTGCGGTAAGCCGTTGTAGGGTATAGCTGCCGAGAACTTGAGGTCTGCGGGTTCCAGGACCTTCTTCTCGATGATAAAGGTTGCAAAGACCGTATCCTTGTATTCGTCGCGGCCTATTACTATAACAGTGGCGGGGCCGGCATCGGTGTTATGCTCATAATCCAGCGTGTAGTGCAGGTTATAGACCAGCGAGGCGCCGTCGCGGGTGTAGACTTCAAGATTTTCCGGGCGTATTGGCGAGCCGGTGTAGGTGTACTTTCCGTTCACCGTAACATCTGCGCCGTCTATGCTCTTTGCGGGGGCGAGTATGATATAAGGCTCGTTGAGGTGTATACCGCTGGCCGCCTCGAAGTTTTGGCCTTCGGCGATATTTATCACCACGTCGTATATACCCTCTTTAATGGGCTCGGCGGGTACGCCGCTCTGCATATACTGAACGGTAATGACCCCCATCCCCGCAAGCGGCTGTTTGGTCGTAACGCTTATGCGCTGCGCGGCGCCGGTTTCGCGGCGGTTCCGGGGAACGGTGTATTCCAAATGTTCCAGCCTCGGCGTCTGCCTTGTAATCGCCCCGGTTTTACTGAAGCCCGCGCCGACCAGCGTATAGTTTTTGGCCGTTCCTATGGGCACAAGCGTAACCGTAGCCGTAACCGCGCTGCCCGCGCCCGTGCCGCTTAAACGGGCGTTCGTCAGAATATAATCATAATCGATTAACAGCGTCTGGCCGGCCTCAAGGCCGCTGAACGCCACCGTGGTAATATCCACCACATCGGCGGTGCCGTCGTATGGCCTGGCCGCTATTTCGCTTTCGGCGGTGTTAATGGTAATGCTCTTGGGGGATATGGTAAAATTGCCAAGCGCAAGCTCCGCCGCGCGGTAATACCTCGACTCGGCAATTCTGGCCTTTACCGCATATGTCCCGGCATCTGAAGGCGCGCTTTCTTCATCATTATACAGCACAGTAATAGTGCCGCCCTCCTCCTGAAAAGCCTCTTTCCACTCCACCGTAACCACGGTTTCTTCGGCGTTGTAGGTTTTGTTATTTGTTGAGATTGGGATATTATACGCAAGGTTCGCGAGTACGGGCATTATACCCAGCACGGTATACGTTACCGTCTTTTGGCCCTTGTAGATGTCGTTTTCCACATACGCGGTCACTCTGTACTCGCCGGGGTCCAAAAACTTCGGCAGGGTATCCGACGGCGAGGCGCCGTCTACCGAATATGTAAACCTGAACGTTCCGCCGGTACTGTACCCGGTGCCTACCCGCGCCGCGGTAATAGTCTGCGGGCTGCCGTTGTAGACCACAGAGGCGGGGTTGAATATGATATCCGTTTCGGGGTTGGTAAACGGCATCTTATCCGTCGCCTGAAATGTGAGCGTTACGACGGCATTCTTGTAATTATCGGTAATAATATTAACGTCCAGCGTCGCACTGCCTTCCTCTTCCGGTTTCTCACCGCCCCTGTAGGTCAGGGTTGACCCGTTAAGCGTGGGAGGGTTGCCCGGGGCCAAAATACCGCGCTCGTTGGACAATTCGCCCAGCGAGTAACTGCGCGCGCCCACAACGCCTACAGGCGCCCTGAGGACGATATTGTTAAGGTTGAACGTCTTAGGGTTACCGTCCCGCTGGGCAACAAGGATAATGTCTGGCTGCTCAAATGTCATGCCGGAGGCTTTGGTAATGCCAACGGGGCCGCCCGGTTCGAGCGCGACGACTTTAATATTAGGCCACGACGTATTAAACTTGTAATTGCCCGCGTCCGACCCTACAAACGTTACGGCGGAAAGGTTCATTCTGTCGGCGCCGACGGTTAAACGGGTATACGCCGCCGTAAATCCGGTAATTTCGGCGTTATCGCCGGGCAAAACATATCTACGATAATAAATATCGTCGATTTTAAGGCCGCCTTCGGCGTTCGGGCCGCGTACGGTTGTTGTGCTGTCATACTCCTTTGTGTGGGCGACGCTGTCTATAAAAACTTCTTTAGCCGTAATATTAGCGGTAAAAGTGAACACATCCAACGGTTGCTTCAGGGTATAGTTATCAGCGTTAGCGCCGCCGAGGCTGTAGTTTGTGAGCTTGACCGTTTTGCCGCTACCGACTCTCTTGTCCGAAAACTCGGCCGTACCCGGAACTAACGTCAATGATGATGATGCGTCGGTAGTAAGTCTGTTCATAAAAGTCGGGGTTCCTTCAATCTCTGCATCCACTTTCCCGTCGTATTCCTTGTTCTTCGCACGAAAGGAGGTGTTTGCAACAATGGTGACTGGCCTTTTGGCAATGTTAATCGTATAATTTGCGGTCGCGTCAATTTTATCCCCCCCGGACGCCTTCGCGGTGATGGTAACATTATCGGCAGCCGCCTTTATCGTCACAGTGCCGTCTGCGCCTACATTCGCCGCAGCCGTATCACTGCTGGAATAGGTGATCGTGCCATCGGTAGAACTTTTCGCTTTATATTTTGTAATAGGCACATCGCCGTACGTAGCGCTCACCTCTTTGCTGGCGGGCAGACTATCAATTGTGATTTCATGTTGAAGCGGTTCATCATCAGGCTCAATAGGTTCTCCCCAAGCCATAACCCCCAAACAAACAACCATAATAAAAACCACCCTAACCCAACCGCTACCGTAAAACGCTCCAGCTTTCATAAATCCCTCCCACCAAAGTTTTATGACAAAAAATAGTTAGTAATCAACAAAAATTAAACACTATCTTTCATCTTATCGGCATAATTGCATAAATACATCACTATTATTTTAGTATTATTTCGAAAAAAAATCAAGGCGCCAGGGTCGTAAGCGTCATTATTTGCTGACGATCCAAGCGTCTTTGTACCCTTTTTTCTTTATTTCCGGCAGTACGGCTTCCGCCTCCTGCTTAGTTTTAAAGTTTCCGATGTACAGTTTGTAGAGCGCCTGTTCTGAGACCATGAACACCGGCAGGTCTACTGCGGCTTCGGCGTTGAGTTTTGCCTGTCTGACCATATCTATCTGGCTTGAGGCCAGTATTTGTATGCGGTAGCGCGGCGGGGTTTGCGGGTCTGCCGCGCCTCCTGCGGCGGCGGCGCCCGGCGTTGCGGTGAGGTTTACCGTGGCCACCTCCTCCAGAACCGGCAGGTCTTCGGGTGAGAGGGCTACCTCTTTGCCCTGGTTGAGGGTGTCTAAGAACGTGCGTCCTGCGGATGGGCTGTACTGCGTGCGCGGGTCGGGGACGGCGCGGTCGTCGTCGGCCGTGCCGCCGGTTGTGCCGGGGCGCTTTGCTGTGGAGACGCAGGCAGACGCGAGCAGGGCCAGCGTTGCCGATACTACCGTTAATGCGAATAAAAAGCGTTTCATATTAATCTCTCCGTTTTATGAAAACGTGCCGTGATTATTGTATATTATATGAATATATATATATCAGCATATAAAATGCAAATCTATCAGGAGTTAATTATCAATTACCGGGATATGGAACCCGCGCTGCGCCGGCGCGCGTATATGGAATCGGGCGTCCGCAAGTTCAATTTCAGGCGGATGGTGCGCGTATTCATCGTTACTGCGGCCCTGTGGGTCGCGACCCTGTACATCACTACCGGCGAGAACCCGTTTGCGGAGAGGTGGCTGCTGCGGGTATCGGGGGACGCCGGGGGGTACGCGGTCAGCGTCCTGTCGGAGAAACTGGGGCGCGACACGCTTGTTCTGTGGTCGATGCGGGTGGACGGGGCGCTTCCGGCGGACAGCGCGGCGCCGTTATCGGACACTTACGGGGCGGCGAAGTGGCGGTTTGTCCGTCCATTTGCCGACAGCACGGGCGCGGCGCTGCTGACGTTCAGCAGGGCGTCTGTGCTTATATGCGATTCGCTGATATTCGGTTCCGCTGCCGGCGGCAGGGAGTCGCCGTTCAGGGAGAAGCTGGATATGGTGATTGTCCCCGCTGCGGGCGATTCGGCAATTTGGGCTATACGGGAGCGTTTCCGCCCACGGATAGTGGCCGTAGCCGCCCCCTGTTCGATCCCGGCGGGGCGGAATATAATTTGCGGGGCTGCGGGAAGCAACGGTGAATTCAGCTATGACTTTCGCAAAAGAAGCGGCGGGCTGCGGCTTATTGGGAAATAAAATTCAAAACTTTTTGCCCCGTATTGATTTTGGCCGCCAATAATCCTATAATAATCATTAATACTATAATTATATTGATTATATCGCGCCACAGCGCTAATTGAAGGGGCCGGTCGCGTCCAAATGTCCAAAAAGCTCGGAGAGATCCTCGTTGAGAATGGAATAATCACCAAAGGTCAGCTGCTTGACGGGCTCAAGTACCAGACTGTCCGCGGGGTTATGCTCGGCGAGGCTCTCATAGCCACGGGCGCCATTTCAGACGAAGAGGTGATAACGCACTTTTTGGCCAAGCAGATAAACGTGGGCAAGCTCACGCTGCGGGAGATGGAGTTCGACCCGTACGTGGTTGACCTCGTGCCGTTCGACATAGCCCAGCGGTACACGATCATCCCCATCAACAAGACCAACCGGATGCTGACGGTGGCCATAAGCGACCCCAAGAACATATTCATGCTCGACGCCATAAAGTTCCTTACGGGGTGTACTATAAAGCCCATTCTGGTCTCGGCCAAGGAGATTCAGGAAGCCATAAACATCAACTACCAGGCCGACAGCGGCATGGACAACATCCTCAGGGAGGTGTCGTCCGACGGTTTGGAGGTTATGACCGGCGAGCGCGAAAACGAGCCGGAGGACCTCGCGGGCGGCCTGTCGGACGCGCCGGTGGTGAAGCTTGTGAACCACCTGATAACGGAGGCGGTGCGCAAAAACGCCAGCGACATACACATAGAGTGCTACCAGAATATCCTGCGCGTGCGCTACCGGATAGACGGTATGCTGATAGAGATGCCTCCCCTGCCCTACCGTCTGCGCACGTCTGTTACGTCGCGCATAAAGATCATGGCGGAGCTCGACATTTCGGAGCGGCGGCTGCCGCAGGATGGCCGCGTGAAGATAAAGGCCGGCAGCCGCGTGGTGGACCTGCGCGTCTCCACGACCCCCACCATCTTCGGCGAGAAGGTGGTGATGCGCATACTCGACTCATCTAACCTTATGCTCGACATGGGCAAGTTCGGCATACAGCCCAAGGCGCTGTCGCACATAAACGAGGCGCTTCTGGCCCCATACGGGATGATATTGGTGACCGGGCCGACGGGGAGCGGCAAGAGCACGACGCTCTACTCGGCGCTTTCGGCGCTCAACAAGCCCGACGTGAACATCATGACCGCCGAGGACCCGGTGGAGTACAACATAGACGGAATCAACCAGATAAACGTGCATCCCGGCATAGGGCTGACCTTCGCCTCGGCGCTGCGGTCGTTTTTGCGGCAGGACCCTGACATCATAATGGTGGGCGAGATACGCGACCTGGAGACGGCCGAAATCGCCGTGAAGGCCGCGCTGACGGGGCATCTGGTGCTAAGTACGCTGCACACCAACGACTCGGCCTCCACCCTCACGCGCCTGACGGATATGGGGATAGACGTCTTCCTGTGCGCCTCGGCGGTGCGGCTGATAATAGCCCAGCGGCTCATACGCCTGATCTGCCCGGATTGCAAGGAGAAGACGGACCCCAGGGACAACGAGCACATACAATTTTTAAAACTTACACCTGATGAGCTGAAAAATATTACTTTCTATAAAGGGGCCGGCTGCCACATATGCAGCGGCACCGGATTCAAGGGCCGCGCCGGGCTCTACGAGGTCCTGCCGATCACCGCCAATATTCAGGAGATGGTGATGGACAAGAAACCGCCCTACCTGATAAAGAAGGCGGCGATTGAGGAGGGGATGGTCAGTTTGAGGATGGCGGGGCTGGAAAAGCTGAGGGCGGGGATGACGACAGTGGAGGAAGTGTTGGGAGCGACGTCTTAGTTTGCAGTTCAGGGGTTAAGTGCGGCGTAAAAACTCCAAACTCCAAACCCCAAACTCCAAACTTGCACAATTTAACGAAAAAAAGTCTATCTGCGAGGATGAAACATGGTAAACATTCACGAGCTGTTGAAGAAGATGGTTGATATGCGGGCCTCTGACCTGCACCTTACGTACAATTCGGCGCCGCTTTACCGGGTAGACGGGCGGCTGGTGCCGTTCAGCCCCGAGAAGCTGGCGGCCGACGAGGTGCTCAAGCTCTCGTATACCATTATGAGCGAGGCGCAGCGCAAGTCCTTTGAGCAGAACAAGGAGGTTGACTTTGCGATAGGCGTTCAGAATCTGGCGCGTTTCCGCGTAAACGTATTCTTGCAGCGGGGTTGCTGTACTGCGGCGATACGTCAGATTCCGCAGACCATAAAGCCCATAGAGGAGCTGGGGCTGCCGCCTGTTATAAAAGCGCTTACGGAGCGCCCCAACGGTCTGGTATTGGTAACAGGCCCGACCGGCAGCGGCAAGAGCACGACGCTGGCCTCGATGGTAGACAAGATAAACAGCGAGCGCGAGGGGCACATACTTACGGTAGAGGACCCCATAGAGTTCCTGCACGCCCACAAGAAGTGCATAGTAAACCAGCGCGAGGTGCATCAGGACACCAAAAGTTTCGCTGCGGCCCTGCGGGTAGCCCTGCGTCAGGACCCCGACGTAGTTCTGGTTGGTGAGATGCGCGACCTCGAAACGATTCAGGCGGCCCTGAGCATAGCCGAAACCGGCCACTTAACGCTGGCGACCCTGCACACAAACTCGGCGGCCCAGACAATCAACCGAATAATAGATGTCTTCCCCGCCGAAATGAAGGAGACGGTGCGCACCCAGCTGTCGATGGTGTTGGAAGGCATAATAAGCCAGGCCCTGATCCCCCGCGTAGGCGGAGGCCGCGTAATGGCCTGCGAGATAATGACAGCCACAATGGCCGTACGCTCAATGATACGCGAAGATAAGATACACCAGCTGCAGGGCATAATAGAAATAAGCCAGCAGCAGGGTATGCAAACAATGAACAGCCAGCTGGCAATGCTGTTTCAAAGGCGCCTGATAAGCAAAAAAGACGCCTTCAGCCGAAGCCCGGAGCCGGAAAGCCTGAAAAAATTAATAGGCGATCCATAATATGCATTGACGCTGGTTTTAACTTTGACTTTAAAGATTTTGATTTTTTTATCAGGAGATAATTAACAAATGGCAAAATTCGACTACGTAGGCGTAAGCGAAGGCAAACAGGTCAAAGGCGTAATAGAAGCCGCCTCCAAAGAAGACGCGACTGTCCAGCTGCGCAAAAAGCGGATACGCCCCATGACCGTCAAGAAGGCTGCGGTCAGCCTGGCCCTCCCATCAATGCCCGTTGGGATCAAGCTTCAGGATGTCTCGCGCTTCACCCGGCAGTTCGCCGCGATGGTAAGCGCCGGCCTGCCGCTCGTCCAGTGCTTAGACATCCTCGGCGCGCAGACCGAAAACAAGGAGCTGGCCAGGGCGATTAAGCAGGTTAGCGCCGACATTCAGGGCGGTAACAACCTCGCCGACGCCATGGCGAAGTTCCCCAAGGCGTTCAACACGCTTTACTGCAACATGGTCGCGGCGGGCGAGCAGTCCGGCAACCTCGACGGCGTGCTCAACCGCCTCGCCGAATATCAGGAGAAGGCGGAGGCGTTGCGCCGCAAGATCAAGGGCGCCATGACCTACCCGATAATTGTTCTTGTAGTAGCTATAGGCGCGGTGGTAGCCATGCTCGGCTTTGTGGTGCCAACGTTCGCGCAGATGTTCGTGGATATGGGCGGCGAACTGCCTCTGCCCACGCAGATCGTCATGAACCTCTCCAACTTCCTTATGGCGTGGTGGTGGGCCATTCTCGGCGCTACGGCGGGCGGGCTTGTCGCTTTTTTGCAGTACTACAAGACTGAGAAGGGGCGCATACACGTAGACAGGATAAAACTGAAACTGCCGGTGTTCGGCGACCTTGAGCGCAAAAGCTCGGTCAGCCGCTTCTCGCAGACGCTCTCTACGCTGCTGTCAAGCGGTGTATCTATTTTGGAAGCGCTCAATATTACCGCAAAGACTGCGGGCAACAAGGTGCTGGAGATAGGCATAATGCGCACGCTTGAGAAGATTCAGGGCGGTTTGTCCATAGCCGAGCCGCTTTCGGAAACGGGCGTGTTCCCGCCCATGGTCATACACATGATCTCGGTCGGCGAGAAAACGGGTGACCTGTCGGGAATGCTCAAGAAGGTCTCGGAGTTCTATCAGGAGGAGGTTGACGCGGCGGTGGAGGCGCTTACTTCCGTTATCGAGCCTATAATGATTTGCGTGCTGGGCGTGGTTATTGGCGGCATATTGATTGCGATGTATCTGCCAATGTTTGATATGGTGGGGATGGTTGAGTAAGTTTTCAGTTTGAAGTTTGGAGTTTGGAGTTTGAAAAATGGAGCGGCATTGTTTTTTTGTGTGGACGCGGGAGTGATTATGAATGAAGTGCTCATTAATATGTTGGAGTGCGCTTTGGATGAGGATTTGGGGACGGCGGGGGATATTACGTCTTTTGCGATCTTTGAGGAGGGGGATGTTGGGAGGGCTTTGATTAGCGCCAAGCAAGCTGGGGTATTATCCGGAATTACGCTTATCAAGCCGCTGTTTGAGCTGGTTGACGCGCGGTTATCGGCGGCCCCGGCAGTATCAAAAGCATCCACCAGGGCGGAGGTCTGTCTTGACGACGGGGATATCCTTGAGCCTGGGGTTGTTATTTGCCGGATTGAGGGGCCTGTGCGGTCCATTCTCTCCGGCGAGCGCGTTATCCTTAACCTTTTGCAGCGGCTCAGCGGTATCGCTACGGCTACGGCCGCTATGGTTGAGGCCCTTAAAGGCACCAATACGCGTCTGCTTGACACGAGGAAAACATCGCCGGGCCTGCGCTTGCTTGAAAAGGCGGCGGTACGCCACGGCGGCGGGGCTAACCACCGTATCGGGCTTTATGACATGATACTTATTAAGGACACGCACATAAAGCGGTGCGGCGGCATTGTGCCCGCGCTCACAAAGGCGTTCGCGTGGCGCGGCGGGAGCGCTACGCCGCAAATTGAGGTGGAGGTCCAATCTACCGGCGAGTTTATGGAGGCGCTGGCTTTGGGGCCGGAGAGGATCATGCTCGACAACATGAGTTTGAGCGATATGGAGTTCTGCGTCGGGCAGCGCAACGTGTCGGGGCAAAACATCGCGCTTGAAGCCAGCGGGGGAATATCAATATCCACACTGCCCGGAATAGCGGCTACCGGGGTGGATTTTGTGTCATCGGGAGCAATAACGCACAGCGCGCCGGCGTTAGACATACATCTGGTGATGGTGTGACGTGGAGCGAAGAGGTATTTTGGGAGACGGTGTTTATTCCGCCGGTATGGCAAAGGGTGCACCGCATTATCCGCCACCATGCAGGTATATCTTTCTGGACGAGATTGATTCAACCAACAGCTATGCGAAATCGCTCGGCGATTTTCCTGAAGACGGAACACTCGTAATCAGGGCCGGGCGGCAGACGGGCGGGCGCGGGCGGGGCGGTAACCTGTTTTTTTCGGATAACCCCGGCGGCATCTGGGCATCGATCGTTACCCCCATAAGCGACATCTCGGCGCACTTCGAGCACAACAGGGCGGTATCGCTCGCCATACTCGACGCGCTTAAACACATAGGCGGCCTGAATGCCCCCGTACTTATAAAGTGGCCTAACGATATCTACTGGGGGGAACGGAAAATCACCGGCATATTGTTGGAAAACGTCCCCGGCAGGCCGAACAGGCTGATTATCGGGTTTGGGATAAACGTCAATATGGTGATGGGCGACTTCCCCGAAGAGCTGCGCGCGCGCGTTACGTCGGTGCGGGAGGAAACGGGAACGGAGGCGCCGTTGGACCGCCTGCTGGAGGATATCATCTGCAGGTACATACAATATCTCAATAATGCTGATTTGGCCGCCGTCCATAAATTATATTTCAATAATCTGTACAGGGTGGGAGCAAAAGCGGTTGTCGGCCGGCATACCGGCACCTTTGTTGCTGTTGATACCGACGGGCGGCTGCGGCTTGCTACGGACAGCGGGGACGTCCTGCTGTCTTCCGGCACATTGCGTTTTTTAGAGGATGGCAGTGGGAATGAATAAGGTATTATCCATAGACATAGGCAGCACCCGCACACATATAGCCGTCGTTGATACGGACAGGCGGCAGTGTATCGTCAGGTCCGCCTTCGACAATACCGAGTTTAACGGACGGTTCCTGTCATCAATAAAAAGCATCTCGTCAAAGCACAAGCAGATAGACAGGGCCAATATCACCTCTTGCGTAAAAGTCCTTGCCGTACAGGCTAAAGAGATGTGCGGCGGTTTTGACGGCGTCAACATCATAAAGGCGCACGGCGGCCTGCCGGTATCTATTGAATACGAGAAGCCGCATACTCTGGGCACAGACCGGCTATGCAACGCGCTGGCCTGCGCGGCGATGTTTGAGGGCAAAAGCTGTGTGATTATCGATTCGGGGACGGCGATTACCGTTGATTACCTGCGCGGCGGGAAGGTGTTTTGCGGCGGGGCGATACTGCCGGGGTGCGCAATGCAGGCGCGGGCGCTGCACCTTCATACGGACTCCCTGCCGTCTGTCGACCCGCGCGACAACGGCGGCGATGATGCGGCGGCTATTCCGGCGGCGTCTACGGAATCATGCGTCAACGCCGGGATATTGTTCGGAACGGCGGGGGCGGTCGAGCGGTGCGTTGGTGAGTCTTTGCGCGGCGGCGGCGATGATGCGCTGGTAATAGCGACCGGCGGCGGGTGGGAGATTATCAGGCCGCTGGTAGATATAGGGCGCAATATCGAAACAATTGAGGATTTAACGCTTATCGGGGCGGCAATCTACAAATAATGGCTGAATTACAGGTTTATCGAAGCCGCGATTAAATATCTGCAAATATGGCGTGATGCGGGTTTTGTACCCCGGCGGAAGCGCGAAAATCTCTTCTGCGGGACGGTTTGGCGGTAAATCCGCATTATATACATTATATATAGGCGTTATTGGCGCTATTCGTCATCGGCTTTGACAAAATAGATATCGAACCGCGAGCCCTTGCCCAAATCGCTCTTCATGTTGATTATCCCGCCGTGGTTCCTGATGCACTCCCGGATGCTTACGAGGCCCAGCCCCATCCCCTTCTCGGAGTCGGTGGTAAAGAACGGTTCGAAAATCCTCTTCTTTACCTCCTCGCCCATCCCCACCCCGGTATCCTGCACCGACACCAGCAGGTAATCTCCGGGATTGAGCGTGGAATTGAAGGATGTTTTTACCGGCGCCTTTATGGTTACGTCGCTGGTTTCTATGGTCAGCACTCCCCCGCCGGTCTTCATAGCCTCAAAGGCGTTTACTATAAGGTTCAGCAGGGCGTTTAACAGCATCGTCTCCGACCCTACTATTACTGGCTGTCTGGATAGCAGGATTTTGTGCACGCTTATGCTGCCGCTGGCTATGGACTCCATGAAGCTCATGACGCTGCCGAGCAGGTCGTGGAAGTTGAGCCTTTCGAATGGGCTCTCGCCCTTGCGGCTGAGGTCCGAGAGGCGGTTTGAGAGCTCGGCCGCGTGCTTTGACGCCGAAAGGATTGTGTCTAAGTAGAGCGCCAGCGTTTCTTGGGGCGTGGTGTCCATTGTCTGCTTGATAAGCTCTACCGTGCCTATTATGCTGCCGAGCTTGTTGTTCAGGTCGTGCGCGACCCTGCCGGAGAGTTTGCCTATGGCATCCATTTTTTGTATTTGGAACAGGCGCTTATAGAGCTCAAGGCGCTCGAATTCAGCCTTTTTGTACTTTGTTATGTCGAATATAACGCCCTGGCTGCCGAGGAAGACCTCCCTTTTGCCGTCGGTTTCGGCGTCTTCCAGTATGCTGTAGGCGCCCTCTACCTCAACTATCCCGGTAATACCGCCGGCCATAAGGCGGTAGTCGTCTATGCACCTGGTCATGAGCCTGACTTCGAGATTGCGCGTACGCCTTGAGCCCCGGCGACGCTCGTCGAAAAACTTGGGCGCGTCGTCGCCCCCCGTAGAGCGCCCCGCGATACGCGGCAGCACCGCCTCGCGGCTCACCCGCTCGTACTCCTCAGGCGGCAGAATAAACGAAAAGTGCTTGCCGATAAGCTCCTCGGTGGAGATATTGAGAATCTCCTCCACGGCGCGGTTTACGAAGATAAAACGGCCGTTTGCGTCCAAAATGTAGATTATTGCCGAAGAAATGCCGAAAATACGGTCTAAATAGTCTTGCAAATGGACATTACGGAGCGACAGGCGCCGTAACTCCTCAAAAACATCATCAACCGCTGCCGGATCGATATCGGAATCAGTCTTTGGAACGTATTTTTCCATATATTCCACCATGATATAATAATTATACTGTTTTTCCGTAAATAAATCAAGAAAAAAGAAAAAATTAAGGAAAAAACGTGAAAAATCAAAATCCGGACAGCCAGGCCGAAAAAAATGCAAAAAAAAATAGGCGCGTAAGGCGTTAATATACAATAAAATACGCCATCGGCCCAAATATTGTGCAATTTTTCGCTTGACATACAACCCTTTGTGTATTATCTTATATATGTGGGCTATGAACGGATATGGAATTTTAACCTTGTCCAAGGAGTGGCTTTATGAGATTTCCCAAAAATTCGTGCGCATATTGCGGACACACAAGTCAGTGTTCGAAGCAGACCAAAATGTACGTCAATTATTGCGGGGCGGGGCGGGATCGGGTTATAAATCAGATCCGCCGGGCGCACACAGAGTGTACCGGCCGCAAGGGCCATACGCTTACTTTCCGGCAGGATATACTGGCGGCGTAAGCCTTTACCTTAATATGGCAATAAAATTTTGCTTGTTTTCCGTGGCGCATAATATAAATTATATTATGGGGAGAGTTCCCCCATTGACTGATTTCGTACTAATCTTAACCCGGAAGTAGCGGGCGGACCCGATTCGCCCCTACGAATTGCGTCTATGACCATGCGAAAACATCTGGTTTTTTTTCTGCTGTCTGCTGTCAGCATAACCGTCCTGACCGCAGCTTGCGCCACGTCCATCAAATCCCAGTCGGCGTCCGATGCGACGCTGGCGGCGGACGAGGAACACCCGGATGAAGAGGGCGTTGTGTATGGGCCGGAGGCCGGCCTCGCGGAACTTATGCCCGATGCGGCCTCCGAATCCGATGCCATAGACCTCATCGACATCGACCAGTTGCTGGTGTTGGCGTACGCCGCCGCCGGCGACAGTATGTTCACTGCCGCCGACTCAATACTCAGGCGCGTATCGGCATTCCTTATGCGCAACAGCGTGGAGGCGATTACGGGCGTGGCCGCCGGCGAAGACGAGGATCTCCCGATTCAGGAATACGTAGCCAAAATACTCTCGTTTTACGCCGAACACATGCCGCCGAGCTACTCCGTGCCGGAGGAGGTATCGGTCCTGATCTTCAAGCAGCACCTGCTCGAATCGCTCTTAGACTCGCTAAACGTATCGGAGCGCGACAGCATATACCTGCACCGGCTCTCGGCCAAGCGCGGGGTGGTGTACGAGGTCCCCATGGTTTGGAACGACCGTGTGCGGCGCGCGCTTATGTTTTACATGCGCACGCGCAACGGCGTATTCGACCGGTGGCTCCACCGCGCGGGCTACTACCTGCCCATGACGACGCAGATGTT
The DNA here is from genome assembly GCA_009786415.1 of Chitinispirillia bacterium. Classification (GTDB taxonomy): domain Bacteria; phylum Fibrobacterota; class Chitinivibrionia; order Chitinivibrionales; family Chitinispirillaceae; genus GUT77. Next base: position 46,338 of record WQTH01000002.1, on the reverse strand, counting down.
CGCCGACTCGGGGCTGCCGCGCGACCTGGCGTACCTGCCCATCATCGAGAGCGGTTTCAACCCGTACGCCTACTCGCGGGCGCACGCGGCGGGGATATGGCAGTTCATACCCTCTACCGGGCGCGTATACGGTATGCGGCAAAACTACTGGATAGACGAGCGGCGCGACCCGATAAAATCGACCGAGGGGGCCATAAAGTACCTTAGAAAACTCTACAACGACTTCGGCGACTGGCACACCGCGCTCGCCTCCTACAACTGCGGGGAGGGCGGTATGTCGCGGGCGATAAGGCGCGCAAACGGCAACAACAACTACTGGGAACTGCAGCTGCCAAAGGAGACAATGAACTACATCCCGCTCTTCCTCGGTGCGGTGCTAATTACCAGAAACCCCGACGTATTCGACTTCGCCCTGCAGGACAGCGTGATCTTCGACCCCGACACGGTAATGATAAACGACTGCATAGAGATGAAGACGATCGCCGAGGGGATAGGCATCTCGCTCGACACGCTCACAATGCTAAACCCGCACATCCTGCACTGGGCCACGCCGCCCGATATGCCGAATGTGCGGATATACCTGCCCAAGGGGTACGCCGGGAAGTTCCGCGATTTCTACGCCGAGCTGCCGGACGAGAAGAAGACCAAGTACCACCGGTACAAGGTGCAATCCGGCGACAACATACAGTCTATAGCGCGCAAGTTCAAGGTATCCGCCGAGACCATACGCAAGGCGAACAACATGAACGACAACGCTGTCGCTGCGGGCAGATACCTGATAATCCCGGTCCCGGTCAACGTGACGCTGCCGGCGGATCTTGTCAGGCACCTCAACGCCACCGACAGGCGCCAGCAGCGAGAAATCGCGAAGCTGCGCGCGGCGACATCCGGCCCCCCGCTGGGCAGCGCGCCGGGCAGAGGGCCTGCAATGGCGGTATCGGCGCCTACGCAGGCGTCATCGGTCGCGCTCGACAAAAAACAGGCGCCGAAAGCAGCCACAGGCGGCAGGAGGATAAGCTACAAGGTTCGCGCCGGAGAAACCCTCTCCACCATCGCCACCACCTTCGGCGTCTCAGTAAGCGATCTGATGAGCTGGAACTATCTGGCAAGCCCGCGCAGCCTTAAGGCGGAGCAAACACTTATAATCTACCAGAATGACCGGGCGGCGGCAACACCCTCGGCGCAAAGGGTCAGCGGTTCGTCAACCGAGCACACGGGCAAACACCTCGTCAAACAGGGCGAAACGCTCTACGGCATCTCGCAGATGGTAGGCGTATCGGTAAGCGAGCTGGCGCGGATAAACGGCCTTAACCCGGGACGCCCGATGATATTCCCCGGAGACGTGCTGGTCTACACCCCCGATACTGACGCGGCGGCAATCACCACGAACCAGAGAACGAACAGCCAGCCAATCATTCAAGCGTCAGCAACAGCGCAACCGACAACAACCTCGCCGTCAGAGCCCAGACCGTCATCCGGCCAGATTACCATCTACACCGTAAAAAGGGGAGACAACCTTTGGCGCATATCCCTGATCCACGGCGTAACGGTCGAGGCGATCCGCGCCGAAAATAACCTTACCCCCGAGTCGGCCATAAAACCCGGAGATATATTGAGGATAACACGATGAAACCGTCAAAACATGAGAGGCGCGTTCTAATGAACGGATTTTTTTTGATACCTGAGGAAACGCGATGAAATTATCAACGCATAAGAAAATAGCAATCGCCATATTAGCCGTCACGGCGATTACAGGCATATTCGTGATCGCCGCGGCCTTAATCTTCCCTGCCACGGACCAGGGCGGGCTGGGGCTGACAAGGCGCCTCGCTGTAGTGCGGGTCGAAGGAGTCATCACCGACGCCGGCTGGCATACCGGCATTCTGCGCGAGCACCTGAACAACCGCAACATCGCCGGCGTACTGCTGCGCATAGACTCCCCCGGCGGAGCGGTCGCGCCGTCGCAGGAGATCTATAACGAAATCGCCGCATACAAAGCCTCAGGAAAGCCGCTGATCGTAAGTATGGGCAACACCGCAGCGTCGGGCGGGTACTACATCGCCGCGCCGGCCGAAAGGATTTTCGCGTCGCCCGGAACGCTTACGGGCAGCATCGGGGTGATATTCTCGTTGCCCATGTATCAGGAACTGGCAAAGAAAGTGGGCATAGACTTCCGTGTGCTTAAGGCCGGCGAGATGAAAGACGTGGGGAGCGCGTTTCGGCCTATGACCGACAGCGAAAAAGCGGCTTTGCAAACGCTGCTCGACGATGTGCACGAACAATTCATAAACGATGTCGCGGCAGGGCGCCAGGTTGATACCTCGGAAGTAAGGAGCATTGCCAACGGGATGATATTCACCGGCAAGCAGGCGTTTGAAATCGGGTTGGTGGATACGCTGGGAGGGTACGCGGACGCGCTAAGGTATTTGGGAGAGATCTGCGGGGTGCCGGAGTCGGTTAAGCCTGTTGAGAAGAAGCCGTATGTCGGGTGGCGCGAGTGGTTTATGGAGTCGGCGCAGAGGAGAGTGCCGGGGTTAGAGACGGTGGCGAGGCCGGCGGGGCTGTATTATTTATTCGTTCCATGAAAACACAATTTGCAGGGGCGGCCATCTCCGGCCGCCCGTATTGATATTGCAATATCCGCCATAATCAACATATGTCAATACATTAATACCAAAACACATTTTAGCCGCGTTTTTGGATTTTGACCCATGCGTCTTTCAGGGTTACCGTCCTGTTGAAAATTAATTTTTCCGGCAACGAATCCTTATCCGCACAGAAATAGGCCAAGCGCTCAAACTGGTACTTCTCCCCCGCTTTCGCATCGCTTAATGACGGTTCCAGTTTGCAGGCGGTAATGATTTTCAGCGAGCCGGGGTTGATATTGTCCAAAAAGGTCCCGCCCTCTTCTGCTTCGTCTGGATTCTCTTTTGTAAACAGGTTCTCGTATATCCTCACCTCCGCGCCTATAGCGTGCCGGGCCGATACCCAGTGGAGCGTGGCCTTTGGCGAGCGGCCGTCGGGGGAGTCTCCGCCTTTGGTCTGCGGGTCGTAGACGCAGCGGAGTTCGGTGATGTTGCCGGCGTCATCCTTTATGACATCTTTACACGTGATAAAATAGGCGTAGCGCAGGCGTACTTCCCTGCCCGGGGCGAGGCGGAAGAATTTTTTGGGCGGGTCTTCCATAAAGTCATCCCTCTCTATGTAGATGACGCGGGAGAACGGCACTTTTCTCGTCCCCATCGACTCGTCTTCGGGATTGTTGACGGCATCAAGCTCTTCAACCTGCCCTTCGGGATAATTTTCGATGACGACTTTCAGAGGGTTCAATACCGCCATCACCCGCTTGCACGTCTTGTTGAGGTCTTCCCGCAGGCAAAACTCCAACAACGCGAGGTCTACCGTGCTGTCGCGCTTCGCCACGCCTATGCGCTCGGCGAAATTTCTGATGGACTCCGGCGTGTACCCGCGCCGGCGCAGGCCGGAGATTGTCGGCATGCGCGGGTCATCCCACCCGCTTACGCGCCCCTCCCTGACCAACTGCAGCAGCTTGCGCTTGCTCATCACCGTATAGGTCAGGTTGAGGCGCGCGAACTCGGTCTGCTGCGGATGGTGGATATCGTCAAGCTGGGCGAGAAACCAGTCGTACAGGGGACGGTGCGCCTCAAACTCCAAAGTGCACAACGAGTGGGTAACGCCCTCCGCCGAGTCCTCAAGCCCGTGCGCCCAGTCGTACATGGGGTATATCTTCCACGTATCACCCGTGCGGTGGTGGGACGCGTTCATTATCCTGTACATCACCGGGTCACGCATATTCATGTTGGGATGGGCCATATCAATCTTCGCCCGCAATACACGCGCGCCCTCCGCAAACTTCCCGTCCCGCATCCCCTCAAAAAGCTCCATATTTTCATCAACGGAACGATTACGGTAAGGGCTCTCCCTTCCCGGCTCCGTAAGCGTCCCCCTGTACTCGCGGATCTGCTCCGCCGTCAAGTCATCAACATAAGCCTTTCCCGCCTTTATAAGCCGAACAGCGTACTCGTACATCTTACCGAAATAATCGGACGCGAAATAGAGGTGCGGCCCCCAGTCAAACCCAAGCCAGTTCACATCGCACTTGATCGAGTTGATGTACTCGTCCTCCTCTTTGGACGGGTTCGTGTCGTCAAACCGGAGGTGGCACTCGCCGCCGAACTCTTTCGCCATCCCGAAGTCGATACATATGGCCTTTGCGTGGCCGATGTGGAGGTAGCCATTGGGCTCCGGGGGGAAGCGGGTGACGACCTTGCCGCCCCACTTGCCGGTTTTCATGTCGTCCTTAATCATGTCCCTGATAAAGTTGGAGACTACCGGGGCCTCCGGGCCTGCCGCACTGTTTGCAGATGATTCCATTTGATCCCTCTTTATTATTGATCGCCTGTTAATTATGGATTGCACAATTAAATAACATCAACTATTGAACCATTGATACGGATTATTATTGAAGCCGCATCAATTACCGATAAATTTTATAGCCGCCGATATCCGTTTAAGCACCTTCTCCTTGCCGATGACCTCCATCATCTCAAACAGCCCCGGCCCCGCGCTTACCCCGCTTATCGCCAGCCTTGTCGGGTGGATGACGCTGCTGATGGACAGTTGCTGCCTCTCGGACCAGCCGCGATAGACCGCTTCGATATTCGCGTGCGTAAAGTCATCAATCCCCTCTATCTCTTTGGATATCAGCGCAAGCCGCCCCGCCGCGTCGGCGTTGAAATGCTTTTTAACCGCCTTCTCCTCATACTCAGCCGGGTCAACAAAAAAGTATGATGAGGTATCAGCCAATTCGGTGACACGCCTCGACCGGACTTTAAGCAGATCAATCACCTTTATAGCGTAATCATCCCCAGCCTCATACCCCCGCTCTTTCCACAGGGCGGTGACATCCCCGGCCAGCGACTCCGACGGCCGCTCCGCCATATAGGTCCCGTTCATCCACTCTAACTTCTTCTCATCAAGTACAGACGCTTTCGGGGATACCTGTTCCAATGAAAAAGCCTCGATCATCTCCTGTACGGACATCTTCTCCCGGTCGCCCCCCGGCGCCCATCCCAAAAGCGCCAGAAAGTTGAACAGGGCTTCGGGCAAAAATCCCCCCCGCTTGTAATCCATCACCGAGGCCGCCCCCTTGCGCTTGGACAGCTTCCCCCCGTCCGGCGACAGTATCACCGGCAAGTGGGCGAACGCCGGGGCGTCCCACCCGAACGCCTCGTACAGCAGGACGTGGCGCGGTGTCGACGCGATCCACTCGTCCCCCCGCAGCACGTGGGTGATCCTCATCTCGTGGTCGTCCACGATGTTGGCCATATGGTAAGTGGGGAACCCATCGGCCTTGATAAGCACCAAATCGTCCAGCACGTCGCTCTGGTACTCGATCCGCCCCCGTATCAGGTCCTCGAACGCGACCGTCCTGCCCATTGGTATCTTCAGGCGGACGACATGGGGGGCGCCATCCTTGTGATTCCGTTCGATCTCCTCCGGCGACAGGTCGCGGCACCGGCGGTCGTACCCGGTCGCCCCGCCGGCCTTCTCCTGCTCCGCCCTGACCCCGGCAAGGCGCTCGGAGGTGCAGAAACAGCGGTAGGCGTGGCCGGATTCTATCAGCTGCGCGGCCTTATCCTTGTATATATGCAGGCGCTCGGACTGGACGTACGGCCCGCAGCCCCCGTCCTTCCCCGGCCCCTCGTCCCAATCAAGCCCCAGCCAGCGCAGACTGTCGTAAATCTCGGTCAGCGCCCCCTCCACGAAGCGGCTGCGGTCGGTGTCCTCTATGCGCAGCAGGAACTCCCCGCCGTTGTGGCGGGCGAACAGATAGTTAAAAAGCGCGCTTCTGGCCCCCCCAACGTGCAGGTAGCCTGTAGGCGACGGGGCGAAGCGGACGCGGACTTTTTCGGCCATAAATACGTCTCCGGTATGAAATCAGACCCATTTGGAGGGTAAAGGACGGTTTGTTCCGTCATCATTTCCGATACGAACTCCACGCTCCAAACTCCGCACTATCCGTACAGCATACGAAATACCGCAGAATTCAAGATAAATATACATCATGCCGCGGCCCAATGGAGAGTTTGACGCCTGTTTTAAATTTTTTTTGGAATATCGGCCCCCCATAAATTATATTGTATTGGGATAACGTCTTTGTACTCGGTAGCCGCAGGCATTAAACGTATGGGCAGAAAACTACTTATTGTTGACGATAAGCGCGAATTGCGCAATTTGGTCAAGGCCACGCTCGAATTCGAGGACTGGGACGTCGTCGAAGCCGAAAACGGCCTTGACGGCGTTGAGGCCGCGCTTGAGTACCATCCCGACCTGGTCATTATGGATATGATCATGCCCGGCAAGGTAGACGGCATGGAGGCCACAAAGCGCATAAAGGCCAACCCGGCAACCGCCGACTGCAAAGTGCTGATGTTGAGCGGGTCGGAAATCAACCTCCGCGAGCGGGCGCTTGAGGCCGGCGTAGAGGAGTTCATCCAAAAACCATTCAGCCCCCTCGACTTAATTGAGACAATCGAGACGCTGTTTGGGGATAAGGCATAAAAAGCGTGGCATCAGAACCATCATCAGGAAACCGCGACAGGAAATTCTCCGAGCAGGACTACTACAAGTTCTATATGGAGGAGAAGGAGCTCAACAAGAACCTTGAGCAGGAACTCGCGTTTCACCGCATAGAGCTGCAGAAGTTCAAAAACGAGGCCGCCAAGGTCTACGCCCTGTCGCAGGCCCAGCGCAAGGACAAGGTGAACCTCTCCTCTCAGGCCGAGAAAATACTCAAAGACCTGCACTTAGTCAACCGCAATCTGCGCACAAAAATCAAAGAGCTCGACACGGCCAAAAAGAACATACACGAGGCATATAAAGACACTATAAACAGATTGGTGCTCGCAAGCGAATACAAAGACAACGAAACCGGCAACCACATCCTGCGCATGAGCAACTACAGCGTCTACCTCGCCGAGATATATGGGTTCGACGCGCAGATGCTTGAGGAGATAGAGCTCGCCGCGCCCATGCACGACGTAGGCAAAATCGGTATAAAAGACAGCATCCTCTTCAAAAACGGCAAGCTGACCGACGACGAGTTCAACGAAATGAAGAGGCACACCATTATAGGCGGCGCCATCCTCGAAAACCCCGACTCGCCGATACTTGAGTGCGCGCGGCTGATAGCGCTGTGCCACCACGAAAAATGGAACGGGCGCGGGTACCCAAACGGGATAAAGGCCGAAGAGATACCGATACACGCGCGCATAGTCTCAATAAGCGACACGTTCGACGCGCTGACCTCCAAACGCCCCTACAAAACGCCCTACCCGGTAGACGTATCGTGCGACATAATCAAAAAAGGGCGCGGCGAAGACTTCGACCCCGACCTCGTAGACCTGTTCCTGTCGAACATCGACGGGTTCGTCGTCATCAAAAACAAAATTGATAACGACGCGACGGATGAGGCCCAGATAAAGGCCAATTTTGCGTGGAGCGAACGGGACAGGATTGAGAATAAGCAATAAGTAACAGTGAACAAAGGTGGATGGGCGATTATGGAGATATTGATTATTGGGGGGACGGGGAATATTTCTTCGGAGGTTACTCCGCTGCTGATTGGCGCGGGGCATGAGGTTACTGTGGTCAATACGGGGAGGCGGGCTATTCCGGCGGGGTGCCGGCATATCAGGGCCGACAGGTTCAATCATCAAGATTTCGAATCGGCGATGAAGGGCACCGGGGCGGATATCGTTATTGATTTTATGGCGTTCACACCCGATCAATGCCAGTCGGATTACAATATTTTCCGCGGGAGAATCGGGCAGTTCATCTTCATCTCAAGCGCGACCGTCTACCAGAAGCCGCACGTAAAAATCCCCATCACCGAAAATACGCCGCGGGGCAACCCGTTCTGGCCCTACGCGCAGGATAAAATCGCCTGCGAGGAGTATCTGGAATCGGTACACGGTGATGATTTTCCGGTTACAATCGTCCGTCCCTCCCATACATTCGGCAAAACGTGGATCCCCTCGCCTATAAACGGCTGCGGGTTCACGGTGGCGCAGCGGATAATTGACGGGCGGGAATTCATCATCCACGATAAGGGCGAATCGCTGTGGACATTGACCGCCGCATCTGATTTCGCTAAGGGATTTGTCGGATTGGCCGGAAATAAAAGCGCCGCCGGCGAGGCGTTTCACATAACAAGCGATGAATCGCTAACTTGGAACGCCATCTACGCAGAATTAGGCAAGGCGCTCGGCATCGGCAGGATCAACCCGATCCACATCCCCACGGAATTCATAATAACAATCGACCCCGAATCACGCGGCAAGCTGATGGGCGACAAGCGCGAAAACGGGGTGTTCGATAATTCAAAGATAAAGAAATTCGTCCCCGGCTTCAAGTGCGAGAAGAGCTTTGCGGTGTCGATCAAAGAAGCGGTGAACTGGTTCATGGAAGACGCGAGCCGCCGCGAGGTTGATGCCGAAGAGGATAAATTCATCGACGAGATCATCACCGCGTTCAGGAAATAGGGCGGGGATGTGTCCCTGCCCTGATCCTGTCATACAAGCGCGGTTTCCTCTGCGAATTCTTCTTTGTACAGATACGTATGCTCGGTTTGCTCGAAGCGGAGTTTGCCGTTTTCGAGGAAAATTTTTAAGACAACCGGCAGAGGAACATCATCAAGCATTCCGAGTTCTCCCCTTTCAGGGTCACCAGGGCCCAATATGGCAACGCGCCCAATCGTATTATTACCCGATATCCACGATGAGAAAACTTTACTCGCGGATATGGCGTTATCCTCGCAATATTTTTCAATCTCAGGCCTGTAATTCCTAATAATAATGCTGCTGCTGGCACCCATACCGTTCTCCCATATTAAAATTTTGCGAAAAAGTCATTGGCCCCCATAGAATCATATATAGAACTCTGTGGATGACCAAATTGGCTCAAAATCTTTCTGTCTCCTTCAGATGGAGCTAAATCTCCTGCTCTTACGTGCGTATGCCCGCTCCACCTGTACCCCCGCGCACACAGTACCGAGGCCTCCAGCGGACCGATGTTCACATGAAATCCATCCCCGCGTATAATCAACCGCTCCGGGCCTCTGGTGAACATGGCGTACTCGACTTTAGTTTTAGCCGTCAGCGCCGCCAAGTCACTCATTGATACATCGCTCTTTCTGACAGTTACCCGGCTATCGTACCCCGGCAATTTGTCCAAAAGCGTCTGTTGCCGGTTAGTGAGCGGCCTGTCATGCTTCAAAACCGCCCACGGCACGCCTTTTCCAATATGCGGGCCGTGCTCTATGGATGCGCTTATAGTAAATATAGCATTTTTTTCCCGTGAAATCAACATCAATCCCTCAAAACTTTCTCAGGCACGGCAAACCCCCGCATGGCCACCTCGCTCGACATCGCGTCAGAACCGCTTTGCGGCGGCGGAGTTACGCTTACCGACGAGTTGAAGGGGTAGAACATATTGTTTTGGCGCTTAGGCACGCCGTCGCTCCTGAAAAAACCGCCGACGATCTTTTCGGCGCGGTTGTAGGCGTTTACGACATCGTCATTAATGGAGACGCGTACAGACAGGGACCTTGCCGGGACCCGCGCCCAACCTTTCGGCGTACGTTCCATAAGCCCCTGCAAATTTTTATTCTGATACGCCCACAGTACCCCGCCCGGCGGCCTGAAAAACTCCTCAAAATCGTTCCACGACAGGTCGGCGCCGCTCCTGTTGAACGGGTTGCGTGGAGCCAGCCTTACGTTAAAATGGGCGACGACCTCCGCGCTCCAGCTATCCTCTAATTCCGCCGATATTTTTCCCGCAAGAAGCCCGGCGGTAATGTCCAACGGGGATTCGAGGACGCGCTTGAGCGACGCGGACAGGGCCGGCGGCATTGCTGCGCCCGCCTTTGCCAGGGCATTACGGGATGTTTTTACAGGATCGTCGCCGCGAACCAAAAAGACCGGCGCAAAGGCGCCGCGATCGTCGCACTGTTTCAGCTTTTCGGAGAGCTCGCTTAGCGTGCCGATATAAGCGTCAAACCCGCCGCCCGTCAAAAACATTTCGAGCGGGTCGAAAATTTTGCGCGCGTCAACAAAGGGGTCGGGAACATCATGCGTTAAATTGCGGACACCGCCGCGCAGTTTGTTAGAGACATTGGCAATCTGCCCCTTTATCGCCCCGACCGATACCGGTGAAGTTTTCGGGGCGGTCAGATCGGCTGGCTTTTGAGCGGCGAGGGAACAGACGGCAGCCAGCATCCGCCTTGTCTCCGAGTTGCGCGACGATAATCTCTCCAGTTCCCGCGCGAGGGACGGGATATCGGCCGGAAGGCTTACGTGCACGTTCCTGATGAAATCGAGCCAGCGGCGGCACAGGTCGTCGCCATACAGAGACACAAGCTCCGACAGCAGCGCCGCCTCATCCGTCCGCCCGGCAACCGGCCCCATGACCCAGTCGGCCCTGAACGGGTCTTTTGATGCGTTGACCAGCTCGGCATAGACCGTCTGCTCCCACCCGTCCCTCGTATACAACGCGCTGACACCGCGCCCGTACCTCAACAGCTCGTTTCCGCCTATTATTTGGACTATGGGTACCTCTCGGCGCTGCGCGTTGAGCCTGTCCATAACAGAGGCGTAGACTGCAATGGCGCGCGGCGCTGCGGCGAGCTTCCGGCGGGCGGTGAGAACGATGTTTTTGTCGGTACGGTCTTTATAATGTCCCCCCGCCGCTAATTTTATTACTGTGTTGATATTATCCAAAACGATATTTTCGTCAATCGAGTGATACCGCCGCCCCAACGAATTTTTCAGCGACAGCTCAAACGCCTCGAAAACGGGGGCGGCATCATCGATCTTCACGCTATTACCGTTTGTCAACAAAAGATACGTCTTTAAATCATGGTATAACCTTTGGTGTTCCTCCGACGTCAGCTCCCCCATTTTGCCGGCGCCCTGTTGGGGGATTGATGATTCGAGGTACCGCGCCGCCGGGCCGGCCATTACCTGCCACGACGCGGCAATGTAGGCGTCCATGACCCTTTTTCGCGCCTTATCGGTACCGAATATCAATCTGCCGGGGGATTTTGCGGCCCCCTGTAGATAATCGTAAGACAGGCGCAGCTTTTCCAGCGCGGCGTATTGGTTTTCGACGCTCGGATCGCCTTCAAGCAGTAATGACAGCTCCGTTTTCAGCGTTCTCATGTGCAAAGCGTCGCGCAGCCCGCTGCCGGCAATGCCGAATACTGCTGCGGCGCATATCATCACCATCAATAAATGAAAAGCGATTTTCTTCGCCCAAAAGCCCGGCGTACCTGCCCCGGCCTCCTTTATCCTGAAATTGGCCTGAGGGATAATATCGCCGAGCACGCGGCCTCTGTTATGCGCGGATGCCATAAAAAAGCCGCCTATACGCGGAACAACGGGAGCCGGGCGCCTGATAAACTCCGCAAAAAACGCCGAGATTTGGGGGCCGGCCAGCGTAAGCTCGGACAAAAAGCGGCACAGCGGCCTGTTTTTGCCGGCGTCTTCCGTGCCGATCATCTTCAGTACGCACAGGTCCGACACATCATCGTAAATTTTTTGATAGCATGATGTGAAGGATTCTGCGGGATGCGGGTCAGAATCATCGTCACCGAACAACGCGCCAAGCGCCGGCATCCGCTCGGCCATACTCTCGTCACCCAGAAACTCGCGTGCGCCATCAAGCCTGTCAAGTTTTGAGAATATGAAACAGACGGGTACGTTGTAACCTGTTGTTGATATCAGGATATCCGCCTGTTCGCGCAAATCCGACGCTAATTTGCCGGCGCGCGGCGGATCCATTGATAAAAATTCACGTATGTCAATAACAAACAGCAGACCGTCAACCGCCCTGCGCCGTCCGAACCTGTGTTTTTTCAGCGCGGAACAGAACGCGCTCCAGCGTTCAGGTATTGATAACGCTCCGGGGGTATCTATATAGACCGCCCTGTCTGAGAAGAACCAGCCCGGCATCTCGTGTTTGGCTGACGGCTGATGGCTGTCGGGGTAAATGAAGTCATACGGCAGGCCCGATCTGGCGACGAGCGCCGTCTTGCCGCTGCCCGCCGGGCCGCCTGTCAATAAACGCGGCTTACGGTACACGTCAATCCACCGGAAGAAGTTGCGCACAAGGCCGCTGCGGCCTGTGTAGCTGCACATCGCCCGGTGGACGGCGGTGTCATAGATATAAGCGGGGCCATTCATGTTTTTGTTATGGCGCCGTTTTGCTTTATGTGTTGATTTTTTCTCTTTCAAGCGCTGCCTCTTTCTTAAAAGTTATCCAAAAATTTTAAAAGGTCCGCGCGCGATGTCAACCATGCGACAGCGGCGGCGACAATAATCAGCAATACAGGTACCACGTATATGAGAGGCATCATCACCTTAGAGACAAAGCTTTCCTTTCTGTCAACCGACACCGCCTCTCCCCCGTCCCTCTTGCGGGTACTTCTCAACATAACCCCCAAATCCTCAAATGTTTTCAGGCGCCGCCGCTGGTCCCCGCCGTCAACACCGTACATCCCCTTTAACCCCAAAGCCAAAGCGGTAAAATAGAGTTCCAGCACCTCCCTTCTCGGCGGCTTCACGTTTATATGCGCCTCAAGCCGCGAAAAGAATTTTGTGCCGGCCTCCGCCTCACCAAAATAGCGCAGCTGGAGCGGGCGTTCCGACCAATAGTATCTGTACTGAGGAATGCTCAAAAACGTCTCGTCCGCCAGCGCCGCCAGCGGGTACAGCAAATCCGGCGCGGCGTTATCCGGCAGCGAGCTGACCTTGCACCGTTTTATCACCGCGTCAAACCGGGCGCAGAGACTTTCGTGCAATTCGGCGGGGTTGCACGTTGATGACGGTTTTGACGCGTCGATAATAACGGCAACGATCTCGGCGCACGTCTGCGTTACGGCGCGCGGGCAGAAACAATCATTACGCATCTGGTGATAATCGGCATAATTGGCACTTTTCATTTTATCCCCCCGTCAACCCTGATGCTTCAGAGCAAGCAGCTCTATTTTCATATCGGGATAGCATCCGCCCAAAAAGTGTATGCCCAGCGTCCCCGACGTTTCTACGCCCTGCCACAGCGGCCCCTGCCTGTCTATCACAAAATAAACATACCCCGGTTTCGCAGCCAGCCCCTCCGGAATATTTTTCACGTGTATGAGCGCCAGCCCCTGCATGGACGACGATATCAGCATATCGAGCTTGTCGCGGGAACCGGCCTTTACGCGCTGCAGCACGTCTATCACCAGGCTCTTCTGCTCGACGGGCGCGCTTATGCCTAAGAAGAGGTTTGTCCCCTGCGTAAGGCGGGCGTCCGGGAAACGGCAGTGCCATGTGGAGGGGTTGATCTGCTCCAGCGGCAGCACCGTGCAGTTCGTCCAGAACTCTACCTTGAGCGAATCGCGCACACGCTCCGTAAGCGCGATAAACGACGCTGCAGGGTTGTCGTGGTCATACGGCGGAAAGCTTTCGGGTGTAATTGACGAAGAGAAGCTCATCAGGCTGCCGTACAGCGATGTCAGTTGAATATAATAATCGAACGGGTGTATCTTGGGCAGTTCGTGCAGGCGGCTTATAAGCGGCGTGAACGTGCAGAGCGCGTTAAGCATACGGAACGAGTTCTCTTCCGACGCCGAAAAGAACGCCTGCCCGAACTCGTTTTGCCGGCGGCACCGCGCGAGCGAGCCTATTCTTGCCCAAAGCAGCTCAAGCAGGCCGCTTACGCAGCCCCTCAATACATCCGACACGCGGGTGAAGAGGACGGGCGGGGCGGCGTCGCGCCTAAGCTCCATGTAGCCGCTGCCGCTCTTTGACAGGCGGGCGACCCGCAGCCACGTGCAACCGTCCAACGGCTCGCCCTCGAAGCGTATCAGGTAGTTCGGCTCGCCGACCTCTATTTCCTTATTATTATCCGACGACAGTTCATCGGCTACGAGGACGGATTTTTCGATGTACCGGCACTCACCGTGCGATGACTGCTCGCCGTTAAACGGCAGTGGTGGGCTGTCGCCGCCCACCCCTGCCCTGCACCCGTCAACCGGTATCGCCAGATAAATGTCGAGCGCGAGCTGTTCGGGGCGGCAGTACGCGGCAAAAGAGCGCGATACGGTTTTCGCCGGCGCGTCAATGCCGGATGCCGTTCCCCCTATGGCGAAGCAGCTGCCGTCCGGGAAGACCCCAAACGCCCTGCCTATAGAGAAGTTCCCGCTCAAAAGCGCGTCGCGGTCGATTTCGAGCTCGGTGAACCCGTACCGGTACCCGCCGCGGGCCACAGAGCTTATGCGGGTGTTTACGTGGTCGGCCTGCAGGCGCTCGGACAGCTGAAAATGGTGGGGCTGCAAAAATGCCCCCTCTTTCCACAATACCTTACAATTGTTCGGCATGATATGGTTATCTCCGTGTTAAAGTTTATAAATTGATACAATAATTGGTACAACGATCAGGAGACAAAAAACAGTAATCCAGAGAGTAAACCGAGAAATGCGGCCATCAACAACCACAAACAATGGCCGCCGGGCAAAACCGGGAGACGCAGCTGTCAGCACATACGGCGACGGCCGCCTTTTAAACCAAGAGACGCAGCCGTCAATACCGATGACGACGGCTGACTTGCAAACCAAGATATGCGGCCATCAATATAATAATGACAGCTGCCGGGTAAACCAAGAGAGTACGGCAAAAAAGAGATGTCGGGGCAATCGTCCACGCCCAATAAATATAAAATAATATTTGCATACGCCCGTGTAAAGAATTATTTTATGATTGTTGCGGTTTTTTTTGGGATTTACGGGGATACGTCCCCGGCCGCCCCGCAAACGGCGGCGAATCACGGTTTTATCTCTCTTGGAAGATGGCAGTACTCTCTTGGTTGACGGCAGTATCCTGGAGGATGGCAGTATTCTCTTGATGGAAGTAGTGTTCACGTTTACATCACTATTACCAAACTCATAACAGCTTCCCCGCGAAGCGTTAAGGAGAGTATTTATGCACATCCCGGAAGAATCCGAGGTTGAGAAGACCTTTGTGGAGCGGGCCCCGCTTTTGCGTGCAGGCGCGGACGGCCGGCGAGGCGGTTATCATGACGATTCCCAAAATGAGAACCGTGATAATCAAAATGAGAATAATGGGGAGGTCCTCCCGCCACGCGGCATTCAGGCTGTCCGCCCGGTAATCGGCAAGACGCAGCTCGGCTCCGGCCTTGTCACCGATATAATAGGATCGGGCGGCATGGCCTCGATCTACAAGGTGTGGAACGAGCGGCTCGAAGTTTTCCGCGCCGTCAAGCTACTCTCGCTCGACGCGCTGTACGACCGCTTCGAGACGGAGGCCAAGCTGACAGCGAAGCTGCGCCACCCCAACATCGTGGAGATATACGGCGTAGGCGAGTGGAACGGGCTGCCGTATATGGAAATGGAGTTCATAGACGGCGAGAATATGCAGCAGGTGCTGGGGCGCTACGGCAGATTCCCCGACATAGTCTGCGGCGCGGCTGCGTTGCGCATGGCCGACGCGCTCGCGTACGCGCACGGGCTGGCCTTCTCGATGGGCGAGAAGTCATACAACGGCATAATCCACCGCGACCTCAAGCCGGCCAACATCATGTTCTCGAAGCACGGCGACATCAAGCTCACCGACTTCGGCATCGCGCGGCCTACGCAGGCGAGCCTGCACACAAAGGAGGGCAACATCGTAGGCACGCTGCACTACCTGTCGCCGGAACAGATGGAGGGCGCAGGCACCGACCAGCGCAGCGACATCTACTCGTTCGGCGCAATACTATACGAAATGGCAACCGGTTCGAAAACGTTTCCGCAGGAGAGCATAACGGAACTGATGAGGCGGCGGGCGGATAACAGCTACAAAAAATTATCCGACTACGGCGCCCCCATAAGCAGCGAACTGGCGAACATCATCACACGCTGCCTTAAAGCCAACCCCAATGAGCGCTATCATGACATACGGAGTCTCATCAGGGAGCTGCAAGAAACATATTCGTCTATGACCGACATCCCGCCGCAGACCGCGCTTGCCAACTTCTACCCGGTAACCGCGTCCAACACGCCGTACACGCAGTTCATACGGAGAGACGCGCAAAAAACAAAAGCGGAACGGAAGCCGCGAATTGCGCTGCCGCCAACCAAAACGCTCTTTATCCTCATACCGGCAATAATGCTCACGGCGCTGCTGCTGTCATACATCACCGTGCGAATGATCTCCTCCCCGCCCAAAACGCCGTCAACACCGCCCGCCGCATCCGCCCCAATCCCCGAACCGGCTGTAGTCCCGGGCATTGATACCGCTGCGGAACCGGCACCCGCCGCGCCGGAGATCAACACCGCAAAAAGATCGGCAATCACCATGGTGGCGGATATCGCCACGGAACAGCCAACCGGCCAGACCATCCCCCTGCCCAAAACTCCAACGCCGCCAGAACCAAAACCCATATCCGAAGACGACCTGATACGCGACGCCACCGCCGCGATGAACCGCAAGGACTGGAACCGCGCGGCGCGCATACTTGAACGCACGAACATCTACAGGGAAAAGGCAAACCTGCGTACGCTGCTCCTCCTCGAAACATACATAGAATCAAAGCAGCTCGACAAGGCCAAATCCATTTTGGACGACGCCGCCAGAACAAACGACGCCCATTACTATCTCTGCGCCGGAAGGTACTGGCTCCTCAGCGGAAACCACACCAAAGCGCTGGAATTTCTTGAGTCATCCCTCATCCGCTCAAGCATCTCCAAAAGCAGAAATCTCATTTTCGACGACGCCATATATTATATTGCAATAGTGCGCAGCGAGCGTTTCCGGGCGGCCCCGTCGGAGGCCAGCAGGGCGGCGGCGCTTGACGGATGGCGGCGTGTGCAATCCGCGTACCGGTCGAGGCCGGACAGCCCACGGCTTGAGAGGGCCGAAAAGGAGGCCGCCGCGCTTAATTGAAATGCCGGATTTTTGTTGACAATGACAACCGGCGCGATAAACGGCGTCCATATTGCACGCCGTCAATATAAACAAGGAGCCATAATGCCGCAATCATCATACAAATCTACGCCCCCCCGCGACCCTGAAAACCGCCACACCGGCGCGGCTCCGGCGCGGGGCAGCGCGGGGCTCGACGACCTGCTCGAAATCGTCGTCAGCAAACGGCTCAAAAAAACATGGCGCGTGGAGGTCAATTTCAAAACCGGCGAGCGCGTGCTGACCATACCCGAAGCGCTCGCCGACCCGCCGCAGGAGGTCAAAGACAGCCTCATACGCTGGGCGATGATGCCCATGACGCGCAGGGCAAGGCGTAACGCCGAATTCGTAAACAACAAACGGAAAATGGAAGAAACGATACGCGCCTACATGGAGAGCTGCGGCGTGGCGCGGGAACGCAAGTCGCGCGTCAACCCCAAAATCTTCGACCACCAGACAAAAGGGTTCGTCTACGACCTGCGCGAGATATTCGACACGCTCAACCGGGGGTACTTTAACGGCGAGATAAAATCGTACATAAGATGGGGGCAGGCCGACTCACGCACCTCATACCAGACTACACGGGTAGATAATGACGGAAACCCGTTCCACCTGATAACGGTATCGGGCGTCTACGACTCTCCGCAGGTACCCCAGTACGCCATCTACGGATTGGTCTACCACGAGATGCTGCACATCGCGATCCCGCCAAGAACCGTCAACAGCAGGCGGGTCATACACGGCAGGGATTTTAAGGCCGCCGAAAAAAAGTTCCCGTTCTACGACCAGTGGATTGAGTGGGAAAGGGAGAATATGTGGCGGCTTTTGAAAAACGCGAAACGGCGTGTGAAAAGGGCGAAAAAGGCGGCGAAACGGTAAGGCGGGATACGGGGCTTGTAATGGCGGTACAGGGGCGGGGGTTTACACCCCCTCCCCTACGACAGTAAATTCGCCTCTCCTGTAGACTGTATCAGTATTGTGGTGGGCATTCCCTGCAGTAAACCTGTGTAGGCCTCCTGAAACTTTACCGGGTCGGTATTTTCGTCTACGCTGAAGCCCAAAAATATTACCGACGACAGGCCGGACTGCCGCCTCAGCATATTCGGAAAAGAGTCGTCGGAGATTATTGTTTTTATCTCCACGTCTATACGCGCGGCCTCAATCAGCTTTTCCAGTTCCTTGCGTGCGCTCTCCGCGTCGTCGGTTGTGTTGACTATACGCAAGATTCTTATTCGCACGCCCGACCACTCCGGGTTAAGCGACATGAGATACGCAAGGATGACCATAAGCGACCCGTTGCGTTCTCCGCGCCACCAGATGTCTATCTTTCGGTTGCGCCGCTCTTTGGCGTCTTTGCTGTCGGGCATTTCTGGCCTGCATATAAGGCCTATACTCATGTTGAGGCTCGCGGCGGTGCGCAGGCCGTCTATGAACGACTGCGCGCGCGACAGGTTGCTGCTCCATCCGAATATCGCGAGGTTCGGCTTTATGGGGCCTATGGAGTTCGCCTGCAAAAAGTGGGTTACCCCCGTATTGTAGTCGGGCGTTATTATAACTTCGGGGAACGCTTTGATGCGGGTTTGGCTGAGTATCTTGTGGAACATATCGAGGTACGCCGCGCGCATAGCCTTCATCTCGGCGAACTCCCCTTTTATGAGCGACGCGACGGTCATGATGCCGCGCCCGCTTGACAGCCAGTCGGCGTACTTCATTACCGGCTGCCTGCGTTCCGGATCGCCTATAAACGCCACCACTGTCGGGCGCCAGTTCTTTTCGTGCACGGGGAGCGAGGAGAGGGTGATCAGGTTGTTCCTCGTTCTCGAGTAGATAAACCCGCGCCGCGCGTCGCCAAACGAGGCCGACATGACGTACTTGCGCACGTAGAAGAAGAGGCCGGCAAGCACGATGCCCGCGAAAAAAGCGGCCTTGAAGTCTATGATAAACGTTACCGCGAAGCAGGCCAGAGCCCCGACCAGCGCGGCGGACCAGTGGAAGAACTTGAAGCGCGGGCGGAACGACGGGTTGCGGCTGAACGACTCTACGAAAGCCGCGAGGTTTATTATGCCGTACGTCCAGAGGAAGAACATGGAGACAACGCGCGCCATGACGTTGAGCGACCCGCCGCCGCTGCCGCCGCGGCAGGCAATGTAGAGGACGGTTACGGCGATGCCGATGGTGAGAATCATGGCCCGGCGCGGCTCGCCGTTCTCCGTCATTTTCGCGAAGAAGTTGACCGGTTTGAGCAGTTTGTCCTGCGCCAGCGCCTGCAGCACGCGCGGCGAGCCGAGTATCGTGGCGAGGATGTTGGAGAGCGACGCGGCGAACATACCGGCCACCACGAGCACGGTCGTGAAGTACGGCCACAGGCCGGTCAGAGTTTTATACGAATCGCCTGTCAGCTCTTCCCTTGAGCTCGCGCCGCCCCACAAAATTATCTGCGCCGCGTATATCGCGAAACCGGTGAGTATGGCGGCGAGCGCCCCGAACGGTATGGAGCGCGTGGGGTTTTTGAGGTCGCCGGACATGTTGACGCCGGAAAGTATGCCGGTAACCGCCGGGAAGTAGATCGCGAAGAGCACCCAGAACGGGAACGGGCTGCCCTCAAGCGGCGCGGTGTTGGCGGCGAAAGTGGCCGGGTCGAACTTGAGGCCGGCGCCTATCAAAAATGAGGCAATGGACAAGATGAGGATGCCCATGATGAAGAACTGTATCTTCATCACTATCCCCGCGCCCTTGAGCGAAAAGAGCGCTATGAACGCGAAGACGCCGTAGGCTATGAGGTCGAAGTAGATATCAAGCGCCGGGAACGTGTGCACCACGGCCTCGGTGAAGCCGATGAGGTAGAAGGGTATGGAGAGCGTCTGGGCCAGAAATATGGTAATGGCAATGGCCCCGCCGAACTCCGGCCCCAGCGACCGCGATATAAGGTAATAAGTACCGCCGCCCTTTACCTCGGCGTTGGTGGCGATGGCGGAGATGGATAGCCCGGTCAGGGTGGTGATGGTTTTGGCCATAACGAGTATAGCCAGCGCCCCGTAGATGCCGGCGTGGCCGACGACAAACCCGGCGCGCATGAACATGACGACGCCCAGAATCGTGAGGATGGTGGGCGCGAAAACCCCGTCAAATGTCGAAAATTTCTTTATTTCGGGCGGCGAGGAGGAGGTAAAGCCGTCTCCCCCCGTGGCGCCGTTTTGGCCGGAGGGGTCCCCCGGTTGCTGTTCCGTCTCAGAAAATGGCCCTGTTTTCATACCGATTCTCTTAATCCTGTCTTTTGGTCCTGTTTTTATGATATAGACCACTAATATAATAAATGGCGGGGTTTTGGAGACAGATATTGTTTTTAATAAAATATTATTTTTTTTATTGACTTACATCTATTCCCTGATGTATTTTTGGATTGTGTTGGTTCCCCTTTGGGGGTACCGGGCGCATGGCTCAGTTGGTTAGAGCGCCGCGTTCACATCGCGGAGACCGCTGGTTCGAGTCCAGCTGCGCCCATTTTTCGGCGATTAAAGCTATAACCGTTCCGGTTCAACGTGGCGTTACCCGGAACGTTAACATAGATTGGCGGCTACGCAAAATATGAAATTTTTAAAGACAAATTCGACGATTTCGCCGCTCCTGCCGGCTATCGCTTCTACCGCTATCCCCTTATTTGTACTGATTCTGTTGCTGGCAGCGGGCCGCGCCGGCGCTCAGGCCAACTGCATATCGTTTGAGTCGCCGCTGGCCGGTTCCGTCTACCCCACCCCAAGCTGCACGGTATCGCTCAACGTCGTGTGTCCGAACGTAACCAAAGTAGATTTGCAGGCGCGTTACTTCCCGGCGGGGAGCGACAGCGCCGTGATCGTGGCGTTGGGCACCCTGTCGCGGCCGCCTTACAAGCTCATCTGGAACACATCCAACCTGCCAAACCAGCTTTTCACCGGCATTGGCATACTTGCGGAGGCCACCATATCCGGCGCAGCCTCGCAGATCGCCCGACAGGAGGGGATATTCCTCACGCACCAAAAGCCGGATCGCAAGTTTGTGCCCATCCCGTACACGCCCAATTCGCATAACCCCGGAAAGGAGAGCTCGGCACGCAGATTCGAATTCAGCGAGCCGCAAAAATCCGGTACCGCCGCAGTGGTATGGAACGAAAAGGAACTGACCTTCCACGTAAACGTGAAAGACCCAAGTTTCTACAGCACTCAACCCGACCGCGATATGACCAAAGCAGGTTTGGAGATAATGATAGACCCGGCGCGTAAAAAGGCCCCGCACCCGGCTGATAACACTCTGTTTTTCTTTATACCAATCAAGGGCAACCCGTCGGCTACTGAGTATCGCACCGAAATCTCCGACGGCGGGTTCAAATTGGTCCCGCACCGTTCGCGAGTCAACCACCAATACAACGTTGGCATCGGCGAGTTCAAGGGGTACAACATCCGCTTCTCCGTACCGCGTGATGTATTCGGCAAATCTTTCCCCGATACTATCGGGTGCAATATGGCGCTCTGGATTTTGGACGATAACGGCAACGCGCAGGCAGTATCACTCACAGGCGGCAACCGTTTCGAGATGTATAGCCCGTTTATCTGGGACGACTACTACAGGCTGCACAAGCCGCTCCTGATGAACACAGCGCTCCAGTGGATAATCTTCTCCATTGCCGGTTTCCTGTTGGCGCTGGGTGTCTACGCGCTCGTAACAAGGTTGCGCAAACCCCAGCTGCTCTCAAACTTCGAGCGCACCGAGGAGGAGAAACACGCTTTTGAACGGGTCAACACGGTAATTGAACAGGAACTGGTAAAAAAAGAGCTGACGATAGATATGGTAGCGGTCAAGTGCAACATGGATGCACAAGCCCTGAACAACCTTATCAAGCGCAACACCGGATTCACGTTCATGAACTACCTGCAATTCTGCAGAACAGAGGTAGCCAAGGAGCGCCTGCGCTCCTCACGCACAACCGAGAAATCAATAGCCGACCTATGCGGCTTCGCAAACGCGATAGAGATGGAAAAATGTTTCACAAAATTCCATCACACCACGCCGTACAAATTCAGGATACAGCAACAGGTCTCGTAGCGAGTGTGGAGTGTGGAGTTAAAATCAAAATCAATAATAAAAAACTCCAAACTCCACACTCCAAACTCACCAATAGTACCCGTTGCTTACAAATGTTACCGTATTATCCAAATAGGTGAACATCAGCCTTGCGCCTTGGTGCATCAGTTCGGTTATCATGGAGGGGGACGGGTGGCCGTAGGAATTTTGGGCGGCGCAGGAGATTACGGCGGTTTCGGCGGAGACATAGGAGAAGAAAAGCCGGTTAACGGATCCGGCGCTGCCGTGGTGCGGCACGGAGAGGATCTGCGCGTTCAGGGCGTAACCGCTGCGCGCGGCTATGGCGGTCATCGCTGCGGAGTCTATATCAGATGTGATAAGCGCCCTGCTGTAGCCGTGGCGGACCGAGAAGACGAGGCTGTAATGGTTGCGTTCGCGCCCGTCAAGCGGCAGCTCAATATCAATGCCGTCCGGCGGCCAGAGGCAGATTATCTCCACATTATCAAGATATTTCAGCGTATCCCCTGCAACGCAAAAGCTAAAAGTTACCCGGTCGCTCCAAATCCCCGAGCCGGCCCTTATTTTCGCGGTATCCTCATACGGCGATACGACTACCGCCCCGCTCCAGTCAATCCCCCGGTCAAGATGCCGGAGCCCGCCGAAGTGATCGGCGTCGGAGTGAGAGAGTATTATCGACTCGATACGCGGGCGGCTCAAATTATTGTACGCCGCGCGCCACGATGCATACTGATTCGGCGGCCCGATATCCCAAACGACGGCGCGTCCGTCCCGTACGCCGAACTGGGCCAAACCCTGCCCCACATCGGCGATAACAAACGTAAAGCGCCCGTCCCCGCCTGAATTGACCGGGTTATCGCCACAATTGACAAACAGGCAAACCGCCGCCAGCACAAAACTAAAAAGAGTAACTCGCCGACCCTTTGATATACGCACCTTCAGCCCCTTTCACGTTGACAGGCGCCTCGACTGTGATGCCGGTCCACGTTTTTTTGTATAGATGAATCTCGCTCTTTAATCCAAACCAATATTCATGCGCCGATACGTACCTGCCCCTGACAAACGGTGTGATTACCGCGTTAGGCAGCGCGGTGTACAACAGTTCCAGCGCGTATGTATTCCTAACATCGCCATAATGCCCGTAAGCGCTCTGCCCCGACGCGCGTATTTCTAAAGGATAACCGGTCTGCAAGCTGACCGACGCGCTTGACGTATGCGACACGGAATCAATACCCATGGCGAATATCCTGTACGTATGTTTGACGGCGGCATCTGCGGCCCCAACGCGCGCGCGCAGCTCCGCACGCCCCTGTACGCGCCTGACAACCCCGCCGCCCGACGTAAATTCCATGTCGGGGATGAACCGCATCATATCGGCAAGCGGAACGCTGACAGGCACCGTCATCCTCAAGCTGTGTTTCTGCACCGCCGGCGATTGCAGCGGCTGCGAGAGCGCAGCCGGCATCTTCTCCCCGGCTTCCGTAAGCAGCTGCCGCTTAACCCTGCTCATCGGCGCGTTCATATCTTCGGGATAGCTTATAAAGCGGTATTGAGCGGATGACTCCCTTATTCGATAATTAATACGCAGCGACAACGCGGGGATGATGTTGTCCTGCCCCAGCGGCAGCCCGCTTTCCAGCACGGCCCGCCATATCTTCCCTTTATACTCGCCGTAAAGATGCGCGGTATATATGGCGTCCTCCTCCCCCGCTATCTCAAACCCGGTCAATCCCAAAACCATCTTTAACTGCCTGTTAGCCTGCCAGTCCACCGCGCCACCCGCGCCGCGCTCACCCGGCCTTGCGTGCCAAAAAGCGCCCGCGCCCAGCATCGGCGCGCCGGGGAGCCCCCGCACATCAAGGGCCGCCCCGTTCCACGTATTGGTCCCCCCATACAGCCAGTTCGTCTCCACATCTGCCCGCTCCGCCGCCGTCAAAGGCGAAAATCGCCCCCAAAACAGCTCTCCGGGAACCGGCTGCCTGAAATTTCCTATCTGCGTCTTTATCACCGGGGATGATTGTTTAATCTTCCCGCCCGGCGCTTTTGCCCCGGTGGACAGTTGCCTGCCTTTACCCCCCTGCCCCTTTGCGGCAGGGACAGCCTTCCCCTTGAAAGAAAAATCGACCCGCCGCCCCTGCCACAGCGCCCCGCTGTCGCTCAAAGCCAGGTTCCCGTCCGCCGACACAATCCCCCCGCTCCGCCGGAACCTTACGCGGTGCCCCCGCAGCTCGGAAACCGGCGACCTGTTGATGCCGACAACAATCTCCCCGTTCGCACCCGCCTTTGAGAGCGACTCGTTGAACCGCAAAACCGGCTCAAGGTCGGCCAGCGCCGGAAAATCGTTAAAAAGCCGCTGTATCTGGCGATTATCGTAGGGACGGTACCCCTCAAGCTGCTCCGCCGTGGGCATCATATCCTCAATATCCGGGAAAATTTCAGCCAGCCGCGCCAGCTCCCCCTGCGGCACAGACAGCGGCAGGGCGTAGTAGATGAGCAGCTGTTCATACTGAAACGTGTCTATAACCTCCGCCTCCAAAAGCGGGATGAGCCCGGCTTCTTCGGGTGGAAGCAAGGGGGTGAACGCGGCGGCGTTAACATATATAAGTAACATAATTGCGGCTGCAATGTGTTTCATTGTATATTTATCTGTAACGTTAATGTTAATATTAATATATAGTATTAATGTATGGTATTGGCGGGCAGTATTAATAAACGCATTAATACGGCAAACAAATACCGGAGATCAGAAACGTGAGAGTATTCCGTAAACCAAGAGAGTAAACCAAGAAAGCGTATACCAGAAAAATAATGCCTGAACAAACAACTGCCAATCCGTTAATAATATACATTACGCGATATAAGCCGTGTCAAATTTTTTTTATAAAATGCGCAATTATGTATTTGATGATGACAGCGCCGGCGATATCAGCCAGGCCGGGCGCAGATAATATCGCCGCAGAGATCCCTGCCAATACCGCAGCGGGCGCGGCGGTCAACACTGCCGGGGATATTGGGATTGACACCGCTGCGGCAATCAACAGCGCAGCCGATATCGCGGACACCGCAGAGGATACCGGGATCAACACTGCGGGAGATATCCCAGCCGATGCTGCAATCACCGCCCCCCCGCATAAACACCGTTTCGCGTTGGTACTGAGCGGCGGCGGCGCGCGGGGGCTGGCCCAAATCGGCGTCCTCAGGGCTTTTGAGGAGGAGGGGCTTCGCCCCGACCTTGTAGTCGCCGTAAGTATGGGCTCCATCGTCGGCTCGCTCTACGCCTGCGGCTACTCCTCCTCCGAGATACTCGAAATCACCAAATCGGTGGATTGGAGCCGCGCCTCGGCCAACACAAGCTCACGCGGCGACCTCTTCGTCAACCAGAAGTCCAACCCCAAGGGGTACCTCTTCGACATCCGCCTCGACAACAAGCTGCGCGTGGCGCTGCCCAACGCCATCTCGGCCGGCCAGATATTTTACGAATCGCTTCCGGCCAAACTCCTGCCTGCGCTGCACCACGCCGGGCTTGACTTCGACAGCCTGCCCGTGAGCCTGCGCGTTGTGGCCACCGACCTTCTGACCGGGCAGCCTGAGGTTTTTTCGGGCGGCAGCCTGTTGACCGCGATCCGCGCCTCCTGCGCCGCGCCGCTGGCGTTTTCGCCGGTGGGGTACGGCGGCAGGCTCCTCGCCGACGGGGGGCTCACGTCAAACATCCCCGTGCAGGCCGCGCGCAAACTGAATCCCGCGCTTATCGTAGCCGCAGACGTTACCTCACCGCTCTGGAAACGCGAAGATTTGGAGAACCCGGTGCGCCTCATGGAGCAGATCGTCGCCATTGGCGTAGAGCGGAACAAAGCGCTTGACAGGAAAGATATCGATTTAATAATAACGCCGGATTTGAACGGGTTCACCAATACGGATTTTACGAGGATAGACACGCTTGTCGAACGTGGATACCGCGCCGCGCAAGAGGCCATACCGGCCATTAAGGCGAAATTAGCCCGTACGGACAGTTTGGAGTTTGAAGCGTGGAGCGCGGAGCCAACATCAAAAAACTCCAAACCCCAAACTCCAAACTCCACACCTGCCACACCCTTAAACATCATTATGTATGACAGAGCCGGCGGCGTCATGCTGCGGGCGGATTCAGTAATTATCACCCCCCACCTGTCATCAAAGGCAAATGTAGCGGGCGTCAACCCGCAATTACGGGACTTGCTTCGTGCAAACCGTTTAGAATTTGCGCCCATAGACTCTGTAAGGATAAGCGGCGGCGTTATGCATCTCTTCTCGAACCGCCCCGTCACAGGCACGGTGGAGATATCCGGCAACGACCGTACGTCGGCGCGCCTTATGATGACCGCAAGCGGCATCAAATCGGGCGAACCGCTTAATAACCCGGTAATAGAGCGCGGCATTCTGTCCCTGTACTCCACCGAACTGTTTGAGAGCGTAAAGATAGAGACGCTGCCGGAGGGGGGCGTAAACATAAACGTTGTGGAGAAGCACTACTGGCGCATCCGCGGCGGGATGCGTTATGACGAGTTCAACCGCGGGGAGGGATTTATCGCGCCGGCCTACGAGAACCTTTTTGGCCACGGAATCACGGCGGCTCTGCACCTGCAATACGGTACGCGCAAGGAGAAGCACGCGCTTGATCTTATGTCTAACCTGCTTTTCGCCGCCGACCGCGCCATGAGCTGGCACTTGCAGGTTTTCACCGCGCGCGAGCGGATCTACAGCAGGGAGGTCCACCCGCGCGAGGAGGGGCAGCCAGATTCGATATTCATAGACGACGTAGTACTCGGCAAGGGCGGCGTGTCGTTCATCGTTGGCGGGCAGCTGGGAAAATCGGTATCCATTGAGGCCGGGGCCAAGCTTGAGCGGTTCCAGATACAGCAGAGCAACCGCAGCATCTTCGACAACGAGCTGGGGTTCGGATTCCGCAACTCGCTCCCCTACTTTCTGCTGCGCCTGAACATTGACACGCGCGACGCCGCGCCGTTCACCACGAGCGGGCAGAAACACATAGTAACGGCGGGCATGGCCGGCGAGGTGATAGGGCTTGGCGGCACCGAGGAGTTTTTCAAGGTAGACGGCAGTTTCAGCCGCCACTTCACCCTCGCGAGTAAGCACACTTTCCAGATACAGGCGCTTGGGGGATGGACCAGCGCACCGCTGCCCGAAATAGAAAAGTTCTACCTCGGCGGCGCCATCCCCGAACAGAACTACCGCGACGCCGATATCTACAACATCATACCGTTCATGGGAATGACGCCCAAAAGCGTCTCCTGCGACATCTTCAGCCTGATGCATTTGGAGTACAGGTTCACGCTCAGGAAAAACCTCTTCTTCACTGCAGCGTTAGATTGGGCGCGGCTGTGGACGTACGAGGAGTTCAGCACGAGATTCAACGAGCGCGACTCCCCCCCAAAAAATCCGCTGGGCGCCGGGGCGGGCCTGATCTGGCGCACACCGCTTGGGCCGGTGAGGGCGGCGTACGGGCAGCTGATAAGGTACTACAACGATCCGGAAGCAATATCGGAACCAATGCTCTATTTCTCCGCCGGGTACGATTTTTAGGCATACCCCCTATTCGACAGCAAACACCACCCTAAACTTAGTTTAAACTTAAGTCGGAGAAAATATCCTAACGCCGCAGAACGTTGCACCCCCAGAATTTCCCGTTAAACAGGCGGGAGGCTTTCCACTTGTGGCGGCGCAGTGACCTGAATATCATATTGTTCATCAGGGAGTGGCCTACCAACAGTACGGTTCCGTTCTGGTTGGCGGCGGTTATCAGCACGTTGGCGGCTTTTTCGGCTCTGGCGCGGGCTTTTTTTATGGATTCGCAGTTAAGGGTGTAGCCGAGCGCCCAGATAACCCGGCTGATCCCTATCCATATAGCCAGCGGCAGTTTGGCTTTTTTCCAGAATCCGTGCGGCACTTCAGGCTCGGCGAAAAGAGGGTCTTCTATCAGTTTGGCGCTCACGCCCAAAAGCGACGCTGTCTCCACCGCGCGTTTCAGGCCGCTGCAGAACGCCACGTCTACCCCTTCGGCGGCCTCAATGGAGAGTTTTGTCGGGCGGGATGTGGGGAGTACCCCGGATTTATCGTACTCTGTGAGCGCGGCGGTTATGCCGTCGCCCGACATGAGGGTGTACGGTTCGTAATTCTCCCAAAATTGCGGTTTGCCGTGGCGAATCAGCCGAATTTCCATAGATTACCTCCCCTTCTATATAAATTTAATGAAATTTCGGTAAAAAGTCAAAGATTTATTGTTGTTTTTCCGTATTCATCTATATTATATTTAGGATGGGGTGGTTGATACGGTTTAAAATTTTGGCTTGATTCTGGCAAAAGCCGCCGCGCCGTATATATATTTATATTTAGTGGTATTTTTTTTGATTTGGGCCAATAACCGGTTACCGGCGGGGCGAAGCCGCCCCGGAGAGGGAAAGCGGGACAAAATGGACGAAACAAAACGCAAGACCGTCTTTATGGTCGACGACAACCTGACCAACCTGACCGTTGGCAAGAACGCGCTTTTGGGGAAATACAAGGTATTCACCATCCCCTCCGGGAAAAAGCTTTTCGAGATGCTCAATAAAACCATCCCCGACATGATCCTTCTCGACATCGAGATGCCGGACATGAACGGGTACGAGATAATACGCGAGCTCAAGACCGAAAGCGCCACGGCGGAGATACCGGTGGTTTTCCTCACCGCGCGCAGCGACAGCGGCAGCGAGCTTGAGGGGCTTTCTCTTGGGGCCATAGACTACATCGCCAAGCCCTTCTCCCCCCCGCTTCTGCTCAAGCGCATAGAGGTACATATGCTTGTTGAGGAGCAGAAGAAGGAGCTTGAGAACTACAACCACAACCTGCAGTTCATGGTTGACGAGAAAACAAAAACAGTCCTTGACCTGCAAAACGCCATCCTCCGCACGGTCGCCGAGCTTGTGGAGTGCCGCGACGACACTACCGGCGGGCACATTGAGCGCACGCAGAACTATTTGCGCATCCTTGTAGACGCGCTGCTTACCGATGACCTTTACAAGGGTGAGGTCTCTACCTGGAACATAGACTTCCTTCTCCAATCGTCGCAGCTGCATGATGTCGGCAAGATCGCCATAAAGGACAGCATCCTCCAAAAGCCGGCCAAACTTACGCCGGAAGAGTTTGACGAAATGAAGACACACACATCGTTTGGCATAAAGGTAATAGAGAAGATACAGGAGAACACCTCCGAAGCCACATTCCTTGAGTACGCGAAGATTTTTGCCAGCACGCACCACGAGAAATGGGATGGGTCGGGGTATCCAAGCGGACTCAGAGGCGACGAGATTCCGCTGCAGGGCCGGCTTATGGCTATAGCCGACGTGTATGACGCGCTGATTTCGGAGCGCCCTTACAAGAAACCGTTTTCGCACGAGGAGGCGGTGAACATCATAAAAAACGGAAGCGGGTCACATTTTGACCCCAACCTCGTGAAGGTGTTTCTGGAGCACGAGACGGATTTTCGCGAGGTATCGTCAAATTTGGCGAAAAATAAAGCTGCCGCGCTTTTGCGGGGCTTAGCCGGTTAGGAGGGGGGGGCTTATGATCAAATCTTACATTATTACGACTACGGAGATCGACGACGGCGCCGAGGCGGTTCGTGAGGTTACCGAAAAACTTGCGTCTCTGGCACTTCTTAAGAACACGGTGGGCATAGTCATCGCGCATCCGGAGTTTGTGACGTCGGGCGTGTACGCGCAGGTAGCCGGAGCGTTTCCGTTCCCCATAACAGGCAAAACGACGATTTCGCACTGCGCGGGCGGCGCGGTAGACACCTATATGCTCTCGGTGATGGCGCTAACGAGCGACGACTGCGCTTTTTCATGCGGATTGAGCGAAAGCATCCCCCATAATGGCGATGCAGGAGATGTTACACGGGCGGCCTACGGCGATACGCTTGGCCGGCTTGAGGGTGAGCCGAAAGTTGCTTTCCTGTATGCGCCGTTTTACAGAGACCCCTACCTTGGCGGCTGCCTTGAGGCTATGAGCGAAGCAGCCGGCAGCAGCGTGCCCATATTCGGCGCGGCGGCAAACGACGACCAGACCGGCTTACCCAACCGCGAAATTCAGGCACGGGNGCTGTATAATGATGAGGCGTACAGCGACAAATTCGCGCTCATGCTCATAAGCGGCGCGGTAGACCCGAAGTTTTACATGGTCTCGGCTACGGAGGAATCTATGGTCATGCCGCGCGTAGGCGTTATCACTAAGGCCGCGAACAGCAGACTTTTGGAAATAAACAACGTTAGCGCGGCGGATTTTTTGAGAGGTATGGGTTTTCCGGTAGACGAGCCGAGCAATAACAGCGGACTTTTATCCAGCATTTTCGTACTTCACATAAACGACGGCAACGGCGGCGTAAACGTTTCGCGCATACCCCACGGGCTTACCGACAATGGCGGCATCCTCTGCGGCGGCGACGTTATGGAGGGAGCGCTGCTCTCCATCGCGTTCAACACGCGGGATGTAGTACTCGAAACGGCGAAGATAGCAGCCGACAGAGTTACGGTACAGCACAACAGCGGCACGGTAATAGCGCACTCGTGCTTAGGGCGGCGCTACGGGCTTTTGAGCGAGCCGCAGGCGGAGCTGGAACTGCTCAAAAACAGCCTGGGCGGCGATTTCAACGCGATCGTGTCCTATGCCAGCGGGGAAATATGCCCTACTGTTGTCTGCGGCGGCAGGGCAGATAACCGATTCCATAACCAGACGCTGGTCGCGTGCGCTTTTTGAGGCACAGGGCTTAACGGAGGACGAAAGAGATGGCGGACGATACCGACACTCTGCGCGACGAGATAAACGCGCTGAAAAAGGAGAACCGCTCCCTGAGCCGCAAGCTTAAGGAGACGGGCTACCTTGTGTCGTCATACGAGCAGTATGCCGTGTTCCAAAAAAGCATATACGAGTCTATAAAGAAGCAGAAAAGCGAGCAGGACACCTACCTGCGCCTGATTTTCAGCAATACCCCCGACATAATCCTCGTGCTTGACGTGGAGGGTATGTACGTTTTGGGTACAAAAAAAACACTGCGGGATATAGGCATAGACGCCGACGCGCTAGGGGGCAAAGGGTTTTCGGCAATTTTCGCTTCCATTATGCCCAATAAATGGGTGGAGGTAATGCAGGAGGGGGTACGGTCGGTAATAAGCAGCGGCGAGCCGGTGCGGCACGCCAACTACCCGACTATCATCAGGGAGACGGAATATTACCATGAGGTCAACATAATCCCCTTCAGGGACGCGGCGGGCAACGTATCCGGTGCGATGTTCAATATGCACGATGAAACCGACCTCCACGAGGCGGTGCTGACGGCGGAACGTTCCAACCGCGCGAAAACGAACTTTCTGGCCAAGATAAGCCACGAGATCCGCACGCCAATGAACGCGATAGCCGGTATGGCGGAACTCATACTGCGGGAGCATACCACCGGGCTGATACGCGAGCACGCGCTGAGCATAAAGCAGGCCAGCGGGAACCTGATGGCCATAATAAACGATGTTCTGGACTTCTCGAAGATAGAGTCGGGCAAGCTTGAGACCGTGGAGGCCGAGTACCAGTTCGCGTCACTCATGAACGACGTCATAAGCATCATCCGTATGCGCGTCATAGACAAGCAGATATTCTTCATAACCAACATAGACTGCAACATACCGGCCAGCCTTATAGGCGACGAGATACGCATCAGGCAGATACTTCTGAACCTTCTCAGCAACGCTTTCAAGTACTGCGAGCGGGGGTTCATATCCATCCACGCCACCTGCGAGGAAATGGGCGAGGAGGGCTGCGTCATGGCGTTCGACATATCCGACAGCGGCCTTGGGATAAAGCCGGAGGACTACGACAAGCTCTTCACCGACTTCGGCCAGCTCGACCGCGTTGTCAACCGGGAGGTCGAGGGGACGGGGCTTGGGCTCGTTATCACCAAGAGCCTGTGTGAGGCCATGGGCGGGCATATAGAGGTGTACAGCATTTACGGCAAGGGCAGCACGTTTACCGTCAAGATACCGCAAAAGTTCAAATCTTACGCTAAATTCGCGGAGGTAATCGACCCGGCGAGCAAAAACGTGCTTATCTACGAGACGCGGACGGCGTATTCAAGCTCCATTATCTGCACTATCGACAATCTGAATGTAGACTGCCGCCTTGTCTCCAATCAATCAAAATTTTTGGAAGAACTCAATAAATGCAAGTACACACACGTATTCGTATCATCTTTTCTGTTTGAGAGCACCGAAAAGATCATAAAAAACCTTGGGATTGATATAACTATAGCGCTTCTGGCGGAGTACGGCGAGAGCGCGATAAACACGAAAAATGTGAAAACTTTGGAGATGCCGGTGCACTCGATCTCCATCGCGAACCTCCTGAACGGGACCGCAGACATGGTGTACGCGGGCAATTTGCAGAACGGCATCCGCTTTATAGCGCCCACGGCGCGCATACTGCTGGTTGACGACCTGATAACGAACCTGCGGGTGGCCGAGGGGCTTATGATGCCCTACAGGATGCAGATAGATGTCTGCCGGAGCGGCTTTGAGGCTATAGAGCTTGTTAAGAACAACAGATACGACATGGTCTTTATGGACCACATGATGCCTGACATGGACGGCGTGGAGACAACGCAGCGCATACGCAGTATGGGCGAGAGCGACAGCCGGTACAACGAGCTGCCCATAGTGGCGCTTACGGCCAACGCGGTATCGGGCGTGCGGGAGATGTTTTTGCAGAACGGGTTTAACGACTTTCTGGCAAAGCCTGTGGAGATGGTAAAGCTGAACGCGGTACTGGAGACGTGGCTGCCCAAAGAGAAGGTTGAGCCGTACACGGCGAAAGAGACGGCACAGTACACGCCTATGTTTGAAATAAGCGGTGTAGACGTAAAGATAGGCGTGTACATGACCGGCGGCAGTGAGGNGCAATATTTGCGCGCCTTATCCGCATTCTATAAAGACGGTTCGGAAAAAATAGAGCAGCTGCGGGCCTGCTGCTACAAGGGCAGCATGAAACTTTACGCCGAGGGGGCGCACGCGGTGAAGGGAGCGTCGGCGACCATCGGGGCATCCAAGCTGTCGAGTTTCGCCAAAGCGCTTGAGCTGGCCGCCAAAAACGAGGACGCCGACTACGTGAGGAAGAATAACGACATCTTCCTTGAGGATTTTGAGGCGCTGCTCAAGAACATAAGTTACGTTATAACCGCAAGNGGCAAAAATAAGAGCCGCGCGGGGGAAGAAGCGCTGATACGGGAATACATTATAAGGCTGCGGGACGCACTCACGGCCTTTGACATAGAAGCGGCGGACATGATTTTGACGAACCTGATGAGCGAGGCGTGGGACGAAAAGACCAACGACGCGCTCGACAGGATAGCGAACATGATACTGATTTGCGAGTATGATCAGGCGCTGGAGATTATAAACGGGCTGATTGGCAAGGGNGATTGAGTGAGTTTGGAGTTTGAAGTTTGGAGTTTGCGGCAGAGTTCAGGGTTGAGCTGATTCAGACTTTACAGATGTGAATCGGGCAACGGATTATCAAAGCAGGGGGGCAGACGGCATATGGAAGAGTACATCAGGCACAATATCGAAGAGTTTCAGCGGGATGGGAAGAATTTTATATTCTTCAACATCTCCGGGCTGACCGATAACGACCAGTTTGAGGCGTTCGCGAAGGCGGCTATGGAGGTGATATCCAAGTATCCGCTCAAGTCGGTATATGTGATGACAAGCCATCTGACGTTTTTTGATACGAAAACAAAGGAGGTTTCGGCAAACTGGATCATTTTTAACAAACCGTATGTCATAGCGTCGGCGCTGGTTGACATAAACGGAATTACGAGGATGGTGGCCAAGAGTATTTACAAGCAGGCAGGCCGCGAATTCGCGACTCCGTTTACAACAAAAGAGGAGGCTATCCGGTGGTTATTGACACAGGATAGCGTAAAATGGGAAACAATATCTTGAAATTGACGCGACGGGAATATTATCATAGATATATAGATTTGCGTGATAGTATGTTTTCGTTTAAGTTTACGTATTCCTTGAAAGGGGAACGTTAGTATGACAATATCTTCAAGAGGCAGGTACGCGCTACGAATGATGATAGATATCGCCGAGAACTGCAGTGAGGGTTTCGTTCCGATAAAAGAGATATCCAAGCGGCAGAATATCTCTGTAAAGTATTTAGAGCAGATCGTGTCGCAGCTGACCAAGTCGGGCCTGCTGCGCAGCGGCCGTGGTTCTCAGGGCGGCTATGCGCTAACCAAGGCGCCCAAAGAGTACATGGTCGGCGAGATACTGCGCGTCGCAGAGGGCGGTACCATAGCCCCCGTGGCATGTCTGGCGAACGAGAACTTCAACTGCAACCGGCGGGACTTCTGCCAGACGCTGGACTTCTGGAAGGGCCTGCGGGACGCCATCGACAAGTACGTAGACTCGACAACCCTGCAGAGCCTGATGAAGGACGGCACGCCCAAAAGGCGCGGCAGGGCGTCGGGGCAGTAATTCAATACGGGCCGCACCGGCCGTTTAGGCAACATCAGCCGTTTCCGCCATACGGCCGGAAACGGCTTGATGTATTTCCGGCATATTCATAGCGGGCGGGGGGTACCGGCAGGGGTTCACACCCGGCACCCGTGACCCATATATTGTTGCTGTTTATACGTTGTTAATACATTGTTGATATATTGTTGATAACTTGCGCGGGCGGATTTACCCCATTATTATATAGTAGAAATAATTGTTGATTTTTTCGCGTCAGTAATCCTATAATATTCTTATATTTGTCCTTTTTAACATTCAAAATTTATACAAGGAGCGTTTTTTATGAGCATCAGGAAAAAGTTGGTTTGCCTGGCAACTATGGCTGCGGTGTCCGTTACCGGTTTGAGCGTTTCCGGCTGCTACGGCAAGAATGCGTTGACCAATAAACTGCACAAGGCTTACGGTTCGCTCGGAGACAAGTGGATCAGTTCTGTGGTCTACTTTCTGACAGGCCATATTGTTATGACTTTTTGTCTCTTTGCCGACTTTATAATTTTCAACACCATTGAGTTCTGGACCGGCTCAAACCCTCTGGCAATGGGCGATACCTACGAGGAAACCGACGCGAACGGGTCCAAACTCCTCGCTAAAAAGAACGACGACGGGACGCTGTCGGTCAACATACTCGACGTACACGGCAACGCATCCAACTTCAAACTGGAGCGCGACGGCAATAAAATCAGCGTTTTTGATACCAACAACAACCTGATTGCCATGCACTGGAACGGTAACTGACCGAAGGCAAGGGCGGCAAGGCGCGCGTTTAAGCAGTAAATCCGCGCATATTTAAATACAGGGGCGTATAGCCAACCGGCTATACGCCCCTTATGGTTCAGACAATCAGGTCATGACGCCGACAACGCCCGGTCCAAATCCGCGATAATATCGTCAATATGCTCCGTACCTATCGACAACCTCACCGTATTCGGCTTGATCTCCTGCTCCGCAAGCTCCCTCTCGTTCAGCTGCGAGTGGGTCATGCTGGCCGGGTGGGTGACGAGCGACTTCATATCCCCCACATTGGCCACTAAGGAGAACAGTTTAAGCGCCTCGCAGAACCGCCTCGCCTCCTCTACGCCGCCCTTTACCTCAAAGGTGAAGATCGACCCCGCGCCGCCAGGATAGTACCGCTTATACAGCGCGTTATCCTGCCGCGTCTTTACGGAGGGATGGTTGACGCTCTCTACTTTGGGGTGTTTAGCCAGAAAATCAATCACATTAAGCGCGTTCTGCGTATGCCGCTCCATCCTCAGCGACAGCGTTTCCAACCCCTGCAGCATCAGAAACGAGTTGAACGGGCTGATGGTCGCGCCAGTGTCCCTCATGAGCGTTACCCGTATCTTCACAGCGAACGCCGCCGGACCGGCGAGGTCGGCCATCACCACCCCGTGGTAGCTGTCGGTGGGTTTCGTGAGGCCGGGGAACTTGTCGTTCCGCTTCCAGTCGAACTTCCCGCCGTCCACCACCACCCCGCCCATCACGGTCGAGTGGCCGCCCAGAAACTTGGTCGCCGAGTGGATGACGATATCCGCGCCGTGGTCGAAGGGGCGGAAGAGGTACGGCGTCGCGAAGGTGTTGTCGACAATAAGCGGGATGCCGGCGTCGTGCGCGATTTTGGCTATAGCCTCTATGTCGATGATGGTCGAGTTGGGGTTGCTCAGCATCTCCACGAACAGCGCACGCGTGTTACCGTCTATGGCGTCTTTGAAATTTTTGGGGTCGCTGCCGTCCACGAACGCCGTTTTGATCCCGCAGTCGGGCAGGGTGTGGGCAAGCAGGTTGTACGACCCGCCGTATATGCGCCTGTCGGAGACGATGTTCTGCCCGGCGACGGTGATGTTCTGCACCGCGTAGGCCAGCGCCGCCATGCCGGATGCCGTGGCGATTGCCGCGACGCCGCCCTCAAGCGCCGCGACGCGCTGCTCGAAAACATCGGTGGTCGGGTTCATGAGCCGGGTGTATATGTTCCCGCCCTCGGTAAGGCTGAACCGGGCCGCCGCCTGCGCGCAGTCCTTGAAAACATACGCGGTGGTCGCGTAGATGGGGACGGTGCGCGAGCCGGTTACGGGGTCGGGGACCTCCTGGCCCGCGTGCAGCTGCAATGTCTCAAATTTATATGACGACTTCTCACTCATTTTACCGCCTCCTCTATTTTTGACAACGCCTTTTCGACGTTCTCGCGTGAATTAAATGCGCTGATCCTTATGAACCCCTCGCCGCACCTGCCGAAACCCGCTCCGGGGGTGCAAACTACCCCGGCGTCGTTCAGCAGCATATCAAAGAATTTCCACGAATCCGACTTGCACTCTATCCATATATATGGCGCGTTGACCCCGCCGGTGCAGCTGTATCCGAGTGATGACATCTTATCCTTAATAAGTTTGGCGTTGGCCATATAGCAGTTGATGATCTCGCGTACCTGTGAAGGCCCGTCGCCGAGATAAACCGCCTCGGCAGCGCGCTGGACCGGGTAGGAGACGCCGTTGAACTTCGTGGTATGGCGGCGGTTCCACAGGCCGTGTATCGCGTGCGCCGTCCCGTCGCCGGCGTAGGCCACGCAGGATTTGGGGACGACCGTGAACGCGCAGCGCGCACCCGTGAACCCGGCGGTCTTGGAGAAGCTGCGGAACTCTATCGCCACGTCCCGCGCGCCCTCAATCTCGTAGATGGAGTGCGGGATGGACGGGTCGGAGATGAAGCTCTCGTACGCCGCGTCGAACAGGATAAGCGCCTTCTCCGCGCGGGCGTAGTCCACCCAGGCCTTCAGCTGCTCCCTGGTCGCCGTCGCGCCGGTGGGGTTGTTCGGGTAACAGAGGTAGATGAGGTCGACGCGCTGATTGGGCGGCGCGGGGACGAAGCCGTTTGCCGGCGTGCCTTCGAGATAGACGAGGCCGCCGTAGCGGCCGTCCACGGACTTCTCCGTCCGCCCGGCCATGACGTTGGTATCAACGTATACGGGATAGACCGGGTCGGGCACCGCGACGACGATGTCACCCGCGAATAATTCCTGGATATTACCCGTATCGCACTTGGCCCCATCGCTGACAAAGACCTCGTCTGCGCTGATATCAGCCTTTCGCGCCTGAAAGTCGCACCTGGCGATCTGCTCGCGCAAAAAGCCGTACCCCTGCTCCGGCCCGTACCCGCGAAAAGCCCCCTCCTCCCCCATCTCGTCCACACCCTTGCGGAACGCGTCAACGCAAGCCCTGGGCAGGGGCTTTGTTACGTCGCCGATGCCGAGGCGGATGATCTCTTTTTGCGGATTCTGCTGCCTGAACGCCTCTACGCGCCGCGCGATCTCGGCGAACAGGTAGGAGGAGGTCAGTTTGAGGTAATTCTCGTTGATTTTAATCATAATTAAGGATAATCCCCGTTAATCAGTAAAATTTCGTTATAAAACGCAAAAGGCGGCCGCGAGGGCCGCCCCTGCGATACATATTAATCAAATATTGCACACCACCCTCCGCCCGATTCAAATCAATATCCCCGCAGATACCGCCTATACAGACATTGCAGAGACGCCGCCCATCCACCTTAATTGATTTTTGAGACGATGTTCAGCACTTTATCCAGATTCGTAACTTCAAACAGCCTGTTAAGGTATGAGTTATTGTCGGGATTGGCGTTCAGTATGACCAGCGTCCGCTTCTCCTTCTGCAGCAGGGTGTGGAAATACACGATTACGCCCAGCCCGTGGCTGTCTATGAAGTCGGCGCGGGTCACATCCACCACCACGCGGCCCAGTTCCTTGTTCTTGTAAAGATGGTCCATTTTGTGCTGGAACTTCTTCACGTCCACGTCCACAATCTTGCCCGAAAGTTCCAAAATCGGATCCGTGCCCTCCGCTTTGACGGTAATTTCAAGTGCCATATGCGTCCATCTCCTTTTAAAACTGTTATTTTTCTATGAAGACACCCTGTATAAATATTATATTTGTAACGGGAGAAAATCAATACCGATGATAATATATGACATACATCCGGTAAACCCGCAAAAGCGCAGCCTCGAGGCGGCGGCCAAAATCCTGTCGTCCGGCGGGGGCATCGCCGTCTACCCGACCGACTCCGTGTACGGCCTGGGCGCGTGCGTGACCAACCCCAAAGGGATAGACAAAATAGCGAAACTGCTCGAAAAAGACAAAGAGCGCCCTTTCTCGTTTATATGCAGCGACTTCTCCCAGATCAGCAGGTACGTGAAAGTCTCCAACACCCACTACCGGCTGATGAAACGGTGCCTGCCGGGGCCGTACACGTTCATACTGGACGCCACGAACTTAGTCCCCAAGCGCGTAATGCCCAAACGCAGGACCGTGGGCATACGCATACCCGACTGCGCCGTCACGCTGGAGCTTGTAAGGCTGCTCGGCGAGCCGCTGGCCAACACCTCAATAAACATAGACGGCGAACTGGCGAACGACCCGGAGGAGATCAGGGAGGCGGTGCGCAGCGAGGTTGACGTAATGCTCAGCGCCGGCCCGCTCGAAAACCCGGAACCGTCTACCGTCGTCGACCTCACGGGGACCGAACCGGTGCTCGTACGCCTCGGCAAGGGCGAGTGGAACGAGTCAATCGTCTGACCGCTTGCTCTCCTCCCAAAACACGTCCATCTCCTCAAGCGACGCCTCGCGCATATCTTTCCCGGTCTCCCTGAACTTATCCTCAACAAACCGAAACCTTTTGGCGAACTTATACGTCGCCGCCCTGAGCGCGTTTTCGGCGCTGATCCTGTGATGCCTCGCCACGTTGACAAGCGCGAACAGTATGTCTCCCAATTCCTCCTCGGCGTGACGGGCATCGCCGCCGGCCACCGCCTCCCGGAACTCCGCGAACTCCTCCTCCACCTTGTCCAGCGCCGGGTTGATGTCGTTCCAGTCGAACCCCACCTGCGCCACGCGCCTCTGCATCTTCTCGGCCCGAAAGAGCGCGGGGAGCGCGTCGGGGATGTCGTCTACCATATACTTGCGGCGGCTGTCGCCGTACTCGCTCTTCTTTATCCGCTCCCAGTTTTGTATGACCTCCTTTGACGACGATACCTGCGTATCCCCAAAAACGTGCGGGNGGCGGCGTATCAGCTTATCGCTTATATCCTTAGCTACGCCCTCGATGTCAAACATCCCCGCCTCTGCGGCGATCTGCGCGTGGAGAACTATCTGCAGCAGCAGGTCGCCGAGCTCCTCGCGCATCTTTTCGGGGGACTCTTCGTCTACGGCCTCAAAGAACTCGTACGCCTCGTCGAGCATACATGTTAAGATGCTGCGGTTCGTCTGCTCCCTGTCCCACGGACACCCGTCCGGCGCCCGCAGCTTTGCCACGATATCAATCAAACGCTCAATCTCTTTTCCCATTGCCGGTGATCCTTTTTTTCAAAATCAATACATACTATCAGCCGAT
This sequence comes from Chitinispirillia bacterium, assembly GCA_009786415.1. Classification (GTDB taxonomy): domain Bacteria; phylum Fibrobacterota; class Chitinivibrionia; order Chitinivibrionales; family Chitinispirillaceae; genus GUT77. The sequence continues at coordinate 6,255 of WQTH01000002.1, read as the reverse complement.
TAAATATTGCGCCTGTTCCAATGCAGGCGGACCAGCCGAAAACGACCGTCCCCTACGCTGTTTTACGCCGGCGCTGTATAAATGATAATACTAATATCAACACGGTAATTGCGATAAATATTGCCGATACCGTTATTGCGTCGTCGAGATATAATGATTTCGGCATCATAACAACCTCGTAGCTGCCGGCCTTGAGCGGTACGGCCATCCACGCCATATCCGCGCGATAATACTTTACAGGCGATCCATCCACCTTTATCTGCCAGCCGGGATAATAGACCTCCGATATCCTCAAGAAACCGTCGGCAGGCATTGTGACGGCCGCGACTCTTTTGTTCGGGGNGTATTTTTTCCATTCGACAGTTAATTGACGCTCATCAACATTACCTTTTGTAAACGGCAATTCCGGCTCCTCTAACAGCGCTACCGTAGTCCTGTAATTATACATACCCGTCCTGAGCGCGTTAATAACATTCTCCTCGTTCATCACCGCATAATCCGCCGCGTAAGACAACCGTCCCATAGCCGTGAGGTTCTTTATTTTGGCAATCCCGCCTACTCTCGATGCAGTCAGTATATATTCAACATCAGCAAGATCTAAAAACGGCGTGTACTCACTTATCATTCTTGCCATATCTTTATAGGCCAGCCTCCCGTCGGGCGTTACCTCCACAATATCCATCACATAATTCCTGTCGCCCCGGTCTCCCCTGAACGCCCTGTAGCAGTTCAATTCGTTGTCGTGAAAGCCGCCTACACCCTCAAGCCCGTAGAGAGCCTCCTGATTTTCCTTTGTGAAAGTCCCCTCCATGGAAAAAACCCGAAACGGGGCCTTTTCGAATTCGGTTTTCAACTCGTTGAGCGTCGCGTTGCTGCGATGGTACCACCTCCACGGACTCTCAACCTTTATGAATTGGCTGTCGACCCTGGTCATGTCTACAACACCCATCACTATCAGCGCATAAACGAGTGTGCTACCCTTGATTTTTCCGTTGACCACTGCTATGAGCATACCCAGTGTTACCGTAGCAAAGAACCACCAGAGCCAAAGGTTGGGCAAGAATTTTTGCCGGAAATTCACTGTAAAGATCTTAGATGAGGACTCTCCGGTAAGCCCGTTTACATTGCCCATCATGGGAGCCGCTAAACTTGCGACTGCCGATTCTACTGAGAAGAGCACCGATAACAGCGTAACGCCGCCGAGCGCTATCCATAGCCCTTTCGTCCACTTCTGCTGCTGCCGCCCGAAATTTTCGAACCGCTTCGTCAACAAATCCTTAATAAAGAACGCCGCCATAAGCGCGGTGGCAAACGAGAACCAGAACATAATCATACTGGGGGCGCGGAACCGCCTGACACCCGGAATTAAATGGTACGCGACGGTGAAGAACGGTGTGTTTGCACCCAGCGCGTATAACGTAGCCAACACGGCCACTCCCGCCCAAAAGAGGCGCCAAAAACTCTTAGGCTTGCTCGCCACAGCCAAAAACGTGAGCAGGAGCGGAATGGCCCCGGCGTACTCGGTGTTCAATTTAAGGCCGTTTTTGCCCCAGTAGTAATCTAAACTGTTGCCGAACTCGTGTACCCACAGCGAAACGAACTCCGCCCAGTTAATAGACCACGACGCCGCGAACTCGAAACCTCTGTCTACGCCGCGCACCGAAAACGCCTCCCTTATGAACATATACGAGGGATACATCTGTACGCAGGCGATGCCGAGGCCCAAAAATACGCCCACCCAGAAAAAACCGGCCTTGAAGACGATCCGCTTCTTCTCCTCCTTTGCGGCAATGCTCTTCGCGATGTCAGCCACCCAATAGAGGAATATACCCATACACACAAAGTAGGTTAGCTGCATATGAGACGAAAGAACCATCATTGCGATGCCCACTGCCAAAATCGCTGCGTTACGAAAACCGGGAATATTCAAAAGCGACCGCAGCCTCCACACCACAAACGGCAACCATGCGATGACGAACATTTTACCGTCGTGCCCAGGGCTTACGTGGCTGACGAACATGGGGTTCAGCATGAAAAAAAGCGAACCGGCAAAGGCGGTCAGACGCGCGGAACCAAACGAGCGGCGCATCATCAGAAAGAAAAACAGGCCCGCCAGAAATACGTGCAGCACCATGGTATAACCAAACAGGCGGTACGCTGGTACAAACGGCCGCAAAAGCCCTGTAACAGGATAAAACGCATCGCCAAACACGGCATCAATCGAGGGCATACCGCCCAAACGCCCCGATTCCCAAGTCGGGAATTGCCCGTACCGCATAATGCTGTTGCCGTAAAACTGTTTTTGCCCAACGGCGGTAATCTGGTCGGAGATGCCGGATGCCAGCATATCACCGGAAAACAAAAACGACGAAAAAATGATCGCCACAATGACAAGAAGCCCGCCTAAACAAATCAGGTCGCCGTGCCTGAAGGCCCTGGGGGCAAGTGCGGCGGAGGGCGGCGCGGCAGCGGATTTGGCGGCAACAGGGACGGCGTCTTTCCTGTCGGGATTTACTGGTTTTTTTGACATTGGCGTCTGTATTCCTTAAATATTTATGTTTATGGACAGATTCTAAATATAATTCCCGGGTATGAGTTTTTACAAATCGCCGCCAAGAACGACATTGTCAATAAGCCGCGTGCCCGTCTCGGCGGTGCGGCAGGCTACTGCGAGCAGGGCAGGACGAACAATACTGTCCAGCGGCTTCAAAAGCGTGGTATCAACGACTTCAACGTATTCAGGGTTGATCAGACGCCCCTCATTAAGTATTGACCTTACGCAATCCATTATAGACCGGCCGCCGCGCTCGCCACCGTCGTAGAGGCCCTTCGCGGACATGAGGGCCCTGTGTATCAGCGGCGCCTCGGCGCGTTCATTGGCCGACAGGTAGGCGTTGCGGGAACTCATCGCCAGGCCGTCCGGCTCCCTTACTGTCGGGGCGGCTATTATCTTTACGGATAAATTGAGGTCCTCAACCACGCGCTTTATGACGATAACCTGCTGCGCGTCCTTTGCGCCAAAAACGGCTATCTGCGGCATGACTATATTAAATAACTTGAGGACGACGGTCGCAACACCTCTGAAATGGCCCGGACGGCTCGCACCGCAGAGCACGCCGGTGATGTTCTCCACGTTGACGTATGTACTGTAATTATCCGGGTAGATTTCCTGCGGGGACGGGGCGAATACTGCATCGCACCCCGCCGCCTCCACGAATTCGCAGTCCCTCTCAAGCTGCCGGGGATACCTCTCAAAATCCTCCGCCGGACCGAACTGGGCCGGGTTGACAAATACGCTCATCACAACATTATCACAATGCCGGGACGCGGTTTTAAGCAGCGAGAGATGGCCGTCATGCAGCGCGCCCATCGTGGGCACAAGGCCAACTGCCCCCCCCCGCGCCCTCGCGTCAAGCGAATAATCAGCCATTTCAGAGCATTTGGTGATAATCTTCATCGCCGCTCCCAAACGCCGCCGCAGGACTGCACATTATCAATTCTCCGCCTGTTCATAGACCGCCATCTTGTCCTTATGGCTGAGCGGGTTGTAGATGTTTACCCCAGGCCTGGCGTTCACAATCTGCTCTATAATCTCGCGGAAGTCCCTCACATCATCAACAAAATCAAGCTCATTTGTATTGATTATCAACAGCGGCGACGCGGTGTAGTGGTGGAAGTAGTGGTTGTAGGCCTCGTTGAGGCTGTTTATGTACCCCTCGTCCATGCCGTCTTCGTAGGGCCGCCCGCGCTTATCTATACGCCGCAGCAGCGTCTCGGTCGACGCCTGCAGATACACCACAAGGTCGGGACGCGGCACCGATGTCTCAAGCGTGTGCGCCACGGTGTTGTAGAGCGCAAGCTCGTCGTCCTGAAGGTTAAGCGAGGCAAAGATGTAGTCCTTGTCGAACATATAGTCGCTCACCGTAACGGTGTGGAAGAGATCCTGCTGCGCAACAGCCTCCGTGAGCTGCCGGTGGCGCGACAGGAGGAACCAAATCTGCGTTTGAAACGCAAGGCTGCGCCGGTCGGAGTAAAAATTGGGCAGAAACGGGTTGCCCTCCACATCCTCGCGCACCAGACGGGCACCCAAATCTCGCCCGAGCAGGTCGCAAAGCGACGTCTTGCCGACACCGAGCACACCCTCTACGCAGAGAAAATTTATGTGCGGCGGAAATTTCAGTTCATGCGCCATCAGACCGTCCTCTCATCAGTATCGTTGACAACTATCATACCACCTATATATACATTTTATCTTCAATCCCAAACTACCGGCCCCGCTAATCTACAATTAAAGATACATTCTGCGCGGCTACTTTCGCATCCATATTTTCACATAATTCACCCACCGTCCGCCCACCGCCCGAAAGGGGGACGGTAATGCCGGGGTCTATGGCCGCCAGCCCCTCAAGGCAAAAACGCCTGTTAAGCAGCTCCGGGTGCGGTATGACGAGAGTATGGGGCCGCGCGGAGACGTCGTCTACCCGCAAATCATCGAAAAGCAGGATATCGATGTCGGCGGTGCGCGGCCCACGGGGAGACTCGCGGGTGCGGCCAAGCTCCGATTCGAAGGTCTGGCATAAAACAAGGAGCATACGCGGGGAACCGGAAAAATAGCCGGTTATCACCCTGTTCAGATAGGGCGGCTGCGGGCCGTCTACCCCCACCGGCTCAGTCTCCATGAGGGGGGATACCCGCACATCGAGCAAAATACCCCTAAGCATCCGCTCCATTGAGCTTATGAAAGACGCGCGGTCGCCGAGGTTGCTGCCCAAACTAAGCGCCACGCGCGCCGTCACGAACTTGATTTTTTCGTGTATGGCATTGACAATCCGGTCGAAATACTCTTTGCCGCATGCGGGGGTGATTTCGTTATTATCCGGGGACAATATCAACCCGTCCGGGCAAATCGCACGGAATTTCTGGGGGTCGCGGCCCCTGCGTTTCCAGGTTTTGTATTGATTGGGGTCGACATTTTTTACGTTGATACCGGCAATTTCGGGCTGTCGGGGACGGCCGCCCATGCAAGGCGCATCGTCTAATATCGCGTTGGGGATACCATCAATACCATTAGATTTATGGCGTATGTACGACAATACCGACAGGATCAGCCCGTCGTCCCGGTCAAAATCCCTGCCCCCATCGCCGCACAATACGGTATTGAGATCAAAAAACGCCGTCTTCACCGCCCCCCGGTGCTTCTCCTCCNCCCTGCGCAGCGCCTCCGCCGCCGGTTCCCTGTTAAACGGCGCCGCGCTGACGAGAAAAATCCTGCTTATCCCCTGAAAAACGTATGCGTTAAGCACCTCGCACAGCATATTGACGAACGTCCGGGGCTTGACCCCCGCCGCGCCGGAGAACGCGATGAACGGCGACGAGCAGCCCAATGGGATCAGCGGGGCCACAAGGATTTTGCACCGTTGGGACAGCTCCCGCGCGACTTCGAGGACACAGGCCGACTCCGCCCCAACCTCCCCCGCCCCGCCAAACGGCTCGCACCCGCCCAAAGGCAGTATCACCGCCGGTGATTTTTCGATGTGCCGGCGGATCTGCAAGTGGGTCAAACGCTCAATATCGCAGGTATTTTCAGGAATACAGTTGATACCATCCATATAATTGTAGCACCCAATATTAACCTTTTTCGGCGGGGAGCGTCCACCTCTTTTATCCCGCCGCCATCATCACAAATATAGTTATCGCGATACCTTATGCACAAAATTTTTTATCCCGTTTTATAATTCGGCCCGCAGTTTCCCGGTGCGCGCCTGCATCCTGGTCTCCTCGGTGGCAAGCAACCAACCTGTCCTTGAGCTTCGTCAAGCCGGCCATATCGCCCTGAAGAGCGTATTACAGGAAGGTCTTCGGCTTCCTGTAATATTTGAGAGACTGTCGTCCCCCAGACCCGCGCCGTTGTCGTGCTCGGCGAACAGGGTGCTGATTGATATTCAGGCCGTGCCTCATTACTGTACATTAGGACGCCCCCTGTATCGGTCGCCCTGCAACATCTACCTCGCCCCGATCATAGGCTTCTTGCATACGGTAGATATTAGCCATAAGTTCTTCAGGAGACGGCTCCGACAGTTCCCTAAGCTCTTTTACAATATCCCCGTCACCCGTTACTTGTTTCAAAAATGCGTGCGCCCCATCATGCCCCAGGGCGGCGCTCAAGGCCCTCATTCCGGCCTTGCGTACTTCAATAGGGTTTAATGTTGTGATACTCATTTAGTCCCTCCCGCTAAATAGGTTAATGGGTTCATT
>WQTH01000001.1 GCA_009786415.1 Chitinispirillia bacterium | reverse complement strand
TCCGGCGCGGCCAAAGAAATGAGCAAGGCCGAGGTGCGGGTGATAACCGATGAGATCCGCCGCGAAGCAGTAAACAACCTGCCGCGTAACAGATATAGCGTTATGACGTCCGAAACCGTCCAGTCTATGGGCTCGGCTGTGCTGGAGGAGTGCGCTGAGGAGAATTGCGTAATAACGCTCGGCAGCAAAATAGGGGCAGATTATATAGTACGCGGAATTATAAGCAAGTATCGGAACAACTTCACGCTCACCGTGGAGATGTACGAGACTGAATACGGAATGCTTGTAGCTACCGCCTCCCCCGTGCGCACGGCGAACCTCGACGAACTTTTGGAGAAAAGTGCGCCGGCCTGTGCGGCAATGTACAAAAAATTCATGGAAACGAGCCTGCCGGCAGGCGTGCAACAAGCAGTTACTGTTACATCATCGGTCAATTCGGACGATACTTTTACGGATCCGAGGGATGGTAAGACGTATCGTACTGTAAGTATTGGGAATCAGACTTGGATGGCGGAAAATTTGAACTATCAAACCGGTAAATCCTCGTGTTATAAAAATAAAGACGATAACTGCCAGAAGTATGGGCGGCTTTACGATTGGAATACGGCGATGAGCGCTTGTCCGGCGGGGTGGAGGTTGCCGAGTAATAGTGATTGGGACGATTTGGTTCAGACTGCCGGTGGGTATAAGATTGCGGGTAGAAAGTTAAAATCAGAAACCGGTTGGAGAAAAGGTAACGGTACGGATGATTTTAGCTTTTCGGCCCTGCCCGGCGGCTACCGTTGGAGCGGTGGCAGTTTCCACGATGTCGGCGACTACGGCTACTGGTGGAGCGCCACGGAGAACGATGCGAGCTACGCCTGGTATCGGGGCATATACAACGACTACGATCTCGTGCTCAAGAACTACAACTACAAGGCGTATCTGTTTAGTGCGCGCTGTCTCCGAGACTGGTAGCGCCATACGATAGCGTAGCAATCGCACGGCGCCGCCGGGGTCACTGCCGTAGCCGCAGCCCCGTCTTCAACCGAGAGATGAAAAAACGTCCAAAAATCAATCAAAAAAACCGCAATTCTTCCGCGCGGTGTTTTATAATATAATTGACGGGTACTGGGAGATCATTTTTTTTTGATTTTCACCGGCGGATATATTATATTCACTATACTCTCCCTCCATTCTTGCAGATGTCCGCGTTTCCGGTACGGCTGCGTGTTCGGGTATTGGAATTTAACCATTAACCGAAAGGTGAAACGGCTATGAACCGCCGTACCAAACTCATTTTTGCCGTATCAGCTGTATTGATTATCGCTCTTGCTGTTGTCATCCTCCTCGCGGTATTTTATCCCCGCGGCCCCGCAGGCGCCCCTGATGGCGGCGGCACGGCCATTGTCAAGAAAGATAAGGACAGGGATAAGGGCAGGCCTAAGGAGCCGCCGTTTCCCGATACGCTGACGCTGGGGTTTTACAATGTCGAGAACCTGTTTGATTTTAATTTGGACGGCGGGGAGTACAACGAGTACAAGCCGGGGTGGTACGGGTGGACCGAGGAGGTTCAGAGGAAGAAGTTAGAGGGGACTGCGGAGGTTATCGCGGCGTTTGGGGCCGATGTTATAGGGCTTTGCGAGGTCGAGAACATGAACGTCATCAAAGAGCTGCAAACTCTTCTTGACAGGATGGGTGCGCCGTACCCTTACGCGGCGGCCGCGGACGCGCCCAAGTCTGCGACCGTTACCGCGCTTATCTCAAAACTGCCTATCAGGGAGAAGATTGATTACCCGGTAGACAAGTCCCGCCCAATCCTTGAGGCCGTAATCGCGCGGGGGGGCGACGAGTTTAGGGTATTCGTCAACCACTGGCCGTCCAAGCGTCACAAGGAGTCGGCGCGCCTTGCCGCCGCCGAGATACTGCGCAGGCGCGTTGACCGGCTGCCGCCGGGTACGGATTACGTTATTATGGGCGACCTCAACTCCAACCATGACGAGTACGCGTCTTTCCATACTGCGGGGTTTAACGATACGGAGGGGCGCACGGGGATAAACCATGTTTTGCGGACGGTGGCGCCCGGCCCGCGCGCGTCGTCGCCGTACAGGTTTTTTTGCAAGGGGGAGCTGCCGGAGTGCGGCGACTGCCACTACAACCCCTGGCTCGACATCGCCGAGGATGGCAGGCGGAGCTACGTTTTCAGGGGCGCGAACCAGACGATAGACCACATACTGCTGCCGCCGTCTATGTTTGATACGCTGGGGTACTCGTACATAGGCGGGACGTTTGAGGTTTTTACGTGGGACGGGCGGCTGCTCAGGGATAATGTGCCGTACCGGTGGCAGATGGTGTTCAGGGGGAAGCAGAGGTATCACGTCGGCAAGGGGTATTCGGACCATTTGCCGGTTCGGGCGCGGTTTGTAAGGGCGTCTGTATTGTATGGCGATACCGCGTCTACCGGTAATGATAATTGCGATGCCATAGACCCCAATCTGGTCAGGGGCGATTTCGCGGTTTCGGTTGACGGGTGGATGTCGGGCGATGCCCGTTTCGTTGTCGCGCGGGACAGCCGTTTCGCGCGGACGGGTACGCACAGCCTGCGGGTGAGCGGGATGCACGAGACGGAGAACAGGACGGCGGCGCGGGTGCGTTTGCAGGCGTCGGCCTCGAACAGGTTTTTGACGATGTCGGCGCGGGGGGAGGGGAGGCTGTCGGTGCGGCTGAGGCGCCCGGAGGGGAAGTGGGTGTATTACAACGCGCCGGGGTTTGCCGTGTCCAAGAGCGCGAAGTATAATGACTGGAAGAGCGGTACGTGGACGAATCTGAAATTTGCGCTGCCGGAGCCGGTGTTGTCGCCCAATGAGGACGTTGAGGTGGAGCTGCGGGCGGGNAAGGGGGAGAAGTTTTCGGTTTGGGTGGACCGGGTGCGTTTGGAATAGGATTTGGTATTTAACCCGTCCTTGATGTATATTATACGATCAATACATACGTACTTGCAGGGGCGGGTTTAAATCCCGCCCGCTATTATTTAATCCTGTAATCTATAACAGGGAATACCATGGATACCGCAAACCAAAACGATGCATGGCAAAAAGAGGTGCCCGTTATAGCGCGTCTGTTCGTGATGATGCTGAACGGGGCGATGCTCTACGGCTGCGGGCACCCCAACGTTGCCAGAAACGCCGTCTCGTTCTGCGAGCAGCTCAACGCGAGTTTTAGCGGGCGGGACATGATTACCATAATCGTGGCCAACGGGACCTTTATGATTGAGGATTGGCCGCTCGACAAGTCTTTCAACACCGGGAAGATTCTGGCGCACTTCGACAAGCTTGGGCTCTCGTCCATAAGTTTTGAGCGCGGGGTGGATCCCAACGCGATAATAAATCTGGTTGGGCTTATCGGCGACACTCACGGTATTGATATCTGCAAGGCGGGCCTGGCGGAGGCGGTGGGTGGGAGCATCCCGTTGGTGAGGATAAACTACATACTGTTCGGGAAGATCAGGGCCGACGAGGTGGTAGTAAAGGAGGCCGACGCGCGCGCTACCGGCGGCTGGGCGGCGCAGGGCGCTTATGGTATGCCCGTTATGGCCGGCGATCCGGTGATGCAGGGTTATACGCCGGGGGTGCAGGATTCTCAAGTGATGCCGGGTTATCAGATGATGCCCTGGCAGCCGGAAATCCAAAACGTCTATCCCGCCCCATCAACAAACGTCNCCCCCGGCAGCCTCAGCCGCGAGTCGGTAGCGCAGATAGAGGAGGTACTGACGCTCTCGTCGCTCTTAGAAAAGCCCAAGGAGGTCTCCGACATTTTAGCGAGGACCGACACCAGCCGTTTCCGCGTAGACGAGCTGCAAAGCGCGTTCGGTAAGATCAAAAGCGAGATCGACGAATCCTCCGGCATAGGCGTAGACACGCTTCTGCAGTCTCTGCACGGGCTTAAGAAGGATCTCTACGAGGCTATTGAGGTTCAGAAAACGACCGGCAGGATGATGCGCTCCGCCGCGGTGATAAACAAGGAGCTCAACGATCTTACAAGCCTCGCAATTGTCAAGCTCGTGCGTGAGGAGTACAAATCCGGCAAGACGCCGCTCAACCGCCTTGCGCACACCATCCGCCGCATGTTGCCGGGCAACGCGGAGCTTATGAACATCCTCCCGCACCTCAAGGAGTCTCTGCTCGCCGACGGGATGACGCTCGGCGATTATCTTGAGCTTGTCCGCATGCTTGGGTTAAAGATGGATAGCGAGGCGCTGTCCGATTCGCTCAAGGAGGCCGCCGAGTCGATGGGCGCGTCGGTTACCGACCTTGTGGCCGCCATACAGTCCAAGCCCGAAGAGGCCGCGCGCCTCATACTGCTGGCCTCCGAGATACGCCAGAGCACCGGCGGCGACGCGTCGAAGCTCCCCGATATGCTGACCGGCTACATAGAGGAGGTCAGCTCGAAGATGGCTGTGGAGGCCTGCGGCGCCGACAGCGGGAACACGAGCGATTCGCTGAAAAATATACTCGCGCAGCTGCAAACGCAAATGTTCTCCCAGCTTGCGCAGCAGGAACAGATACCACGCAGCGTGCTGATGGATGTAAGGCAGCGCCTCACCGACCGTTTCAGGGAGTCGTATGACGCGGCGAACGGCGCGTTTATGGATAACAGGAAGCCGCAGGCGCCCGCGCCGGCGGTTGATGCCGGTACGGCGAGCGTAAAGATAAAGCTGCCTGCCGAGGCGCTCAACGCCAACAATCTTTTCTTCCTGATGAACAAAGAGATAAAGCGCAGCCTGCGCTACAAAACGCCGTTCGCCACGATATTCGTATCTATAGACAAAATAATCCGTCCGGACGGGGCAAGGCCCCTTAAGCCTGAAGATACCGCGGAACTGCTGCCCCAGCTGTTCGTACTGTTAGAGCCGTTGCTGCGCGATGTTGACCTTATCGGCAGAGCAGGTTCGGGAAGCTCCCCCGAACTGTTGATGTTATTGCCCATGACAGGTGAAGAGGGGACCGCTGTCGTCAGGGAGCGCATAATCAACAAAACCAAAGAGAGCGCGTTCACCGTGGCGGGGCATACGGTGGGCATTGCCGTAAAGGCTTCGTTGGCCTCGCCAAACGAGAATACTCAGGACCTCAAGTCTTACATGGCGCTGGTGCAGAAGAACCACCGTAACGAAAAATGAATCGCATCTTCATGCACGCGCGCCGAGTTTTACGCCGCCCTGACCCCCGCCTCCTCAAACTTCACCGATACGATAGTCGAGACGCCGAGTTCCTGCTGCGTAACGCCGTAGAGCAGGTCCGCGGCCTCCATGGTCCTCTTGTTGTGCGTAATTACTATAAACTGCGTCTTCTCGGCGAACTTTCTTAACACATTGACAAAACGCGAAATGTTGGCGTCGTCAAGCGGCGCGTCAAGCTCGTCGAGGATGCAGTATGCCGATGGCTTGACCAAGTAGAGCGCGAACAGCAGCGATATAGCCGTAAGCGCCTTTTCGCCGCTCGACAGCCGCTGTATGCCGCCCATCTTCTTGCCGGTGGGCCTTACGCTTATGTTTATTTCCGCTTCAAGCGGGTCAACGCCTTCCTGCAGCGTCAAACTCGCCTCGCCGCCCTCGAAGAGCGTGGTGAACATCTCCATAAAGTGCTTCTGCACCTCGTTGAACGTGGCGATGAACTTCTCCCTTGCCTCCTTGTCAAGCTTCTTTATAGCGTCTTCGAGCTTGTCGACGCCGCCCTGCAGGTCGTCCCTGTGCGTCGTGAACTCCTGCAGGCGCGCGCTCTCCGTCTCAAACTCGTCAAGCGCCGCCATGTTCACCATGCCTATGTGCTTGAGGCGCTCTTTGTACATGGCTATCTCGCGCGTAACCGCTTCGTCGTCTTCGTCTATTTCCGCGAGCCCCTCCTGCTCAAGCCCCTCAAGGTCTATCTCGTACGCTTCGAACATCCTCTCGCGCCCGTACCTGCGCTCCTGCTCGGCGTGGTCCCGCTTGAGCTGCGCGTCGTGGATCTTGTTGCCGGCGTCCCCGTGCTCACTGTTCATGGCCTTTATCTCCTTGCGCAGTTCATCTATCAGCAGCATCCAGCCGTTGTAGTCCTCGCGCACCAGATCCCTTTCGGCCTCAAGCTCCGTGCGTTTTGCCTTTGCGGCTTCGAGCTCGGCGTCAAGGTCCGCGCTGCCGTTTTCAAGGCCGGCTATTTCGGCGCGGCACATCTCCTTCTCCTCGATCTTTACCTGCTTGACAGCGCCGGCCTGCGATATCTCCGTCGTCAGCCGCTCTATGTCGCGCTTGTTGTTGGCGATGGTGTTGGCCAGGCCGAACGTTTCGATTTCTACGTTTTTGAGTTTCTCGGCGAGCGCCTTGTGCTCATCCTCCATTGCCTGCACGCCGGCCCGCGCCGCCGATTCCTGCTCGTCAAGCGCGTCGCGGCGGCTGTTGAGTGTGGCGATCTCGGCGTCTATAGTGGAGATATTGTCCTGCAGTCCGCGTATTCTGGCCGCCTGCGCCTCCATCTCCGGCGTGAGCGACTGCACGCGCTGGGTGATGGTCTGCATCTCCGTCTCGTAGTGGCGGATGGTGGTCTGCTGCTCCTGCTGCTGGCGCTGGCTTTTGTTGATTTTTTCGTTGACCTCGACGAGCGCGTACTTGGCCTCGTCGCGGGTGATTATGCAGTTTTCCTTATCCGTCAGCACAGCGTGGTGGTCTTTCTCGTACTGGCCGATATCGACGGTCAGCTTCTCGATCTGCTGCTTGCGCTGGAGTATGCCTGCGGCCTCGTTTTTGGATTCCCCCGCGATAACGCTGCCGTCGCCGCCGCATATAATGTTGCCGGCTATGGATATAACCGCGCCCCCCGCGCCGAGCTGGCGCGCGGCCTCGGCGGCGGTGCGGTAGTCATCGGCGATTGCGAAGTTCCCGAAGAGGCGGTCGGCGAGGACCGAGCAGCCGTCATCGGTATTGATAAGCGCCCGCACGTCCCGCAGCCCGCTTGTCGACGACAATATATTTTGTATGGCCGCCCGCCCCTGGCCGCCCGCGCCCGAAAACCGGTTCAGGCTCTCTAATGACACCATCCGCGCCGACCCGGCCTTCTCGTTTCTCAGGAACTCCACCGCCGCCTCAAGCTGTGCGTCGGTATCAAAGACCACGGTCTGGATGACGTTCCCCGCCAGTTTCTCAACGAGCGGCAGCAGGCCGTCGTCGCTTACGCTGATAAGGTCCGCCGCGATACCGCGCAGGCCGGCGGGCTTTGCGGTAAGGAGCGCCTTGACACCCGCCTCGTACCCCTCAAACGCCGCGTTGAGCCCCTCAAGCTGCGACAGGAGTTTTTGGTTTGAGGATATCTGCGCCGCGAGGTACTTCTCCTTCTCTACCAGCTCGTCGTAGCGCTCGTTCTCTTTTTCTATGCGGCCCAGAAGCGTCTCCCGCGCCTGCGAGAGGTTGCTGTTGGCGTCGGTTTCGTGCGCGAGCTGCGTGCGGCAGGCCTCTACCGCGTCGTTGAGCTCGTCGAAGCGCGACTCTAAATTGTGAATTTCGCGCTCGCTGCGCGCCTTGCCGTCAAACGCGCCGTTTAGCGCCGACGCCGAGGCGTTGTGTTTGCTCTTCGCCTCGCCGATCTGGTTGGCCAGCTCTACCTGCTCGCGCCCGAGCTGGTCCGCCTCGCGCCTTTTTGCGGCCAGCTGCTCCTCGAACCGCGCCAGCTCGCCGCCCGCGCCGGCGGTGCGCTCGGCGCTCTCGCGGTGGTGGGCCTCGCGCTCCACGAGGCTCATCTCAATGTGCATTTTGGTCTGCGTCTTCTCCTCGACCTGCCTGTCGAGCTGCGCCGCCTCGTCGTCAAGCCGCACGATGTCGGCTCCGAGGCTCTTCAGGCGCACGCGGGCTATGGAGACGTCCTTGTCTATCTCGACGATCTTCTCGCCGGCCTCGGCCACCACGCGCGAGGCAATCTGCAGGTTCCGCTCCTTGTCTATGGCCTCAAGCGACATCTTGTCCACCCGCGATTCGGCCGTGGCTATGGACGCCCGCAGCACCTCGTAGCGCGCCCCCGCCTCCTCCAAAAACGCCTTGCGCTGCCGCAGTTCCTCGGTAAGCGCGGCGTATTTCCTGTTTTCGAAGGCTATTTCTATGGATTTAAGCGCGTCTTTGTTTGTAGCGTACTTTTTCGCCTTTTCGACGTGGCGGGCGAGGTTTTTGACCTGGCGCTCCGACTCCGTGACCTTGTCGCAGATGCGCAGCAGGTCCTGGCGCGTCTTGTCGAGCTTGGAGAGGGTCTCCTTGCGCGACTGCCTGTATTTGCCGATCCCGGCGGCCTCCTCGAACAGGATCCGGCGCTCCTCGGCCTTGTCGGAGAGGATCTTCTCGATCATCTTGTTCTCTATAGTAGTATAGGCGCTGCTCCCCAGCCCGGTATCCAAAAAGATGTTCTGGATGTCTTTGAGCCGGCAGGGGACCTTGTTCAGGCGGTATTCGCTCTCCCCGTTGCGGTACACCCGCCGCGTGATGGCCACCTCCCCGTACTCGACCGGCAGGATGCCCTTGTTGTTCTCTATTATAAGGGTGACCTCCGCCAGATTGAGGGGCTGGCGCCTCTGCGTGCCCGAAAAAATGACCTCCTGCATGTTGGCGCTGCGCAGCATGGAGGCCCGCTGCTCCCCGAAAACCCACCGGATGGCGTCTACCACATTGCTCTTGCCGCACCCGTTTGGCCCGATGACGGCGGTCATCCCCCCACCGAAAGAAAGTTCGGTCTTTTCCGCGAAAGATTTGAAGCCGAAGATGGATAATTTTCGTAAAATCATAGTCTTATAGCACCCTTTTTTTGATGTTTTTTTGGCAATGTTTGCGTGTCTTTATCTACAAGATGTAGTTAAAGCTACACTATAAGATACTATATGTAGGGGCTAAGGTCAAGAAATAAATAAAAAAAATATTCGGGGTCGGGATAAACTTGATTTTCTGCCGGGAATTATGTACGGGAGGGATGTCAGCATGACCGAAAAAGTCAAATCCGAGCTCGACAGAATCGTGGACACGCTGGTTCAAACGCGCCCCTGCATCCGGTGCCCTGCCTTGATCCCGGTTTCCCCGCCGTGTGTGCGGGCTTCGGCATTTCTTTTTTTCATGTTATATCTCCTTATTTTATTCGCTAAACACCGCTTAACGAATTGGCCGCTATTTTTTGAACAAATCTGCGTGTGTACCCGTTCGAGAAGCCGTCAGAATCAGATCTCCTTTGTCAATTTTGTAAACAAGAAACCAATCCGGGCGGATCGGCGTCTATGTCTGCGTTCATCTCCGCAACGCTTTTGTACGTCTTCGTCTGGATTCGTCCGGCTGCTATATCCCGCGCCTCGCGTATAGCCGCCTCGGTCTCCTCATTGTAGCGCGGTTGCTGCAGGCTGAACGGCAGGCCGCCCGTAAGCAGAGACTGGTGCAGGAACATATTCACTGCCTCATCAACAGTAATACCAAACGTGGCAAATAACTCCTCCGCCCCGGCTTTGGTCTCCGGGTCAACGGAAATGCACATATCGGCAGTTGTAGCCATAAAATACCTCCTTATTACGGTATCTTTATATAACAATATACATTAACCTTGCGGCAAAATCAACGAAAAATTGCTTTTTGTGGGGCCGGTATGCCGTTGCCACCCTGCGTGGCGCCGTTTCGGGCTGCCGCCAAAACATAAACCCCATATTATCTGCGGCATCTATTATATTTTTGTCATGGCAAACGAACACGAATACACCAACCCCCTGTCGGAGCGCTACGCCAGCCGCGAGATGCTTGCGCTGTTTTCCCCTGCGCGCAAATTCGGGACGTGGCGCAGGCTTTGGGCCGCCCTCGCCGAGTGCGAGCGGGACCTTGGCCTCCCCATCACCGAAGGCCAGATCGCCGAGATGCGGGCCAACGTCGACAATATAGACTTCGCCGCCGCCGCCGCGTTCGAGAAGGAGACCCGGCACGATGTTATGGCGCACATCAAGGCTTTCGGCGCGGTCTGCCCGTCTGCCATGCCGATTATACACCTTGGCGCGACCAGCGCGTTTGTGGGGGACAATACCGACCTGATACAGATGCGCGAGGGGTGCCGCATACTGCTTGGGCGCCTTGCCGCCCTGATATCCGCCCTTAAAAAGTTTGCCATAGACAACGCTGAACTTGCGGCTCTCGGTTTCACCCACTTTCAGGCGGCGCAGCTCACGACCGTCGGCAAGCGGGCCTGCCTGTGGATTTATGATTTGCTGATGGATTTTGACGATATCCAGAGGTTCGAGTCGGCCCTTAAATTCAGGGGCGTCAAGGGGACTACCGGGACGCAGGCGTCGTTCCTCAACCTGTTTGACGGTGATCACGAAAAGGTCAGGGCGCTTGACAAAGCCGTAGCCGGGAAGATGGGGTTTGACGACGTTTTCCCGGTGACGGGGCAGACGTACACGAGGAAGGTCGACTCGCAGGCGGCGTCCCTTTTGAGCGGGCTTGGGCAGTCTCTCCACAAATTGGCCAATGATATCCGCCTGCTGCAGCACCTCAAGGAGGTCGAGGAGCCGTTTGAGAAGGGGCAGGTCGGGTCGTCGGCCATGGCCTACAAGCGCAACCCGATGCGCAGCGAGCGGCTGACGGCGCTTTGCCGCTTTTTGATGTCAAGCGCCCTCTCCCCGGCCATGACCGCCGCCGAGCAGTGGTTCGAGCGGACGCTTGACGACTCCGCCAACAAGCGGATATCCATCCCGCAGGCGTTCCTCGCGGCGGACGCGGCGCTGATCATCGCCATCAACGTATGCGGCGGGCTTGTCGTGTACCCAAAAGTCATCGCGAAGCACATAAACGAAGAGCTGCCGTTTATGGCTACCGAGAACATCATCATGGAGGCCGTCAAAAAGGGCGGCGACCGCCAGGAACTGCACGAGCGCATCCGTGTCCACTCTATGGAGGCGGGGAAAAAGGTCAAGGTCGAGGGCGGGGCGAACGATTTGATGGAGCGGATCGCGGGGGACCCGGTTTTCGGGATGACCGCCGCCGACCTGTCCGCTATAATGGACGTCCGCCAGTTCGTGGGCCGCGCGCCGGAGCAGGNGGGGGAGTTCATAAGGGACTACGTCGACCCGGTAATCGAGCGCGGGGCATTATATAAGGATATAGGGTCGCCCGACTTGCGGGTTTAGGGATGGGTCCCCGTACGCATCAATTTTTTCAAAAATTTGCATTTTCGCACGCCCATGATATATATTGAATAGCTTTAATATCTTATTTAATATATATCATACGGCGATGATATGATAATTGCGATTGACGGCCCTGCGGGGTCGGGTAAGAGTTCGACGGCTAAGGCGGTCGCGGCGCGGTTGGGCATCACGTACCTTGATACCGGGGCGATGTACCGGGCCGTTACGCTCAAGGCGCAGCGCCTGAAAATCCGCTACGACGACGATACCGCGCTGGGTATCATAATGGCCCATACGACGATCGCGTTTGAGGGCTTGCCGCCGGATGTGCGGGTAATCATGGACGGGGACGACGTTTCTGCGGATATCCGTTCCGACGCGGTTACCAAAAGCGTCTCGGATTACTGCGCGAGGGATGTGGTCAGGAAGTTCCTTGTTGAGCAGCAGAGGCAGGCCGCGCAGGGGCGGTCGGTGGTTTGCGAGGGCAGGGATATAGGTACCGTAGTTTTCCCGGACGCCGATGTGAAGATATTCATGGTTGCCTCCGTAGAGGAGCGCGCCCGCCGCCGCCAGAAGGATTTCGCGGCGATGGGGGTCAGTAAGTCGGTGGAGGAGCTGATAAAGGATATAGAGGCGAGGGACCACAAGGATTCGACCCGCGCCAACAGCCCGTTAACGAAAGCCGGCGGCGCGATAGAGATGGATACCACGGGTATGACGCTTGAGGATCAGATAATGTTCATTGTCAACAAAGTTAAGACGTGACGCGGGTGCGGCCGCCTGTGGCCGCTTGCTGTCATCATAAAATATTATAGATTAACCGGATGTTCCGCAATCGGGATATCCACAGCAATAAACCGGATGTTTGCGCAGGGACGGCTCCCCGGCCGCCGCTGTCAATGCGTCCAAACCTTAAACCTTAACCAATTGCAGTACGCAGTAAGAAGGAGTAACCCCTAATATGTCAGAAGTTGAACTCAAAAAGAAGCCCGTCACAGGCGTAGACGCCTCGGGCAACTCGGTTGACCTCTCCGATTTCGAAGAAAGTTTTTACCTCCCCGGGCAGGTGGACGACATTCTCAAGGATTACGACAAGTCGCTCGAGGGCATTGAAGAGAATCAGGTGGTGAAGGGCAGGATTCTCCGCATCACCGACAAGGAAGTTATCATTGACGTCAACTTCAAGTCTGAGGGCATAATACAGCTCTCCGAGTTCAAGAACGTGCAGGACTACAAGCCGGGCGACGAGATAGATGTGTTTCTGGAGCAGGTCGAGGACAGCGAGGGGCAGATCATCCTCTCGAAATCCCGTGCCGACTTCCTCAAGGTTTGGGACAAGATTTACGACGTATTCGAGAAGCAGGACACCGTTGAGGGCCGCCTCGTCCGCCGCATCAAGGGCGGCGTGGTTGTGGACCTGTTCGGTGTGGACGCCTTTTTGCCGGGCTCGCAGATTGACCTGCGCCAGATTCCCGACATGGACGCCATAATCGGCCAGACGTTTACGTTCCGCGTTATAAAGGTCAACAAGACCCGCCGCAACATCGTTGTCTCCCGCAGGGTAATACTTGAGGAAGACCGCAGCGCTATGCGCGAAAAAATCCTCGCCGAGCTCGACAAGGGCCAGGTGCGCGAGGGTACCGTCAAAAACATCACCGACTTCGGCGCGTTTATAGACCTCGGCGGCGTAGACGGCCTGCTGCACATTACCGATATGTCGTGGGGCCGCGTCAACCACCCCTCCGAAATCGTGGCGCTGGGCGACAAGCTCCAGATCAAGGTGCTCGACTTCAACGAGAACAAGGAGCGCATCTCCTTAGGTCTTAAGCAGCTCACGGAACATCCATGGAAGGGCATCGAGGACAAGTTCCCCGAAGGTTCCAAGGTGCGCGGCAAGATCGTGTCCATTACCGATTACGGCGCGTTCATGGAGCTTGAAAAGGGGATCGAGGGCCTCATCCACATCTCCGAGATGTCGTGGACCCAGCACATCAAGCACCCGTCGAAGATCGTCGGCATCGGCGACATCGTGGAGGCCGTTGTGCTCAAGATCGACAAGGAGAGCCAGAAGATATCGCTCGGCTTCAAGCAGCTTGAGCCGGACCCGTGGGAGAACGTGCCGTCGGAGTTCCCTATCGGNACCGTACTCAAGGGCAAGGTGCGCAACATCGCCGCGTTCGGCGCGTTCGTGGAACTCAAGGAGGGCGTAGATGGCCTCATTCACGTTTCCGACATGTCGTGGACGAAGAAGATCAACCACCCAGGCGAGATTCTCAAGAAGGGCGATATCGTGGAGAGCAAGGTGCTCGATATCGATCAGGAGCGCCGCCGCATATCGCTGGGCATCAAGCAGCTCACCGAAGATCCGTGGGGCGATCTGGCGAAGGAGTACACCGTGGGCACCGAGTTCCCGTCGTGCGAGGTCGCGCGCATACTCGACCGCGGCATGGTCGTAAGCCTCAAAGACGAAGTCGAGGGCCTCGTGCCGCTCAACCAGCTCGGCGAGGACGTCAACCACCCGTCGCGCGTGTACAAGGTGGGCGACAAGATCCCGGCTACAGTTACCGAGTTCGATATGGAGGGCCGCAAGATCATCCTAAGCATCGGCGAGTTCTTCAAGGGCAAGGACGGCAAGCTGTGGGCCGACCACCGCGCCGCGTTCCCCATCAAGCCGGAGTCGGAAATCAAACTCGCCAGGAAAAAGGGTGAGGGCGAAGACGGCGACGACACGGACGTGGTAATAAACGACCCGTTCGAAGACGCGCCCAAGAAGGAAGTACCCGCCGAAGCGCCGGCTGTTGAGGCGTAATTTTGGCATTGGTTATGAATGGGCGCGATTTCTCGCGCCCATTATTGCGGTCATATTTGGTCATTTTACCCCATTTCTCCAAAGACAGGGTTTTTTAAATGAAGAGATTGACCCTATTGCTGTTAATGCTCCTATTCTCCGGCGTTTTTGCCCAAGGCCTCAAGGTGCCGATAAGAAATGTTGCTGTAGTAGATACGCAGATAGGCGAGCAGTCCGGCGCGGCAATGTACAAAAAATTCATGGAAACAAGCCATCCGGCAAGTCAGCAACAGACGGTTGTTCCGCCCGCACCGTCGCCGCAGCCTCAACAGCAGGTTAAATCGGTACAGAAGCCGAATACGGTTTCTGTTGCTGCACCATCTGTCAGTTTGGGCACTTTTACGGATCCGAGGGATGGTAAGACGTATCGTACTGTAAGGATTGGGAATCAGACTTGGATGGCGGAAAATTTGAACTATCAAATCGGTAAATCCTCATGTTATAAAAATAAAGACGATAACTGCCAGAAGTATGGGCGGCTTTACGACTGGAATACGGCGATGAGCGCTTGTCCGGCGGGGTGGAGGTTGCCGAGTAATAGTGATTGGGACGATTTGGTTGAGACTGCCGGTGGGGATAAGATTGCGGGCAGAAAGTTGAAATCAAAAACCGGTTGGAGCAGAAAAGGTAACGGTACGGATGATTTTAGCTTTTCGGCCCTGCCCGGCGGCCGCGGCTACGGCGGCAGTTTCATCAATGTCGGCGACTACGGCTACTGGTGGAGCGCCACGGAGAACGATGCGAGCTACGCCTGGGTCCGGTACATGGGCTACGACGGCGCAGGCGTGGACAGGCACTACTACTACAAGACGGGCCTGTATAGTGCGCGTTGTTTGCAGAACTCCGCGGCCCCGCAATAGTGCAGCAATGCGGCCCGGCCCCATGGTTAAATTTCGCACTGCATACGGGCGCAATGAATCGCGCCCCCACAAAACGTGAACACAACGCTAAACCCCAATTTACCGTCCGCGATTAACCGTATTTCCCATTAAATCGGGAGTAGTGTCAAAAAATCTCTTGATTTTTCGTCTCAGAACAGCGTTTTTTGCAGAAAAGCGCAAGTTACAGTTTTTTAATGGGAAATGCGTCGCGGAAAATCCCCGTATTTCCCGCTGTGTAAAAATATCCTTGCCAATCGTTTCGTAATCTTGTATATTACTATGATGGTGGTATCGGTACATCTTTATCGTAAGGGGGTATTTTATGGAAAAGCGCAGGCTTGGGCACAGTGACATGATGATTTCCCGCGTTGGGCTTGGCGCGTGGGCTATAGGCGGTTCGTGGCAGTGGGGGTGGGGTGAGCAGGACGATAGTGATTCCATAGGCGCCATTCACAGGGCGGTGGAGCTTGGGGTGAACTGGATAGACACGGCCGCCGTTTACGGGCTGGGCCACAGCGAGGAGGTTGTGGGCGCCGCGCTCAGGGATATGCTTGACTGCGACAAGCCGTATGTTTTCACCAAGTGCGGGCTTTGCTGGGACGAGGAGAACAACAAGTCGCGCGAGGCGTTTCCCCGGCTCAAGGCCGAGAGCGTGCGCAGGGAGGCCGAGGGCAGTTTGCGCCGTTTGGGGGTGGAGGCCATAGACCTCTACCAGATCCACTGGCCCAACCCTAATGCCGACATTGAGGAGGCGTGGGGGGAGATGGTCAAGCTGCAGAAGGAGGGCAAGGTGCGCTGGATAGGGGTTTCGAACCACGGCGTGAAGCAGATGGAGCGGCTGGCCAAGATTGCACCGATAGCCTCTTTGCAGCCGCCGTACAACCTGATTAACCGCTCTATTGAGCCGGATATTCTGCCGTACTGCTACAGTAAGGACATTGGGGTGATAGTTTACTCGCCGATGGCCTCCGGGCTGCTGACGGGCCGGATGACGCCTGAGCGTATAGCCTCGCTGTCCGACGACGACTGGCGCAAGAGGGATTTTAACTATACCGGCGCGAGGCTAGCCGCGAACTTGAAGTTTGTGGAGGTTCTCAAGACGGTGGCGGAGAGGAAGGGGGTCTACGCGGCGGAGGTAGCGATAGCCTGGACGCTGCACAATCCGGCGGTTACCGCAGCGATTGTGGGTATGCGCAAGCCGTTGCAGGCCGAGAGGACCGTGGGCGCGGCCAAGGTAGTGCTGACGGCCGAGGATATGGCCGAGATAGACAGGGCGCGTCCTGTTTATCAGCCTTGAGCGCCTTGTTTGAATGGGGATTTAAGGATATCAGGCCCCAAAATATTGCTGTGCAGGGGCGGTCGTTCCCGGCCGCCCTTTATTTACGCAAACAATGATTGTAATCCGGGCGTTTTTAGTGTATAATATATGTATATAGATACAGGTACCACCCCATCCCGGAGATTTGATATGATGACTGCCAGCCGCTGCGGGCGTTTTGCCTGCGTTGCCGCCCTCTTTGCCGTGGTTTTTGCCGCTTCCGCCTATTCACAGGTTGCCGGGGCTATACAGATATCCACCTTTGACGATCTCCTGAAGATAGGCGTAGACGGGGAATTCCCGTTAGACGGTTCTTACGAACTGACCGGCCCCATAGACGCCTCGCCCAGCCGCGACTTAAACGAAGGTTTGGGGTTTGCGCCCATAGGCCGGCGGGTTGTGCTGTATTCTGACGGCACGGGGGCCGACGCGGAGGTGTTGGACTCCACGAAGGCGTTTTCCGGGCGGTTTGACGGCAAGGGGTTTGCGATAAGCGGGCTTTACATAAACCGCAATATCGCGAGCGAGGTTGAGGGGGCTAATATCGGCCTGTTCGGGTTTGCGCGCGGCGCGGAGATACGTAACCTCTACGTTCACGCTGAATCCGTGGCCGGGCACAGGTACGTGGGCGCTCTTGTGGGCCGTATGGTGCGTACGCGGGTAGATGGCTGCTACACATCGGGTCGGGTGGTTGGGGTAGTTGATGTGGGCGGTTTGGTGGGCGGCCTTGATTTTGCTCTTGCGCCGGGGACCGTTGTAGTATCAAGCTATTCGTCGGCGGATGTAAGCGGCGGGACCTCCGTCGGCGGGCTTGTGGGGTCCAGCGATCGCGGCAGTATAATAGGGTGTTATACCACGGGAACGGTAACCGGCAGCGTTCAGCGGGCGGGTGGGCTGCTTGGGCGCAACACCGATATGGGGGCGGTCTGGCGCAGCTACTCGTTTGCCGATGTCGCCGGTGAGACGGCGGTGGGCGGGCTTGTGGGCGAAAACTCCGCGAGCACGGTTGCACTGTCGTACTTCGCAGGTACCGTGACCGGCAGCAGCGCCGTGGGCGGGCTTGCCGGGGTCAACAGCGACTTGGGTACGGTTTCAAACAGTTTTTGGGACACGGAGCGGTCCGGGCAGGCTGCCTCAGCCGGTGGTGGGACCGGCAAGACCACCGTGGAGATGCTGAACGACGCCACTTACTCGTGGCTTTTCGCGACGGATACGATCTGGGGCTGGGCGAACAACTATCCTTATATTAAGAGGGGGATCCCCACATACACGATGACTTTCAAAGCCGGCCTCGGCGGACAGCTTTCGGGCTCGTCTGCGCAGGCCCCGGCGATCCACCGGCAGACGGTAAATCCGGGTATTGGCGGCGCGGGCGTAACCGCGGGCCTGACAGATATAGGGGAGTCGTTTGCGGGATGGTATCTCGGTGATGAAAAGCTTGCCGCCGGTCAATATGACGGCTTTAAGGTTGCGGGTATTTCGAATGGCGGTTTGACGGTCGCGCTGTCGGAACTCTCCGGCGATGTGGAGATAGAGGCGCGCTTTGTCCTCAGGAAGTACGAAATCGCCTACACCGCGCGGGCCAACGGGCGGGTTATAGTGGGTACAGGTACGGACACGGTGGGCTTCGGAGTATCGGACACATCAAGGAACATGGTGGAGTACGGGTCTACAGGCCCGCGGGTAGAGGCAGTGCCCGCTGCCGGGTTCAAGTTTGTGCGATGGGACGATGAGCCAAGGGGTACGGCCGGCACTGCCGTCCGGGCCGCGGATACCGCGTGGCAGGACACTGTGTTCACGGCGATTTTTGTTTCCGATACCGCAACGCTGACCTATAATGTAGAGGGCAACGGTATTTTGCGCATAGACAATTCGGGGGCCGCCGCAACATTGCCGGCTGCTTATAAGCGCGCTATAGGCGGGACCGGCCCGACCGTGCGGGCGATGGTGCATCCGACTACAGTCGGCTGGCGCTTCGCGAAGTGGAGCGACGGCGTGACGGACAGCGTTCGCGTTGACGCCAATGTGCAGGAGGATATTGATGTAGTGGCGATCTTCGAGCTCATCCCCTTCAGTGTGATGTACGTAGGCGGCGCCGGCGGCAAGGTCGTGACCGGCGAGTGGATTCCGCCCCCGCCTCCCGATGTTGACGACAGCGGTGATGACACAGGTGATGGTGGTGATGATGTTGTTGACGGAGGCGATGATGTTGTTGATGGTGATGGCGGTACCATTGAAATTGAGCCGTTTGCTAACGTGCCGGGTGATGATGATTCGGATGTTGTCGCGGAAGCGCCTGTCGATACCTTAGTCCACATAGTTCGCTACGATCTGTCCGGCCCGCTTGTTACTGCGGTTCCCGACAACGGATACCAGTTTGTCAAATGGAGCGACGGTGTTATGACTGCGGCCAGAACAGACTTGCTTGTGCGGCGCGATACCATGTATGTGGCGATTTTCGAGGAGATGCCCATAGCGGTAAAGTCAGGTGACAGGATTATACCGGATAATGTTAATGACGATGTCGCGCTGGTCCCTCCGGTGGTGATAACGGCGAGCGTGGTTACCGCAGGGCCCAATCCGGTGTCAAGGCGGTTGGGGAATGTAAACATCTTCCGGCAGGGCAGGGCGGTCAGGGACGGAAAGCTGTCTGTCTACAATGCGTTCGGTACGCTCGTCAAGACCATAGGCATTACGGATAAATCCGCCGGCACCGGCAAGCGCCGTATAGGGTCGTGGGATTTGACAGACAGGAAAGGCGCGGCAGTGGCTGAGGGGACATATCTGGTTAAGGGTACGCTAATGGGGATAGACGGTGCGAAAGAGCGGGTATCGTTAATCGTTGGCGTGCGGTAGGATGTGGAGTGCGGAGTTTTTTGACGTTGCCCGATCCGGGCGTTTCCGAATTAACGGTTGAACCGAAAAATAAGCATTACCGTACATTTAACATGGTGATGAGACAGGAATGAAGCGGATTCATGCTTAAAATGTGTGTGCATCCCGGTGTATACGGGAGGAAAATGATGTGGTGACTGTTTTTATTTCCGCAATTGCGTGTACCGGCACTATCGCGCTTGCGCTGATTAAGCCGCAGATTAAGATCAGGGGTTATGACGTCAGTATTTTCTTTATTCCGGCGCTTTTAGGTGCGCTCATGTTACTGTTTTTGGGGTTGCTGTCATGGCATGAGGCTGCAAATGGGTTGATGGCGGATTCGGATATCAATCCATTAAAAATTTTAGCCCTTTTCCTTTCAATGACTCTTCTTTCGGTATTTTTAGATGAAATGGGCTTTTTTAGATATCTTGCTAATTTAGCTGTGCAAAAGTGTGGTGGAAATCAGGTCAGATTATTCATTATATTTTATTGCATGGTGTCGGCGCTCACCGTGTTTACCTCTAACGATGTGGTTATTCTTACGTTTACCCCGTTTATTTGCTATTTCGCTAAAAATGCTAATGTAGATTCCGTTCCGTATCTCGTTTCTGAGTTTGTCGCGGCAAATACCGCCAGTATGCTTCTTATCATAGGCAATCCTACCAATATATATCTTGGAACGATGGCAGGAATAGACTTTTTCGCGTACTTGAAGGTCATGGCGCTGCCTGCGCTTTTTGCGGTAGTAATGGCGTTTGCGGTATTATATGCTATTTTCCGCAAGCGCTTGAAACAACCGGTTAGCGTTATGTGCGAAAATGTAGTAATAAAACAAAAAACATTACTTGTTTTCGGCCTGGTGATGCTGATTGTATGTACATTGATGTTGACGGTTTCCGGCTTCATACATATTCCGATGTGGCTTATTTCGGTTGCGGGATTCACAATGTTGGTATCGGGTGTTTTTCTGATATCGCTTTTTATTCGCCGCAGGCCTGTGGAACTTTTTAGTACTGTCGTCCGGACTCCCTGGGAGGTTATTCCTCTTGTTATCTCGATGTTTATCATAGTGCTTGCGCTGGAAAGTTCAGGGACGACGGAGAAAATAGCGGAATTATTAAATTCAGGGAATACTTTGTTCACATACGGAATAGCTTCCACATTGGCGGCGAATTTGATAAACAATATACCTATGAGCGTTTTATTCTCGTCGCTTTTGATGGGGAGCGGTAACCTGACCGCGACCTATGCCGCCGTTATAGGTTCGAACATTGGGGCATACCTTACGCCCATAGGCGCGTTGGCGGGTGTGATGTGGTTGGGGATACTGCGTAGCCAGGGGATAAAATTCGGTTTCGGCAAATTCGTTGCTTATGGCTTGTGTGTCGCTGTACCTACATTGTTTGCCGCGCTTTTGGGGTTGTTGCTGGCAGGTGGATAAGGGGGTAATGCGACAGGATTTCCGAAAGAAAAGGAAATTCGGCGCTTTTGGCGTCGTCCCGTACTGATGTTCTTCGACTGCCGGGAAGAAACAAAGAAAAAGCCGTATGGGCAGCGGATATCGTGGGGATGCGAGGGGGTGGCAGCCGTTCGGTGCTGGCGCCGAGTAAAAGGAGCAATTTTCAATGGCGGGGGCGGCAACAGGGCGGGAGCGCCATATATAATATTATAGAATAGGGGCGGAAGCGGTGTTGCGGCCGTTTTTTGCCTGTAGAGAGCCGTTTTTTTGCTCAAAAACAATATTTTTGCTCCCTCAACGCATTATATTTATAAAATTTTTAATTAAATGCTTGCTATTTAAGCAAAATCAATATAAATTTATAAAGATAAGGTGTTTTGTCACCGAGTTTGATTATGGTTAAAAGGAACAAACGGCGCGGTAAGACGCGTTTTGGGGAGAGTGTTGATGAAAAAGTTCTCTGTTTTGGTGCGGTGCGCGACGGTTTTTGCGCTGTTTTTGTGCCTTGGCGCGGCTGTTCAGGCCGAAGGCTACGACGATCTTTTCGGTAACGACGGGGCCTCCTCGTCGCCGCCGGCCTCATCGGGCGGCAGCAATTTTTCCGAATCCGACATAGATGACCTGTTCGGCAAGAAGGAGGAGTCGGCCGCCAAAGCGGCGCCCGAGGTGGTCAAGAGGCAGTTGCCGCCGTTTGAGGGTACCTACAAGGTGCTCATAAGCCGCCCCATCTACGCAGTTTACGAGACTGAGACCCGTACCAAGTGGATCTCTGCGGCCGGCGAGATATTCACGCATTACAAAATCGCCTCCTTTCCGCGTACGCACGCGTTTACTATGGAGCAGATAAGCGGCGTGCTGCCCAACTTCCGCGACTACAGCCGGCGGCTTAACAGGGCGGGCTACATAGACGCCGCCCAAAAGCTCGGCGCTACCCACCTTGTCTATCAGGAGTACCAGCCCCAGAAGGACGGGCGTACCACCCGTTACACCATGGAGCTATACTGGCTTAAGGAGGCCGCTACCGTCGAACGGTTTTCGGTGGATATAAGGCATAATGATTTTGAGGCCGGCTTACAGGCTTGTCTGACCAAGATCGCCGAGGCCATGGACCCCGGCGCGAAGAACACTCCGGCGTTCGGCAACACCGTTTGGGGCAAGGACCTCAAGTCGCTTGAGGCGTTCGGCAACAATTTGGCCAACGAGGGCAGGTTCACCCGTGAGAATGCCCTTTCGGTCTTTACGGCGGTTGAGAGGGCGATCCAGAAAAATGCGTCGCTCATAGGGTACCAGTACGCCGGCGCGCTTTTGGCCGGCCGTGCGGAGTCTTACTCCAAGGCCGTGCACCACTTAGACGCCGTTATAGCCAAATCCCGCGACTACCCCGCGCTTCAACTGCGCCGCGCCGAGTACCTGCGCGGAGCCGAGCGCTTTTCCGAGGCCATGACCGCCGCCGAGACCGCCGCCCGCAATCCGGCGTTGCGCCTGCCGGCCACCATTGAGATGGCGATGATCTATCAGGAACAGGGCAACATAGACAGGGCGCGCTCCGAGTACGACGCCATAGTGCAGGCTGGCGACGCCGATGGGCGGGTGCTATTCATGCTCGCGCTCCTGAGCATCCAGTCTGGCAGGCTCTCCGAGAGCGAGGATTACCTGCGTCAGGCCGAGGCCAGGGGGCTTGCGCTTGATGAGGCCGAGTACATTGAGCTCGGCAAGGCTTACGGCGCCGCCGGGAGCGGCCACGAAGACAAGGCCATAGAGTTCCTCAAGCGCGGTATGGGTGTAAGGCAGAACAACGAGGAGGCCTGGGAGGAGATCGCCGAGGTTTACAAGCGTATGGGCAACGAGCAGCTCGCCGCCGACGCCTACGTCAACCTGTTCAAGATCAACCAGCACTCGCACAGCATGAAGTTGAAAACCGCCGGTGAGATATACGAGAGGTTAGAGATGTTCGACAGGGCGAAGGACGCCTATTCGCTGTTTTTAGACAGGCGCTTTTCTAACAAGGATGTATCGATGAGTTTGGCGCGCATCTATTTTAATGAGAAAAACTGCAGGCGCCTCCCCGAAGTGCTCAAGGGGTTCGATACCATTCCCGAGGCCAGGCAGATGCTGGGCGAATGCGGTATCAATATCAGAATAAGGGATACCACGCAGGTAATGCGGGCCAAGAAACTGTCGCCGCTGATGCTTACGGCGCGCATATCAGGCGCGACGCTCCTTGTGGGCGGACTCACGGGCGGGCTTGTCATAAACGGGGTCGTTATACCCGACCAGTACGAAAAGTACAAGGATTACAGCGATAACCAGTTTAACCCTAATTATTCCGATGCGGAGAGCTACTCTAAGGTAAAAAAGATGAGGGATGATATTGACAGCAACATATTCCTGCGCAATACGCTGTATGTTCTTGCCGGGGTGGGGTTGAGTGGGTTTGCCGTTACGTTTTTCTTCTAGTATGGTATGATTTACGGTATGGCGGCGGNGTATTAATATGTAATAATGCCGCCGGGGCGGTAAAAAAGTTTTGCGGGGCGGGCGGTTTACGTTTTATATTATATAGTATGATGACAATTTAAGGAGGATGTTATGAAACGTGCGGTTATTTTTCTTGGCGTTTTTGTAGCGGCGGTATCGATACTTCTGTATTGCACCGAGGTCAAGTTCGACAACCCTCTCGACGAGAAGGGGACGAATTTTCTTTACGGTGACACTACAGACCGCGCCGATAAGATTGCGGAGAACGCCGATGGCCAGTCGGGGCTCTTTGATGTGGACAAGAACCATAAATGGGCCTGCGACAGGACTACGTTTGCGTTAAAGCTCGTGGGCAACACGTCCGACTCGCTCTACCATGACGATATTAGCGGATTCAGGCGGTTGATGGGACTTGATGGAAATTGGAACGCGAATTTGGAGTGGCCAGATGGCGTGAACATTAACATAAAGCCGGCGAGGTTGACCCGTGGCGGTACGGACGATGTTGACTATCCACCCAACGGTATGCCCGGCACGGGCCAGTATATTATAGTTTACAGGGCTGAGAAGATGTGTCCGGACGGGTCTTTGGCGTCGGAAGCTACCGCCCAAAGAGGATTGCGCGTGATACAGAGAATAAATATACCTGACCAGCCGCCCGTCGTACAGCTCCGCGGCGCAAACCCCTTTGAGCTTGTGAAGGATAAAGAAACCTACACAGACCCGGGTGTCAACGTACGCGACGCTGACAATGCTACCGAGATACCTCTATCGAAGATTGATATTTTGGATAGAAACGGAAATCTCGTAGTGGCTATTAATCCGCCTGCCGGTGCGTCCTCAATGACGCCTGCGCAGATTACGCAGGATATGCTTAACCGGATAACAATTCCGAACAACGTAGCGCGTGCGCCTGCGTATTATATTGAGTATCACGTTACGTCGCTGCTGAATGACAAAACGTCCAGTGTGCGAAGGACCGTGAACGTAATTGAGGAAACCTTACCCAACTTGCCGATCCCGGTTATAGTCCTGAACACATATGCCCACGGCGGTATCATCTCCGGCAGGGCAATCAACCATCAGGATACGGCTATTACCATGGGCGGCTCTTACAGGGAGATTGGTGTTTTCGAAGTTTACTATATGCAGAGGCAGGGCGATGCTACGGTTAAGGTTAATATTGATAAGACCCTGGTGGTGCCGTCGAGTCCGAACATCAATACCACGACTACGGCGCAGCGCAACATCACGTACACTCTTCCGGTCAGCCAGAACTATCAGGCGACCAGCACCACGCGTGCCGTCTATGTATACGGTGACGCGAACTGGTGCAGCGTTGAAGGGACGTACAAGCCCATTATAACCTTTAGTGACGGCGGCGGCGCGTCGCTCACCATCACGGCCGGCCAGCCGTGGAACGCGGCGGGCAGCTGGACGGTGACGCGGAATCCCGGAACTGCCGATGCGCCGAATGAGGCGAGCCACCATTGGAAGTACTTGCTGGATCTCGGCGGCCTCAACCCGGAAAACCCGGCCAAAGGCACGTATACGCTGACCTATGTAGCCTTGAACGAATGCGGCAGCAGGGAAATTGCGACCAGGACCGTTACCGTACCGTAGGGTCTTGGCGTCTTTGAAATAGGAAGTTCGGAGCCGTTCCCTGATTTTGGGGGCGGCTTCCGTTTTTAAATATATGTAACAAAAACTTGCAATAACTATTGGACTGTATTAGTTTATATATATGAGCGGTGAAATCGGCAGCCTGTAACGGCGCTGCCTTATGTTTACTATAAGGGATATAAATGGCCGTAATTTCATCAAAAATACGTGTTTTGGCTCTTATTGCGCTGGTGGCAGCCGCGCTTGCGCTACCCGTGTCGGCCAGGACGATAGTGGTGCCCTCCTCCGAGGCCAAGACTATCGGTGCCGCCATGGCCCAGGCGCGGCCGGGCGACACCGTCAAGGTCAAGGATGGCGTCTACAGGGAGAACATCTTCGTTGCGCCGGGGATATTCTTCGTCGCGGAGAACCTTTTTAAGGCCGTGCTCGACGGGCGCGGCAAGGGGACTATCGTGACTATGGGCGGTTCCGCGACCATAAGCGGTTTCGAAATACGCAATGGCACCATAGGCATACTTTCCGAGGCGGCGCAGGCGGTCATAAGGCAGTGCAGGGTCATTCACAATGTTCAGAGCGGCATATTATGCGTGGGCGTTCTGCCCAAAATGGAGGACAACTTCGTTGTTTTTAACAAGGGATCGGGGATACAGGGCTGGGACGTGCGTACCACGAGCGGTTCCATCAACCACAACACCATAGCCTACAACGCGAACCACGGGATTGCGCTGGGGGGGACGACCTCCATAACTGTTGAGAATAATATTATCGCGTTCAACGACCAGTTCGGCATAAAACCGGCGGAGGAGACTGTGCGGGTTGAGCTGATAAATAACAATTTTTACCAAAACGCCAGAATTTCGAGCAATTTGCCGTCGGACAATATATCTACCGACCCCCTGTTTGTAGACGCCAAGCGGTTCAACTTCAACCTCTTGAAGGAGTCGCGCAGCATCGGTATGGGGACGGACAACCAGAATTTGGGTGCGAGGATTTTGCACTGAAAGCGCGGTTGGCCGGGGGTTGGCTTTATGTTTGCGGTGTTGGGGGCGTTGGGATGAACGGTGTGTCTGTTCGCTGTTTATCTATAGCGTGGGTGTGAATCTGGTTTGCCCGCTGTTTAGGGTGCAGTTAGAAAAATGAACGTCAAACCATACATGGGAGTTTTGTCATGAATGTCAGAAACCGTATCGTTGCCGCGTTAGTGTGCGCGGCGGGCCTGTTTTCAGCGGCTTTCGCGCAGAACGTTATTAATGTCCCGGGCGAAGCCAGTACCATTGCTCAGGCGATGATATCGGCCCGAATGGGCGATACCGTCAAGGTTGCCCCCGGAGTTTACCGCGAGCGCGTGATTATGGCTCCCGGCGTGGCGCTCGTCTCCTCCACGACTTTCGGCGCCAAGATAGATGGCGGCGGCAAGGGGACGGTGATAACCATGGCGAGGAACAGTTCCATTATCGGCTTTGAGGTCCGCAACGGCACGGTCGGCATCTTCACGAGCGACCTCGGCAACACGATCAGCAACAACCGGATCGTGAATAACTGGATGACAGGCATAATCACGGTGCGGCACCTGCCGAAAATCGAGGACAACGTCATCGCGTTCAACCGCGCGTCGGGCATTCAGGGGTGGGACGTCCGCTCTACCGCAGCCTCAATCAATCATAACTCCATAGCCTACAACGGCAACCACGGCATAGCGCTGGGCGGCCTCTCCGAGATAATTATTGAGAACAATATTATAGCGTTCAATGAGCGGTTCGGCCTCAAGGTGCTGCAAGACCTCGACAAAATTCAGGTTTCCAGCAACAATTTCTGGCGCAACTTGTTTCAGCCAGGCAAGCCGCTGCCCGAAAACAATTTCGCGTTCGACCCCGCTTTTATAGCTCCGCGTTCCAATCTGGACTTCAAGCCGGATCCGGGCCAGTGTTGCAAGGAGAAGGGTTCCGACGGTGATAACATTGGCGCAAGATTAACCTATTAATACGGATAAGGACGATAAAAAATGATAACTTTTTTCAGCCGTAAAATTACGAGGGTCCGCAATGCGCTGATTGTTGTGGGAATGATGGCCGTTGCGACACAGGTGGCAGCGGAGGGCTTACCCGGCGAGTATGTGATCACAGACCGCTGGCGCCATATCTATTCAATGTATTCGGGCATAACCAACCCTGCGTACATAAACGAAGAGAACTATATGTCTCTGCGGTTTCTGTTTGCCAACACCCTGCAGGAGTTTTATATGCAGGAGGCTGGTTTCACCATGCCAATCGACCTATACGGCGCGTTCGGCGTAGCGTGGATGATGCAGGGCGCCGGCAAGTACGACGGAAGCAATAATATTGGCGAACCGACCGGGCTCACTATAGTCGACCAGAGCCACTTCATAGCGCTTTCTTACGCGCACAATGTTTGGTCCGGCCTGACGGTAGGCGGCAACCTCAACGTTATAGTGCAGAATGTCCCGAATGTAGACCCTACCGCGGGTAACGAGATGAGGTTTGGGTTCGGTATAGATGTCGGTTTGAGTTACAAGCTTGTACGCCACCAGCTCCTCGGCAACCACATCCTTGGCCTTTCCACGAACAACATATTTAATATGATAATGAACACCGATGAGAAGTACTCCGCCGCGCTGCGTTTTTCACTCCTCTCCGACTTTTGGGAGAGGCGTATCTACTACGGCGCCGATTTTGTAATGAAAGACATAATGGTCGGAGATGAAGAGTGGCGGGCGGGCGTTACTACGAAAGATATGCCGTGGGAGCTCAGTCAGAAGATAGGTTTTAACGTGTTGCGCATATTCAAGCTCTATATGCTCGCCGGTTTCAACCCCGAAGGGTTTGACCATTACGGTTTCGCGTTTGGCGCCAATATGCCCGGTTTCTTCAACGGCCGCGACATTGAGGGTATGATGCAGTTCGTATCGGTAGGCAACAGCGACGCGAGCCACATCACTTTCTACGCCCGTACCGAGCTTGGCAAGCACCGCGAAGAGATTTACGCCCGCAAGATGGCCAGGCGCGGAACGCTCGGCCCAAACAATCTGTACAATCAGGCGCTTGAACTCTACTACAGGGGCGAGTTCTACAGGGCCTACTGGATATTCTCGCAGATCGCCGTTGAGTNCCCGGACTTCTTCCGTAACGACATGGTCAGCTACTATCAGGCGGCTTGCCACGAGGGTATGGATTTGCGCCAGAGCGCGGTAACGGCTTTCAGGCGCACCAAGGAAGAGCACTCCCGCAGCACTGCGGTGCCGCTCGCCGATCTCGGCCTCATGCGCGTATTCTACAGGAGCGGCGACTTCTCCGCCGTAGAGGCTCAGTTTGAGGAACTCAACGCGCTTGGTGTGCCCGACTCCATAAAGTTCCACGCCTACTATATTATGGGGCAGACCTCCATGCAACGCGGCGACTACACGAGGGCGCGGCAGCTCTTTACAATGATTCCCGAAAACCACCCCGACTATGTGTTCGCCTACCACTCTGCGGCAGTATCGAATATGATGAACGACAACCTCCAGGGCGCAATCGCCGACTTGGAGTTCGTGGTGCAGTTCAAGCCCAAAAACAAGGCTCAGGAGGAGGCGATTCACCGCTCCTTCGTGTTCCTCGGTTTCCTCTATTATGAAGATTTGAATACGGAAGGCGCTCTCGCCCGTGCCGTTACGGCGCTGCGGCGGGTTCCCCGTACCAGTTATTACTATCAGGACGCGCTGCTCGGTTTGGGTTGGACGGCCCTCAAGGCGCGCCAGTGGGGCGACTGTCTCTCGGCTGGCGCAGAGCTCACAAGGAGTTCCACCCACCCGATATTGCAGAGCGAGGGCTTGCTGATACAGGCATACGCTCACGCCATGCAGCGCAACTACAGTCAGGCGATCAATCTGCTTGACGACGCGGCAAGGCGGTTGAATGAGTACAGGCAGCCCAACGAATCCGAGCTTGCTCAGAACAAGAGCGAGTATCAGGGCGTAAGGGGCGACTACGAGAGCATGGGCGTTGCAATTGATGAGTTGGGTCAGGCGCGTCAGTCATCGGTGGTGCAGTCCTCAATAGACAGTCTGCAGGCACCGCAGGGCAGGATGAAGACCGCTATAGATGGCCACCACCGCTTTGAGGACGAGTTTAAACGCGGTATGTTCTTCGGGCGCAACCTTGATCAGGTCAAGGAAGACGTAGACTACGCCCTAGCGCGCTTTGCGAGGTACCGCGGTGCAGGCGGCCAGAGAGGCTCAGACGACGAACTCGAAAGGCTCCGCCGAGAGCTCGAGTCGATGGAATAAGCCTATAACGGAGACCAGACTAATGGACAAGCTGCCCATAATGTCGGTCTCCGGCATTCGGGGAAAATACGGGGAGACGTTAGACGAAACTTTCGTCTCCCGTATCGCCTCAATCCAAACGCGAATAGCCGGAGGCGGTAAGGTAATAACAGGTAGAGATACGCGGCCTACGGGCGAGGCGCTCATGAAGGCCGCCGCGAGGGGTATAAGGGTCGCAGGGGGAATTCCGGTTGATATTGGCATAGTCCCCACGCCCACTACTTGCGCCGCCGTAAGCGCGTTCGGCGCGAACAGCGGCATAATAATCACCGCAAGCCACAACCCGCTGCCGTACAACGGCTACAAGATGGTCCACAGGAGCGGCAGGCTCTTTCGGGACGAAGAGTGCCGCGCCGTCTACGACAGGTTTTTCGCCGGAGATTATCCAACCGATGAAGAATTGCGAAAGCACGCGGACGCGCCGGCCGAAAATACAGACGCTGTGTCGATGCACATCAACAAGATACTGGAATGTGTTGATGTCGCGCTGATCCGCTCCAAAAATATAAAAATCGCGGTTGATTCCATTAACGGCGCTGCTGGAACTATATTCCCGCAGCTTTTGGATAAACTCTCCGTACAGTGGAAAGGCGTACACAACAAGCTTGACGGCGATTTCGTCCACAACCCGGAACCGCGCCCCGAACACCTTGGCGACCTACGCAAGTTATTGACGGGCAGCAGCGATTTCTGGGGTGGATTCGTATTTGACCCCGACGCCGACCGCCTGGCGACAATGGGGGAGGCGGGGCAGGAGATATCTGAGGAGATGACGCTCGCGCTCGCGCTGCAAAACATCCTCGCGAAAGATAAAACGGATGTGGCGACGAACCTGTCTACGTCAATGCTGGTTGACGATGTGGCTGGGCGGTACGGCGTAAGGGTTATAAGGACAAAAATCGGCGAGGCGAATGTGGTTAAGGGTATGGAGGACAACGGCTGCCGTGCCGGCGGCGAGGGCAACGGGGGGGTGATCTACCCGCGTATATCGTGTGGCCGGGACGGGCTTGCCGGGCTTGCCATAATACTCGAAGAAATGGCGAAGACGGGAAAAAAACTGTATCAATTAGCGTCGCAGTGGCCCGTCTACCACATAGTCAAAGACAAAATATCATGCGACGGCATAGACCCGGCGGCGCTTATCGGTAAGCTGAGTCAACACTTCGTGAATGAGAACATGGACTTGACGGACGGGCTGAAGATAATAAGGGAGGACGGTTGGGTTCACCTGCGCGCGTCAAACACGGAGCCTATAATCAGGTGCTACGCAGAGGCAAAAAGCGCGGAAATCGCCCGGCAGCTTGCGGACATGATGCTCACGGCGGCCTCGTAGGGGCTGTCTGTGTTTGTAACATATCAAAGGAGGCAAACATGAAAATCAGCAATATGGCTGTTATTACACTGACGCTGTTGTTGTTTACTGCCGTTGCTGCGACCGCTCAGTCCCGCCCCGTAACAGGCGTGGCGAGCGCGTCCATATTCGGCGGGAACGTTCCCGAACATATCGTCAAAAAGGCGAGGGCGGAGGCTGCCGCGAATTTCAACGATGAACTCAGGATGTGGCTCCGCGAAAATATACGCATTGATCTTGACACCGCCAACACCATCAAAAATTTCGCGTTGCAAAAACTTGCCGAGCGCTGCCTTGAGTCGGCGGAGGAGAAGACGGTGTCGCGCGGCCGCGTGTGGACGCTCTCGCTCTCCGTTTCCGAAAGCAGCGTGCGCGACGCTCTCCGCGCCCACAACGACCACTTCAACGCGCAGGCCTCCATGCAGTATCTGTCGGCGGCAAGCGATGATCCGAATGAGGCGCTGCACGCCGCGATAAGCGCCCTCGCCTCGGCCATGGCCAAAATTGAGCCAGCCGGCGCCGGGGGCAACACAAACGAAATCCGTACCACCGCGCAGGGGCTGTTCGACAGGGTGCGGGTGAAAGCGCCCAACACGGTAATTGAGGGCAGGCAGGGTTCGCTGCCGCAAAAGGCCCCCGTGGCGACTTTTACCATAGACAGCGTGCCGCTTGCCAAATTTAACATGACCGCCTTTGTGCAGAACGGCCGCGAATTCGCGCGGGTGGCCACCGACAGCCGCGGGGAGCTGCCCATGAAAAACTACGAAGTCCCGTTCGTCCACAATGGCAGCATGCTGACCGTAAGCCCCGACGCGCGCAACTACATAAAGTCGGACCGCTTCATCAGGTTCAGGGATATTGGGCTGAGGTTCAGCAGGGGGCAGGAGCTCTCCTTTATATTCAAGGTTCCGACGCTTACCTACAAACTTGAGTACAAGGTCTTCTCGCGCGCTGAGGGCATAAACATCCCCCCGGATTTTTCTTCCGATGCGCACGTCCGCAAATACCTCAAAGAGGTGTGCGGATTGATGCCGGCGCATGGCAGCGCCGCCGCAGACCTTAATATAAGGATAGGGGCGGAGATCACCATGCACACATACAACGACACCGAAGAGGAGGGGTTGAAGATGAGCATGAGGGGCGAGTTCCGCGGCGCGGGGATAGACAAGGCAGGGCAGGAGGTTTTTGAAAAACGGCAGCGCTTCGGGCTGAGTTTTCAGACAGGGGCCTACTTCTGGGAGGCGTCTGGGGCCATAAGGGATTTCATAAGCAATACGCTGGCTAAAGATTAAGTTGCCTGAACCCTTAAATCAAGATTCTGACAGGTTTGCAAATATCATTGCCATAATGTATTTTATACAGATGTTTACCGGATTGATTGAGACAATGGGCGTTATAGCCGGTGTGCGGCCCGGCGGCAGGAGCGTTGAGCTTTGCGTGAAGCCGGATATGGACGGTTTTGAGGTGGAGACCGGCGGGTCGGTGGCCATAGACGGGGTTTGCCTGACGCTTGAGAGGCGCGACGCCGCCGGGCGGATGTTTTTCACGGCGGTGGCGGAAACGCTGCGCCGGACCGCGTTTGACCGGGTCGTCCCAGGCCGCAGGGTAAACCTTGAGCGGGCAATGCGGGCCAATGGCAGGCTCGACGGCCATATAGTCCTCGGCCATGTCGACGCGGTGGGCAGGATTGTCGGGGATGAGGACGCGGGCGTAAGTATCGTACGGACAATAGAGATCCCAAAAGAGCTTTCGCCGTTTATGGCCGAGAAGGGCTCTGTAGCCGTTGACGGGATAAGTCTTACTATAGCCGGGGCGGGCGTCAATACCATATCGCTCTCGCTGATACCGGCGACTATCGGCAAAACGACGATGTCGGCAAAAAAGGCGGGCGACGCAGTCAACATAGAGTGCGATGTCATAGCGAGGTATATTTACAGGATGGTAACGGCACAGGTCAGCCCCAAAGAGAGTTTGGTTGACAAGATGGAAAGGCTCGGTTTTTGAGAAACTTTCGTGAAATAGAAGAGGTAATTGACGATTACCGCAGCGGCAAGGTCGTTATAATAGTAGACGACGAGGACCGCGAGAACGAGGGCGACTTCGCCTGCGCGTCGCAGCTTTGCACGCCGGAGAAGATAAACTTCATGGCCACGCACGGCAGGGGGCTTATCTGTGTCTCCATGGAGGGGTCGAGGCTCGACGAACTGGCTATACCGCTAATGGTGTCGGCCAATTCGTCCCGGTTCGAAACCGCGTTCACGGTATCGGTAGAGGCGCGCGAGGGGACAACTACGGGTATCTCGGTTCACGACAGGGCGGCGACGGTCCTCAAATTGGTTGACCCGGGCAGCAAGCCGTCCGACTTCGTAATGCCGGGGCATATGTTCCCCATAAGGGCGCGTGACGGCGGGGTGCTCGTGCGCAGCGGCCAGACCGAGGCATCCGTCGACCTTGCGCGCCTTGCCGGGCTGACGCCGTCGGGCGTGATCTGCGAGATAATGAACGAAGACGGGACGATGGCGCGTATGCCGCAGCTTGTCGAGATTGGCAGACGGCACGGGATCAAAATAATATCCGTGGTCGACATAATCCGTTACCGCACAGCGCACGAAAAGTTCATCAAGCGGGCGGCGGAGACGAAGCTGCCTACGGACTTCGGGACGTTCAAGATGATAGCGTACGAAGACGCTCTATCCGGGGCGGTTCACATAGTCCTGCAGTCAGGCGGTATCGACCCGGATAAACCGACGCTTGTGCGCGCCCACTCCGAATGTTTTACGGGGGACCTTTTGGGGTCGCGGCGGTGCGACTGCGGCGAGCAGCTGCGGACTGCCATGCGTAAAGTGTCGGCGGAGGGCGGCATTATACTTTACCTGCGTCAGGAGGGCCGCGGGATAGGCCTCGTAAACAAGATACGCGCCTACGCGCTGCAGGACAGCGGCATGGATACGGTAGAGGCGAACGAGCAGCTTGGTTTCGCGCCGGACCTTCGCGATTACGGGATAGGGGCGCAGATACTCGCCGACCTTGGAGTGCGCA
Organism: Chitinispirillia bacterium; assembly: GCA_009786415.1. Lineage (GTDB taxonomy): Bacteria > Fibrobacterota > Chitinivibrionia > Chitinivibrionales > Chitinispirillaceae > GUT77. Next base: position 56,170 of record WQTH01000001.1, on the reverse strand, counting down.
AGCTGCGGCTGATGACGAACAACCCGCGCAAGATCGTGGGGCTTGAAGGGTACGGTATGGAGATTGTTGAGCGGGTGCCTATAGAGATCAGCCCGCACAGCGACAACGAGAAGTACCTTGGTACAAAAAGGCGAAAGATGGGCCACCTTATAACGGCGAATTAATGAAGACACGATTAGATATTATACTCGCGCTGCGGTGCGGTTGCACGGCAGGCGTTATATAGTACGCAGCGCTAGTATACAAGTATAATATTAAATCGTGGGATCTGCAATTTATATGGGCGGCAGCTGCAAGGCCGTTCGTTATGGCGGATGATGAAAATCTACCGCCTGCATCAATACAGGAAAGGGAGCGGCGTATGCCAACAGTAGTGCAGGGAGTGTTTTGCGGGCAGGGCAAGAAGTTCGGGGTTGTCGCCGGCAGGTTCAACGAGCTTATAACGGGCAAGCTCCTTGAGGGCGCGCTTGACTGCCTTGAGCGGCACGGGGCTAATTTAGACGATGTGACGGTGTGTTGGGTTCCGGGTTCGTTCGAGATACCGGTGGCGGCGCAGAAGATGGCGCGGTCAAAGAAGTTCGACGCGGTGATATGCCTCGGCACGGTCATCCGCGGCAGTACCCCGCACTTCGACTATGTGGCGGCCGAGGNGTCTAAGGGTGTGGCGAAGGTAAGCCTTGATGAGGGGCTGCCGGTGATATTCGGCGTGCTGACGACGGACAGCATTGAGCAGGCCGTAGAGCGCGCCGGGACGAAGGCGGGTAACAAGGGCTGGGACGCCGCGATGGCGGCCTTGGAGATGGTGAATCTGTTTACAAAGATTTGAGGTGTTTTAATGTCAGACAATAAGCAAAACAGCGGCGAACCAATAGTTACCGACAGGCACAGGAGCCGGGAACTGGCGCTTCGCACACTCTACGCTTTCGAGGTAGATACCAACGGCAGCTGGCAGGATATGCTCGACAGTATTGCCGAGAACGATCAGCTGAGCGTAAAGGTGAGGAAGTACGCTTCGGAACTGGTCCGCGCTACCGTAGAGCATCTCGACAGCATAGACCCCATGATCGCCGCTAAGGCTGCGAACTGGGAGCTGCGCCGTATGGCTGCGGTCGACCGCAATACGCTGCGCCTCGCGACAGCCGAGCTTATTTACTTCAGGGAATCGGTACCGTACAGGGTGGTCATAGACGAGGCCGTGGAGATCGCCAAAGCCTACGGCACCGACGACTCCGGCAAGTTCGTAAACGGGATACTCGATTCCATACGCAAAGATTTATACAGGAAAGACGGCAAAGGCAGTGGGAAAGAAGAAAAAAAAGAACCAGCCAACTCCTGACGCCGCCCCCGCACGTTTGGCCCGCGCGCCGTTTCTGACACCGCGCCGCAGCGCCGTTATATGCGTCGGCTTGCTCTTTGCGCTATGGCTCATACAGTATTTTGGCGTACTGTTCGGCAGCGCGAATCTTTGGGAAGATATTGTGCAGATGGAGTATCCCCACCGCGTATTTGCGCGTATGGCGCTGTTTGGCGGCGAGTTCCCGCACTGGATCCCGTATACATTCGGCGGAATGCCGTTCTTCGCGGCCGGTACGGGCATACTCTACCCGTTCAACGCGCTGGTGTCTCTGTTGCCGCTTGGCGACAGGGCAACGTGGTGGCTGCTGCAGACATTCGTAACATCCCACGTACTTATCGCCGGCGTCTGTATGTTCTTCTACCTGCGTTTTAAAGGGCGCACCGATTCCGCTTCGCTTTTCGGCGCGGTAGCGTTCATGTTCGGCGGATATATGGTTACCCACGTCATCCACACCGGCATAATATACACGGTAGCGTGGATGCCGTTAATGTTGATGCTTTTGGAGCGCGGCATTCGCGAGATGAAGCCAAAATACGCGGTGATTGGCGGACTGACGCTCGGCGCGGTTATGCAGGCGGGGCACGCACAGGTCATGTTTTACGCGATAATATTCATATTGACATACGCGGTGTATTACATCCTGTTATGCCCGTCAAACGGCTCCGTCAACAAGGATATTGATAATAATGTCAATAAGGACAATAATACAGGCGCCGAATCACGCCGGGGCGATACACCGCCGCGCAAGTCAATTATACAACTGCCGCCGGCAAATATCCTCATCAAAAAGACAATCATAACGGCGTCATTCTTCGTTATCGCCGCCGGCCTCTGCCTCGTTCAATATCTGCCGATATTCGAGGCGAGCTCGCACACGTCCCGCATAAGTTACACCATTAGCGACGCGAGTCAGGGGTCACTGCAATTCGCGCAGCTCTTAACCGCGCTTATTCCCAAACTCTTCGGCGCGTATACCGGGCAGGAGAGCGTACCGGCATTCTGGCTGCAGGATACGTTCAGCAGGGGCGCCCACATATACTGGGAATCGTGCTTCTATTTCGGCGTGTCTACTCTGATACTCGCGCTGTTCCTGTTCCGCAAGATCAGAACCGATGGCACGGTGATGATGGCCGCCGGATGGATACTGCTCAGTCTGCTTATCGCGCTCGGCGGTAATTTTGTTTTCTACAGGGTACTGTTTGACTTGGGGATACCGGGTTTCAACTCGTTCCGCCATCCGCCAAGAATATTGTTTATATGGGGGTTCCTGTTTCCGGTGATGGCCGCAGCGGTTATCGACTCGCTTAATGACCTCAGGACAAAGCGGATGAAAACTGTAACGCTGTCTCTGTGTGCGGCGGCAGTTATTCTGGGTATAATAGCTGCGGCGGGCGGGTTATCGGCGGTGTTCCCGTCTGTTAATGCCTCGGAGGGCGCGCTTATGAACAGCGCTGAGGGCAGGGCCATATACGCCTCGCAGCAGGGGATACTCCTGCTTGTCAACGCGCTGCTCATAGGGGCGGCGCTCACCCTGTTTTTCCTCGACAAGATAAAGGTCAATACTGCGAAGCTGCTGATAATCGCCTGCTTAGTGGTTGATATGCTATCTTTCGCCGCCGGCCAGAACGTCATTCCCGTAGAACAGCACGTCATACGCAACGGGCAACCGGCTGTTATTCGAAACGATGGCGCAGATGTGATTTTCAGAAAGGCGCAGGCCAGCGTCGACCAGATAAAAGAGATGCGCAAAGACGGTATCTTTCGTGTCAACACGCGCCAATACCTCATCACGCAGGATGTCCCGATAACCGGACATACAAACTTAAGGCTGATGGAGAGAAATCAGGGCTACGTGAGCGGTATAGAGATTACTGAAGGGTATAGCCAGTTCCGCCTGAAGTACGAGTCGCTGCCGCTCTACGCCGGAAAATTCAACGTGCTGCTCGACCTCATGAACATCAAGTATTACGTCAATCCGTACTTGCAGGAGGGNGACCAAAATATTGTATTGACCAATGATACATATTTGCCGCGCGCAAAGCTGTTCTATAAGGCCAAAGTAATCGGCAACGGTAAAATCGACTTGGGCAATGATGAACAGGTTTTGAATTATATGAACAGCACCCAATACGATCACCGCAGCGAAGTAGTGGTTAAGGCCAAGGCGTTCTCCGGTTTTACAGGCGGGGCGGGTTCCGGCAAGGCAGAAATCACCAAATATATGAATAATCGGATTGAGCTTGATGTTGATACCGACCGCGAAGCAATCCTGTGGATGAGCGAGATATGGTACCCGGCGTGGACCGCAGCGGTCAACGGCAATAAAACAACTGTCTACAGGGCAAACCACAGCTTCAGGGCGATAATCGTACCGCCGGGGCAGTCAAAAGTACTATTTAAGTTTGAGTCGCCGGCGTTTACTGCCGGTGCGCTGATAAGTTTGTTGACGTTGATTGGTGCGCTCGGGTATCTGCTGATGGAGCGCTTTTCTAAAAAGAAACTACCGGTCAGCGCGTGATATGAACATACTGGCACTGAACTGGCGCGACATGGAGCACCCTGAGGCCGGCGGGGCGGAGGTCCACTTTACCGAAACCTTCAGCCGCCTCGTTGACAAAGGGCATAATGTCACCCTGCTGACGACGCGCTTCAAAGGGTGCCGGCCCGATACAATATGCCGCGGCATAGAGGTCTTGCGCCACGGGAGTAATTTTACGTTCAACTGGGAAGCGCCGTTTATCATCAAAAAAGCCTTGAAGGCAAAAAAATACGATTGCATTATCGACGACGTGAACAAACTCCCGTTCTACTCGAATGTATGGTTCAAATCGATCCCCTGCGCCGTCTTCTATCACCACCTGTTCGGGAAGACGGTGTTCGGGCTGACCAATCCGCCCATGGCCCTCTACGTCTATTTGATGGAAAGAGTATCGCCGCGCATCTACAGTAAAACAGCGTGCTGCGCGGTATCAACCAGCACCGCCGAAGAACTTGTCAGGCATGGGATGGATAAAAGCGGGTTGACGGTCATAGAAAACGGCATTGACATCAACCGCTACTGTCTCGACAAATCCATACAGAGGGACGACGATCTGCTCGTCTTTGTCGGACGGCTGAAAAAATACAAGCGCGTAGACGCCATCCTCGAAGCCATGAGCATTATCGAAAATAACAGCGGGCGCAAACTGAAGTTATCGGTTATCGGTACGGGTGACGATTTGCTGCGGCTGAAAAAACGCGCCGGTGGTCTTGGGCTTGAGGGGCGTGTTGATTTTGTGGGATTTGTCGACGAGGATAAAAAGATAGAGCTGTTGAGAAAGGCTGCGATCTTCGTCAATCCTTCGGAAAAAGAGGGGTGGGGGATAACGAACATAGAGGCTGCGGCATGCGGCGTACCGGTAGTAGCCAACGACGCCCCCGGTCTTCGCGACTCTGTCGTCGACAGCGAAACCGGTTTTCTTTATGCCAATAACGACGTGCAGGCTCTGGCGTCGTCAATACAAAAATTGCTGGATGACGGCCGGCTCAAAGAGCGCTTGGGAATAAACGGGCGCGCCTGGGCCGAAAAATTTTCATGGGACGCGAGCGCGAAAAGGATAGAGGAGTGGCTGCTGAAAATCGTGTCCGAAAAATAATCAAGTCATCGCTTAAGCTGTTGGCGACGGCGCTTATCATCGCGTTCCTCGTACAGCGCCTCGGCTGGGAGTCTATACTTAATACCGTGCGCGGCGCCGATTCCACGTGGCTCGCGGCTGGCGCGGGGATATTCTTTGTAAGCGTCATACTCGGCGTTGTCCAGTGGCAGCTATTGCTGAGAAACAGGGGGCTTGATCTCCCGTTCTCCCGCGCGTTCAGGCTCTATTATGTGGGGATGTTTTTCAACAACTTCATAATGGGCGGCATAGTCGGCGACGCGGTCAAGGTCGCTTCCATCCGCTCGCACGACGGCAAGGGCAAGATCGGCTTCGCGGCTACGGTATTAGACAGGTTCGCCGGCCTTTGGGCGATGTGCGGATTTGCGGTAGTTGGAAGCATAATACTCCTCAACCGCGGGATGCTCACCCACGGGCGGATTACCACCGCAGTAATCGCGCTCTTCGCCGCGTTCGCGCTGTTCGCGGGGATAATGCTGTTCCTTATGGCAAAGCCGCTGCAAAAATTGTTGTTTTCTGTCACCGACAAATTTGCCGTCTGTCAAAAGTTCAGGATAAAGGAGATAGTCACGGAGATGCTGATAGAGGCCCGCGACTACAAGCTCCTCGCCGCCGTGGCTTTCCTCGCGGTGCTGACGCAATTTTTGCGCATAGGCGTACACGTGCTCACCGCCGCCGCGCTGGGCCTGCTTACTGTAGATAATTTTCAGTATTTTTTCATATTCGTGCCTATAATTGCCATGATGATGACCATCCCGCTGCCGTTTGGGGTGCGCGAGGCGTTTGGCGGGGTGCTCTTCGCGCTCGCCGGGTTTCCGTCCGAACAGGCGGTCATCATGGGCTTTCTGGCATCGCTCACAGGCATTGCGGTCAGCTCGATGGGCGGGGTTTTCTTTGTTACGGGAAAAATTTATACTAAGCGCTAAATACAGAGCGGTTGGGAGGGTGTTGCTATGTCCGTTGATAAGGTTGATGAAGTGAGAACGGTAGTTGCAGACGGCGGCATCGGCATATCGATTGTCGTGCCGGTCTATAACGAAAAAGAGAGCCTGCCGGAGCTTATGAGCGGCATAGCCGAGGTGCTCAACACGCACGTGCCGAACTACGAGGTGGTGCTGGTCGACGACGGTAGCAACGACGGATCGTTCGATGTCATACGGTCGCTGTACAGCCAGTACAAGGGCCGCGTCAAGGCAATTCGCTTCAGCCGCAACTGCGGCAAGTCGGCCGCGCTCAACGCCGGTATAGCGCAGGCCGGCGGCGAGGTCATAGTAACCATGGATGCCGACCTGCAGGACGACCCCGTAGCCATCCCCGAAATGATGGCAAAACTCAACGAAGGCTGGGATGTGGTAAGCGGCTGGAAAAAGGTTCGCCACGACCCGCTCGGCAAAACCTTCCCGTCCAAAGTGTGGAACGCCATGACCTCGGCGGCAGCCGGCCTCAAGCTCCACGATTTCAACTGCGGCTTCAAAGCCTACCGCCGCACCGCCGCCAAAAACCTCGACATATACGGCGAACGCCACCGCTACCTGCCGGCAATGGCCCACTGGGACGGCTGCCGTGTAACCGAAATAGTTGTACCGCACCACGCCCGCAAATTCGGCAAGTCCAAATACGGCACGTGGCGCATGTTCAACGGGGCAATGGACATGATAACCCTCCTGTTCCTGAAACACTACATGAAAAGCCCGATGCACTTCTTCGGCATTATGGGGATGCTTATGATAGGCATAGGCGTAGGGATACTCGGATACTTCGGCGTACAATGGGCCATTTACGGAGAGATGAGAATCAGGCCGCTCACAATTCTGGCCATAGGCTCCATGGTAATGGGTGTCCAGTTCATGTCAATAGGCCTTATAGGCGAAATGATAACAAACTCCCAGCAGTCGCGTCGGCAGTACTCGATCAGGGAGAAATTGGAATGAGGCAGCGCTGTATGATGCGAATATGGTGAATACTATGGCTAATAATATTATCAAACTCCTGCGCCTGGAACACTGGACAAAAAACCTGTTCGTCTTTCTGCCCGTATTCTTTGGCGGACAACTGCTGAACGCCTCCGCGCTGCTGCCATGCGTTGTCGCCTTTATTGCGTTTTTGCTTGCGGATGAAGATTTCATAGACATCCAAACAAACTGCGGTTTGAAAGCGTTCCTCACATTTTTGGTATCGCCTGTATTGTTTTGCAGGTACTGCGGTCTTAAAAAGATGAAGTACGGGGAGAAGTGGGAAGTTTCAAGGAAAAATATCTTGGAATGGACGTAACTACCTGATTTAACAAGGAACTTTTGGATTTCTTAAACAGTTTTTTATTTTAGAAGAGGAGAAGGAAAAATGAGTGAAAAGAAATTGATGGAACGTATTTTTGACGTAATTGCTGTTTGCGGTGTCGTCATATGTATTGCACTTTTGCCCCCGCAAGTAAGGCAATTACTTATTGGTATATGTGAAGGTGTAGTTGGGAGAGAGTTGAATACTGAGTGGTGGATTCCAAATATACTTTCGAACGCTTTAATGCTATTCCCTGTTTTTGCTGTCTATTTATTGTTTCCTGCCTTTAAATTTGTGCATTTGCCGATACTGCGAGAAAAAAGACCACTTATTTTATCAATAACCCAAATTACACTTATATCCTTGTATTCTGGAATGCTTGTATTTCTCGCCTTTGTCAGTAATGCAATATGGTTTGATGAAGCGGTTACACTTGCGCAAATACAACATTCGTAATGGTGAATTAACAGAACTTCTTAAGCGTGATGTTCATGCACCTCTTTACTTTTTTATTTTGAAAGCGGCTTCCCTTGCTTTTGGGAATAGTATTGGTGTTATGAAGATGGTTTCGGTTTTTCCGACAATTCTTATGGCAATTGGGGGTTGTCTTTTTCTTAAAAAAGAATTTTCCGATAAGGCCGCATTGATATTTTTACTTGTCTTGATTGCATCCGAAAGCATTACACGTTATGCCATAGAAATAAGAATGTACAGTTGGGCGTTATTTTTTGTAACTATGATGGCTGTATCGGCATTTTATTTTTTCAAGACCTCCCAAAAACGCTGGTGGATGGCGCTATTACTTTGCACTGCAGGCGCGCAGTATACCCACACATATGCTATGGTTGCCGCTGCAATCGTATATTGCTTATTGCTTTTATACACATTAATATATAGAAAAGAGAACAGATTTGCCATACTTCTTTTGGGGGGAGTCGCGAGCATATTTTTCTTACCATGGTTGATTGTGGTTGCCAAACAATTTTCCCATGTTTCCGGTAATTTTTGGATAGAGCCGCTGACATTAAGTACAATTTTGGGGTATATGAACATCATTTTTTCTACCGGTTACATTTTTGTCAATATCGTATTCTTTTTTTTATACTGTGCTGTTCTTGTTTTTTTTCTTGCCAGAAAAAACAAAACAGTAGATGATCATTTCCTTTTTGGCGGTTTATGTTGTGCGGTCTTACTCGTTTCATCTGGAATAATTCTTTCGATAGTGGTAAGCCCTCTTTTTTACGACAGATATTTAATACCTGTAGTCGGACTTGTATGGCTGTTTTTTGCCGCTCAATGCGCTGCGATTCCATCAAAACGTATCTTTATCAGCTTACTTGTAGCACTTTCTATTATGGGATTTACTTCATTTTTATATTCAGCTCAAAGAGAAGCAGAGGAGCACAAAGAGTCCAATATATTCTATACGCACATTACACAACGATTACAACAAGATGATGTTTTCGTGTTTGACGTTTCGGCTTCTCGCAGCCACCTGCCTTTTACAATAAATAGTTTGCTGCCCAATAAAATATCCATCCCTAGCGATACAACCAAGATAGATACCCTTGCCCCGTCTCTTTTTTTCAGTAAACGTTATTCCAGTTCCCGTATAAAGTGGGATCCCGGCATATATAACGATAGAACAGTATGGACATTTCTGGATGGGTTTGATAAAGACGATACGAAATATGAGAACATTGTGCCGTCTCATTTACGCGGGGTATTTCAAGGTGAATTTCAGTATAATTTTTACCGGTTTAGGTTGTACAGGAGTGAGCCTGATTCGGAACTGTGAGGGTGTACTCCGGCAGGATATTGTAATTCATACGCTGTGGGCAGCCAATTCCCCGGCGATGAGCATCCTTGATACAGGGGTTTCGACTTCGCGCTGGATTACGCGCTTTAAGGGGCGGGCGCTGTAGATCGTTCTGGGAGGCGTTTGGTCAAGGGTTACTCTGGGGTTGCTGATAAAAAAATACTTAAAAAATTGATTTTTGTTTGAGACATAATGTATCTTATTGTTAAGATTGGAGGGTATTTTGTCTCAGCGAAATCTTGTTTGTCGACGCGATGTCGCGATTGACGTGATAAAGGCCCGCAACGGATGGATTAAGATGGCCGAGGCCATGGCTGCCGGTATCAATCGCCGGACGTTGTATTCGCTTAGGGATGACGGTGTGATTGAGCTTGTTTCGCGGGGCGTGTACCGCCTCAGCGATTGGGAACCGTTCTCCCAGCCGGATAAGGCCGCCGTGGCCCTGCGTGTTCCGGGGGCTGTGGTCTGCCTGACTTCAGCGCTGTCGTTTCACGAGATTACTACGCAGATCCCGAATGCTGTTGACATCGCGGTTCTTATTGGGTCGACGGTTCCCTGCATTTCCTATCCGCCGGTGCGGGTGTATCGTCTGCGGGAGCCGTCTTTTGGGATGGGTATCGTTGAGCACGTGATTGATGGCGTGACGGTGAAAATTTACGATGTGGAGAAGACTCTGTGTGACTGCTTCAAATTCCGAAGGTATCTGGGAATGGATATCGTTCTGGAGGCGCTTAAACTCTACCGTGAGCGCAAGCCGCTGAAAGTCAGCAGCCTTATGGATTATGCCCGCGCCTGCCGGGTTGAGAGGGTCATTCGTCCTTATCTTGAGGTGATGCTATGACGGTTAAAAATCTCAAGGATGTTGCGGCGTCTGTGAGGCAGCGCTTGCTTAATAAGTCAAAGGCTGAAAATCGTATGTTTGATGAAATTGTGCGCCGCTACGCGATGGAGCGTTTTCTTTATCGTTTAGGCATGTCCGAGTACAGAGAGCGGCTGATTCTCAAGGGGGCGTTGATGTTCGCAGTTTGGAAGAATTCAATTTATCGTCCTACCCTTGATATTGATATGCTCGGTTTGATAAGCAACGACGCAACAACGCTTGAAGAGTGTATTTGTGATATTTGCTCCCTGAAAACCGAAGATGACGGTATTATCTTTGACACGTCAACCGTAAGAAGTTCGGCCATTACAAAAGATGCGGATTATGTTGGCCGCCGGGTTCGTTTTACCGGAAAAATGGAAAATATGCGTATCGCAATGCAGATAGATATTGGATTTGGGGATGCGGTATATCCGAAGCCCGACAAAATCACAATGCCGTCATTCATTGATATGCCTCTCGCGCAGATTTTGGGTTATACCAAGGAAAGTGCGATTGCAGAAAAATACCATGCTATGGTACAAATGGCGGAACTTAATAGCCGCATGAAAGATTTCTATGATATTTGGGTGCTTTCAAGGACATTTGACTTTTCAGGTCACACACTGGCGGAAGCAATAAAAGCGACATTCAACAGGCGTGGAACGCCAATTGCCGATGATATGGTTATGTTCACGGAATCTTTTGCAAGGGATAAGCAGGATCAATGGCGGATGTTTCGAAAGAAGATTGGAGCCGTTGAGCTGCCGGAATCTTTTTTTGAAGTTATGTCACAGATAAAAAAGTTTCTTCTTCCTGTAATATCGTACCTTGCTGGTGGAACGAAAGAACCTGAGAATTGGAAGGTGCCGGATATGTGGATTTTCGGGCTTTAGGTGGTGATCGTTCCAACAACCTCAAAAACAATCTTCCCACCATCCCCCCCAACCACCCGCAGTATCCCGCCGTCGGCCAATTCCCCGGCGATGAGCATCCTTGATACAGGGGTTTCGACTTCGCGCTGGATTACGCGTTTCAGGGGGCGGGCGCCGTAGATTGGGTCGTAGCCTTTTTCGGCTATCAGGTCGAGGGCGGTGTCGTCGAAATTTATGGTTATGCGCATTCCCGCTAATCGGTTGATTAACCCATGAGTCTGCAATGACGCGATTTGGCGGATTTGGTCTTTGCCGAGGGGGTCGAAGACTACGGTTTCGTCCACCCGATTCAGGAATTCGGGGCGGAAGTGGCGCTTCAAAAAGGACGACGGAATAGGGGCGTCTCCTGACGGCCTCCGTCAGCTACCCGCCCTCTTCGTACCCAACGTATCCCGGCGGCGCGGCTCAGGTGGTATTCGCGCTCAGCCTGTTCGAGGTCGGTCCGCGCCCTGTCGATCTGTTCGCGTATGCTTTGCAGCTTGTCGGACTGCGCCTTTTGCGCCTCCCATCTGCTTCTTAGAGATGATGACGTCTCCCTGACTGTTGCGAGCTCGGCTTGCAGTTTGACGATTTTCTCCTTCGCCCCCTTGTCCTTCTCCTTTTTCAATCCTTCGATCTCAATCTCTAACTGCATCTGCCTGCGCATGGCTTCATCGAGCTCCGCCGGGCTGGTTGATAAGCACCGTCTGAAAGCGCCGCTCCAGCGCCTTGTCTTTCTCTATATATTTGCGGTATTCGTCGAGCGTAGTCGCGCCTATCGCGTGCAATTCTCCCCGGGCAAGCATCGGTTTAAGCATATTGCCGGCGTCCATCGCGCCTTCGGCGGATCCCGCGCCTACTACCGTGTGCAGTTCATCTATAAAGAGTATGATGTTGCCGCCGTCGGCGACCTCTTTTGAGCACAGCCTTGAGCCGTTCTTCGAACTCGCCCCTGAATTTTGCGCCGGCCACTAACGCGCCCATGTCCAATGATACCACGGACCTCGACTTAAGCCCCTCCGGCACGTCCCCCTTGACAATGCGCTGCGCGAGGCCCTCTACTATCGCCGTTTTCCCGACGCTGGGGTCGCCTATAAGCACGGGTTTGTTTTTTGTCCGCCGCGAGAGGATTTGTATGATTCGCCTGATTTCGTCGTCCCGGCCGATTACGGGGTCGAGTTTGCCGCCCCGCGCCGCCTCGGTGAGGTCGCGCGAGAAGCGTTCGAGGGCGGACTGTTCCTGCCCGCTGCCGTTTGCGCCGTTTCCGCTGGTATTCATACTGCCTCCGTAGTTTATGGTCCTCTTTCCATAAACGCAAGCCCCGTGCCATTGCTGTATTTATGTCCGGATATTGTTGTTTTTTCTCAAAATGGGAAAAAAGTGTTTCAAAATGACGATTCCGGCAGCTCAAAATGCGACGCTGCGCCGGGGGCATTTGCGATTTTTATGCGTAAAGGTTGTTAATTTTTATCCCCGAATTCTATACTTATTGAAGATAGAATTAGATATTGTGTCCGCATCGCGCAGGCGGATGCGCGGCAACCATGAGCCGTACGGCGGCACAAGCGCAATATTTAATAGTTGAATTTAAGCAGATCATCTTGCCAGTTGCAGAGAAAAGGGTACTATGGGCAGAGATACCGGTAGCCAGAAAGCACTTTCAAAACGCCGCGCCGTGATCGTTGACGCGCTGAACAAGGCCATAAGGACGTTCACCGCTTTTGGTGAGAGTTCTTTGGCCGAGGTTATGTCTAACGGTCTGGTGCCGTTGGCCGAGGCTTTGGGCGTCCACCGCATTGCCGTATACTCCTACAAGGACGAGGAGGGGCAGGAGCGGCGGATGGGCCAGATTTATCGTTGGGACCGGTTCGAGGGGGGCACTATCGCGCTCAACGATATGTTGCTCGTTTTGCCGATGGGCGAACCTTTCGTTATGGCTATGGTATCGGCCATGAGGCGCAACGAGTGCATAATAAAGTCTTGGGATAGCATTGAGGCCACGGAGAGGGCTTTTTTGGAGGGTTTTGGTGTCAAATCCATCATGCTGGTGCCAATTTTTATTCATGGCAAGTCCTGGGGGGCGGTCTCGTTCCAGAACCATACCGACGGGGCCGATTTCAGCGCCGGGTGCGTGGACCTCGTTTTTTCGGCGGCGTTCCTCTGCGCCAGCACCCTCATACGCGCCGAGATGGATCACGCCGTAGCCGAGACCAACGAACGGCTGGCCGTGGCCCTGAAGCGCGCCACCGCCGCGTCCGAGGCCAAGGGGACTTTTCTCTCCAATATGTCGCACGAGATGCGCACGCCGCTCAACACCATCATGGGTATGTCCACCATAGGCAAGAACGCGCCCAGTCTTGAGCGCAAGGATTACGCCCTGGGCAAGATCGAGGAGGCCTCTTCGCACCTTTTGGGCGTCATAAACGATGTTCTCGATATGTCCAAGATAGAGGCCGGCAAACTGGATCTCTCGCCGCTGGCGTTCTCGTTCGAGAGGATGGTGAAGAAGGCGGTCAACACCGTTATATACCGCATAGAGCAGAAACGGTTAGTATTCCGCCTGTCGCTCGACGAGAAGATTCCGCCGGTCATAGTAAGCGATGATCAGCGGCTGGCGCAGGTGGTAGTCAACCTGCTCTCAAACGCTGTCAAGTTCTCCCACGAGGGAGGGCGCGTCAATCTCAGCGCCAGTCTCGTAAGCGAGGAGAACGGGGNGTGCACCATAGCCGTGGAGGTTAGCGACACCGGCATAGGCATAAAAAAAGAGCAGTGCGCCCGGATTTTCCGCGCGTTCGAGCAGGCCGACGGCGGCATGTCCAGAAAGTTCGGCGGGNCTGGGCTGGGGTTGGCCATATCCAAGCGCATAGTCGAGATGTTGGGCGGAGAGATAGGCGTTATGTCCGAGCTGGGCGCCGGCTCCACGTTCAGCTTTACCTTCAAGGCGGCAAGGGGCGAAAGCGCCAGCGGCCAGGGTTCCGCCGATTATGAAAGCGAGACCGTGGAGATAGGGGCGGAGCTATTGGGGTGCTGCATTTTGCTCGCGGAGGATGTGGAGATCAATCGTGAAATCCTCATCGCGAACATGGATGACACCGGCGTTGAGTTCGATTGCGCGGAGAACGGGGCGGAGGTTTTGCGGCTGCTGGGCGAGAACCCGGAGAAGTACGATTTGATATTCATGGACGTACAGATGCCTGAGATGGACGGCTTGGAGGCTACGCGCCGGATACGCGAGAGCGGCAACGCCATTCCGGTTATAGCGATGACGGCCAACGTATTTAAGGAAGATATAGAGAAGTGTTTGGGCGCTGGTATGAACGACCATATAGGCAAGCCGATAGACATGGGTAACGTGATGGAGAAGATACGCAAGTACCGCAAGCGGCGGTGACCCGCCGGATTGGCGGACGTATAGCGTCTTCGTGTAAATATATCCGCATATATATAGTATAAGGATACGCGCGGTATCAGCCCCCCATGAGCCATACGGCGGCGTTGACTTGGCGTACCCCGTTCCATATACCGCTGTCCTGATCCTCGGTTATGAGGATTTTTTCGGCCCGGGCGGGGATTTTTTCGAACGGGGCGAGGGCGCGGGCCAGAGCTTCTGGGCTTTCTACGGTTTGCTCGACATGGATGTATTTAGTCCCCCCATCGCTATCGCGTGCGACGAAGTTGATCTCGCCGGCTCCGGCTTTTCCAGCCCAAATCTGGTATTTTCGGCGTATCAGCTCCAGAAAAACGGCGTTTTCGAGCAGTCGTGCCCTGTCGTTTTGCGGGTTTTTGGCCAAAAGCGCGTTTCGCAGGCCGGTATCTACGGCGTAATACTTCTCCCGCGTGGCCAAAAGCCGGTTTTTCTCAATATCCCACCGGTCCGCCCGGTAAAAAAGGCGCGAATCCACAAGCGAGGCGCAGTATTTTGACGCGGATTTGTTGTCTATCTTAGCCCCGCCGTCCGTCAAAACCTTTGCTATGCCCCCCGGCGATACCGGCCTGCCGATGTTTTCCGCCAGAAAATTCGCCACATCCCGGTACGAGGCGGCGGTGCGTATCTTGTGGCGCGGCCTGATGTCGCTTTCGTAGACGCGGTTGTAGACGGTTTGCAGGTACTGGGCCGGGCAGGCCGGGTCGATGGCCGCCAGTTGCACCGCTTCCGGGATGCCGCCGCTCATCAGGTAATCACCCAGCGCCGCAGCGGGATTTTCGGTTTCGGCGGCGCCTGTCAGTTCTATATATTCGGAAAAGGAGAGGGGGAGGACGTGCACCTCGATGGAGCGCCCCGCCAGTAGCGCCGCAAGCTTGCCGGATTGTAGGCAGGTGTTTGAGCCCGTGATGTAGAGGTCGATTTGCGGGTGGACGAACAGGCCCAGCAGCAGCTTTTCGTAGTGGGGGACGTTCTGGATTTCGTCCAAAAACAGGTAGTTCGTCCGCACCGGGCTGATGGCCTGGACTATGGCGTCAAGGGCGGCGTTCCATCCCTTTTCCGCAAGGAAGCGGTATATCGGCACGTCGAAGTTTATGAACAGCGCGGGGGCGTTTGGGTCCTCGATGCTGAGCCTTTCCATATACTGGGCCATAAGTGTTGACTTGCCGACGCGCCGCGCGCCGGTTACCACCTTTATCAGCTTGTTGCCCCGCTGGGCGGCGAGGGCCTCCAAGCAGGTTTTTCGGATGACGTTTGGCATGTGCGGCCTATCCTCAAGAAATTTCAGGTTTGTGATGATGTAGGAATAATATTATTAATGAATCCCTGTATTGCCGATAATTATGCTGTTTTGGTATTAATATCTGTATTAACTCCCAAAAATGTCGGCAATGGCACAATTTAAGGATTATGTTTGCTGATTATTCCCATCCACATCAATAAATATAATTAACAGGAGGGCGGGCGTGTACAACTTTTTCTATTTTTCAGGCATATACCCGAAAATCAATCCCCGGAAAGATATCGTTATGCGATTCCAAAAGCGCCAAAAACTCAGTGTCGAACTGCCGCCCCCTTATCATGTCATACAGCTTCAAAAAGCTCGCGATATGCTCCTTGACCCGCCGCGTCGCGTACTCCACGGTTGTGCCCGTTTTCATTATAAATGCCCAGTCGCTTGACTGCGCCAGCAGCAGTTCCCGCGCCATCTGGTTCAATATGCGGATTTCGGTCCTGTCCGAGGCGTTATAGAACTCTTTGGCGCACTCCACCATCCGGTCTTCCAACCGGTGCAGATGGGGGTAGATCCACTCGTTGGTTTCGTTGAGCCACATGTGCGAGTACCCGCCGTCGCCCCAGCTTGAGAACGCGGGGGCGCAGGTGTGGGCCGGCGGGTGTTTGTCCAAATATTCCGACGGCGTTATCAGCTCGAAGGNATTTTGTTCCAGCGCGCACTTGCGTATGAGGTAGTTGAGCCACTCCGGCCCCTCGAACCACCAGTGCCCGAAGAGTTCCGCGTCGTAGGGGGCTATTACTACCGGGGGGCGGCCGTGCGCGGATGCGGCGAGGTCGTTTATCTGGCTCACGCGCTTGCACATAAAGTCGGAGGCGTGCACCGTGGCCCGCGAGAGGGCATTCTCACGGTCGTAGAGCTGCTTTTCGGGTATTTGCTTGTCCGTAACGCGGTGGTATTTGAACCCGGTGTTGATGCGTATGCCGGCGGGGTCGATGTACGGCGCGATGTAGCTCATGTCGAGGTCGTGCCCGATGTCCTTGTGGAACTCCCGGTAGTACGGGTCGCCGGGGTACCCCTCGTCGGCGCTCCAGACCGAGCGGGAGGATTCGGAGTCCCGCGCGAAGGCGGCGACCGGGGCGTCTTTGCACCGCACCGGGGCGAATACGCCGTTTGGGGGGGGCGGGTCGGCGTTCAGGAGGCCGTGCGTCTCCATAAAAAGATATTTGATGCCGCAATTGTCGAGTATGCCCTCTAATCCGCAGTAGTACCCGCACTCCGGCAGCCAGATGCCCCGCGGCCGGCAGCCGAAAAATCCAAAGTACGACTGCACCGCTACCTCTATCTGCGCCCGTACGGCATTGCGGTTCGACTGCATATTGGGCAGGTAGCCGTGCGTCGCCGCGCAGGTAATTATCTCCAATACGCCCGCGTCCTGCAGGTTTTTAAATCCGGTAATGATGTTGCGGTCGTACTTCTCCTCAAATATATGCTTGCACAATGAGAACCGCTCAAGGTACATATGGGCCGCGCGGTTCATAACCCTGTTATGCCTCGTCCGCCTGATCTCCTTTTTGGCAAGCTCAATAAGCCTGTTTATATGGTCAAGATACCTGCCCTGCAAAAGCTCATTATCAAGCATGGAGCAGAGCGTAGGCGTGAGCGACATAGTTACCCTGAACCGTATATTGTCATCCGCCAGGTTATTGAAATAGGCCAGAAGTGGTATGTAAGTCTCCGTTATAGCCTCGTAGAGCCAGTTCTCCTCCATCATGTAGCTTATTTCGGGGTGGCGGACATACGGTAGGTGAGCGTGCAGGAGTATGCAGAGGTAGCCTTTGGGCGGTTGGTGGGTGTTGACAGCGGCGTTATCTGTCATCGGTTACCGCCGTTTTTCGGAGTTGGCTTTGTAGATTTCGCCTGAGCTTGGTATCGGGACGTATTGGCCGCGCCGCTTGCTGTCTGCTATGTATTGGCCGCATTGCGCGATGAGGTTGTCGAGCATAGACTCAAGTACGCCGTTTTTGGCGGAGAGCGGCATCTGCCCGGCATCGGCGGTTGGGNGGCGGCCGTGGCCATCTCCGCCATGCCCGTGGTTGCCGCCACCGTCCCACGGTTTGGTATTGTTGAGCCAGCGGTTGTTGTCGTTTAGCCATTGGGCGTTATTGTTGCCCTGCTGCCAATTGTGGTTCACGTCGTGCCCCAGTTGATGGTATACCCTCCCGGCCTCATCGTTACCTACGTGCGCGGTGCCTTTGTCGGGGAATACGCACTCTCTTGTAACCTCTTTTGGCCTCTCCCAGTATACGAAGGCGCTTTGCGGGTCTTTGGGTATTGCGCGTACGTATGTGTCGTCGTAGTTTTTGGGTATGTCTGAGGGCAGCGTGTACGCGGGCGTGTTTACGGGTTTCACGGGGGCATCGGGAATGTTTGTGACGTCCGTCTGGGCGTTCGCGCCGCCCGCGGTGTCTGTGCGCAGTATATTTCGCATTATCCGCGACCGTGCGCGGTTTTTTCTATGAAATATTGCCATTGTGACAGTCCGTTACTCCCGTTGAAACCAGTTGCGGCCGCCGTTTATCCCCAATTGAATTTTGACCGTGTTTTCGCTGTAGCCATTGTACCGGCTGTCGGTTCTCCGGCCTATGTCTACAATAATATCGACCATCCCGCCGTCGCTTGGTATGGGCAGCCCTGCGCCAAGCGTAAACCCGATTTCATATGCTCCTTCCTCAGTTTCGTTATTGAGGTTCTTTACGTATGGCATAGTGGAGTAGCGCAGGCCCGCGCTGTAGTTTATCGTTTGCCAATAGTCGGCGGTGAGTTTGTTTACCGCAGGGATAAAGCGCACGCCGCCGGAGACGCCGTATACATGCTGTACCTCTTTTGCGTCTGCGTCGAGGTCGTTTTCGTACATCTCCCAAAATGTAGTGTGCGCGTCTGCCGCGAAGAGCCAGCGCTCGTCGGGCCTGTATGCCGCGCCCATATTGAACGACGACGGCAGGTTTACGGAGTATTTGCCCTCAGACCATTTGAGCGGCTCCTCGGAGTCGGAGCGTATGTACTCGCGCGCGGTGCGGCCGTTTTCGCTGCCTGGCAGTATGTATTCCGCTGCGGCGCCGAGCGTTACCTTTTCGTGCACCGGCACCTGCATACCGAAGCGTATGCCGTCGCTGGCGAAGTTTCTGGTAATGGTCTCAACAACATTCGAACGGTATGTGGTAGGCCCGCTTTCGAGGTTGTAGCGGAATGTGGACTCGAATACATCGCGCGATTCGAGATTGTAGTAGAGCCGCTCGTAGAGCAGGCCGAGGCTCAGGCCGTTTACGAAGCGGTACGCCCAGCCGGCCTGCCACGCGGTGAGGCCGCCCCTGCGGGTGAGCTCTATGGAGGCCGTCTTGAAGTTATATTTGTCGTTATCCAGCTCCAGCGTATCTGCCGTGTAGAAGTTCAGGTTGGCGTCGTAGCGCCTCTGCATGGAGAAACCGAGGTTCCCCGCAACTCCTATGGGAATTATGAGCGAGAGCAGTTTTGGCGCGTAGCCCGAAACGGAACTGTTTTTGCCGTTGTCGTCTATGTTCACCATGTCGAGCGAGACCAGAGCCGAAAATACCGACCGCTTGCCGATAGCGGCGTTGGCCGGGTTGAGGACCGTGCCGAAATACTCCTCTATAACCGCCGTGCCGCTGCCGCCTATGCCCGCCGCCGCGCCTGTTACGGCGAGGTCGGGTGTGCCCAGCGGATACTGTAGCCCAAGCGGAGAGTAAGCGGATGCCGCCGCGCAAAGCAGCAGTAGCGCGGCAACGGCTGATTTTATTGACGCGCCGTACCCGCAGGAGCCCTCCCCCCCCGTACGCGGCAATATACCCGCGCCGGATGCGCCGGTGTTATATATGCCGCAGTTATTATCCATGCCTGATCTGCAAACGCTTTTCATTTATATATAGCTTTCCCTATTGTGAACGTGACGGTGTAAAGATCGTTTCGACCTTGGGCGGATTCTCCCACAGTATCATGCCGCCCTCTGTAAACGGGCGCAGATATATGTATATGTAGGGGCTTGCCAAACGGCCACTGTCGCGCTTTTCTATTATACCCCTGATAGTGAATTTGACCGAGTGCGTGTTGAACGGCGTCGTAGGCGCAGTTGACGATACCGACCCGAACTGCCCGCGCAGCGAGCGCAGGGCCACGGCATCAGCGCTGTCGGCAGGAATCTCGTTTGTCAACAGGGTGTCTGATATGACGGCCCTGTAGTTGTTGATGTTGTGCGATGATATTCTGACATCGCCGTCGTCAGGTTCGCCGTCCTCCTCCTCCAACACGTTGCGGTTGATGCTCAGCGCGATCACCGCGTTTATGAGCTCGCTCCTCGCGTTGCCGGCGTCTATCACATCCAAAGAGTCGAGTATCTTACCTATGTTGACCTTGAACACCGCCGTGCGTAACGTATGTTGGGAGGAGTAGGGGAGCGCGGCCTTAACATCCGTGTTGGCCTCAAATGCGGAGAAGCGCGCGTATCCCGGTATGGAGTCCCGGACCGTCTTGCCGTCTGTCTTGTTTACGCGCATTATGATGTAAGGGATATTCAGCCGGCGCAAGGGCCCGCAATAATTCACGATGCTGACCGCTAAGGCGTGGAAAGCGGCGGTGTCGGTGGAAGTACGCGCGTCAAAAAGCTTTTTGGCTATGGCTTTTGGCAGCAGGAGAGAGTCAAACGCGCCGCTCAGGTCCAACTCGCCGATATTGGTTGCCATCCCCGGCTCGCCCTCTTCGTCGCCTGTGTGCTGCAGGCCCCACTCGTCCATCTTTGAGCCGGATATGGCCGAATCGCCCCGGTTGACCGGGTTCAGGCCGGTGAGCGTGTCGCTGGGGAACAGGGCTACAGGCTCCGGTGAATTGGTGCTGTCGGTCGCCCGGAAGTAGATGTGCGCCTCTAAAAGCGAATCGCTGTGTGTGTATAGCGCCGTCCCCGCCCTCGACAGGAACGCGCCCGCCCTGAACTGCGCGTGGGCGGCCAGAGTGTCACCGTCGCGGTTGAGTCCGATCAGGGTGTACGGATGCGCCTGTGTGCTGAAAGCCGGGTCCCCCGCCGCCGGAAGGCTGAAAGCGGAGTCTACGTCGCCGGGCCCCAGCGTCAGCAGGGCAAACCCCCGCCGCGTATCCGTAAGCGTGGTGTCCATGCCCGTAACAACGCTACCGCCGGCCCCCGTAATGACGTCGGAACGCTCGCAAGCCGCCAAAAAAACACAAAAAACCGCCAAAACACCGCAAATTCCTCTATTTAAACGCATTATTGGCCTCTCAATATGTCCATTAACCGGTCAAAGCCGCCGGCCCTATATGTCCCTATAACTATAGAATATATGTTAATATATATACCAATGTCAAATTTTATGAAAAAAACCTGCCGGGCGGGACATACGGAAGGAACCTGTACCCGAACCGGGTGCCGGCGGACTTTCCGGGGGCAGGGGCAAAATAAAACAGCCGAACTGCGGGCATTACGGGTGGCAGGCGTTGTTAAAGCCCCCAATATGAATAGGCTGAAATTCATGCCTGTAGAATATGGTATTGGTTTTGCGAATATTATCTGTAATCGGCGTTGATAAAAAAAATCCCACATCCCCTTGGCGACATATTATATATTATATATGTGGAGGAGTAACACAAAAAAACAAATCCGGGATGTACGGGATTTCAGGATAAGGACAGGATATCAGATGGAAACAGTAAATGCCAATAACAGCGCCGAACACACGATTCTCGTGGTAGACGACGATCCGTCCATCTGCGACCTTCTGAACGCGGCGCTTTCGACACGCTACCGCGTGACGGTCTGTATGACAGGTCGTGAGGCTCTTAACCTGATAAGCGAGTGGGATTTCGACATCATCATCACCGACCTCATGCTCCCCGACACTACGGGTATAGACATTCTGGCCTACGCCAAGAGCCGCGATGAGTTCGCCGAGGTGCTTATGATTACCGGCAACGCCACGGTAGACTCCGCCGCTGCCGCGATCAATCACGGCGTGGCCTCCTATATGCTCAAGCCGTTCTCCATACCGGAGTTGCGCGGGCGCGTGGAGAAGATGGTGGCCTCTCGCGTGTTCCATCTCAGGAGTCTGCAGCTCATGAACAGTTCAGACCTTGTCGATCCCGCCGTCAGGGGGCATATAGATGATGTTACATCCCTCTATCACTTTACGCGCAAACTCATGCTGACGCTGGAGATAGCGGAGGTGATGCGGATAATTCTGGAGGAGGTGAACAATAAGGCCGGCGCGAATTTCAGTTCNCTTGAGATTGACCTGCTTGATTACAGGGAGGTTTATTCGATGCCGATGGCCGGCGAGGCGGGCAGGGAGGCGCTTGACAAGATCTTTACGGCCTGCTGGAGCAACGCGTTTTTGTACATAGACCGGGACTCTTTCCAGAAGGGCGTCGTGCAACACTACATATACAAGGGCCGGCAGGGGCAGTTCAGCGTTTTGCCGGAGTACAAGTGCGTAAATTACCCGCTCATAGTAACGGGTAAGTCTATAGGTTCGCTCTCCGTGTGGCTGCCGCCCGACAGGGAGCTTGAACACCGTGTAGATCAGTACCTGCACATCCTCACGTCTATAACCTCGCCTGTGATAGAGCACGTGTATTCCGATCTGCACACGCGCTTTCAGGCGAAGACCGACGGACTGACGGGCATCCCCAACCACCGCCACTTTTACGAGATGCTTGAGCGGGAGATAGCGCGTACAAACCGCAAGGAGGCGCAGTTTGCTCTGGTGTTGGCCGACATAGACAATTTCAAACTGATAAATGACACGTTCGGCCATCAGATTGGCGACGAGGTGCTCATTGAGCTGGCGAAGCGCCTGAGCGCCAATGTGCGCACCGGTGACCTCGTGGCGCGCTACGGCGGCGAGGAGTTCGGCATAATACTCACCGACACCGACCTCGGCGGGGCATCCATACTCGCGAACAGGTTGTGCGAGGCCGTGGCGTCTGCGCCGTTCCGCTGCGCCAAGAACGATCTCTCCTGCACCGCGAGTTTTGGGCTTGCCGTGTACGACGGCACTAAGCCGATTAACAAGGGGGAACTGATATTCAAGGCGGATCAGGCGCTGTACAGGTCTAAGCTTGAGGGGAAGAACAGGGTTACCGTAGCCGAGCAGTCCGATGGATAAAAAGAATGCACCATGCCGTTTGATGATAGTTACCGGCGATGATAACATGGCCATAGGGTTATCGCGCGGCAACTATTACGAGCAGATAAAGGCTTATCACGGCCAGAATCCCTCTGTTGAGATGTTTGACTCAATGAGCGAGCCGGCCTCGGAGTTTATGGCACGGGCCATGACCGCCACGCTGTTTCAGGAGATACGCCTGTACTGCGTTCTGCACACGCAAAGCCTCTCCGTCAAGGACCTCACCGCGATCAATAAAGCGCTTGATTACGAAATTCCCGACGTTTATATCTTCATCTCCGCCGAATCCGAAAAGAAAGGCGCGGCTGCCGGCGAAACGAATGTCAGCAAGGTTTTGCAGTTAAAGAAGCGCGCCGACGACGAATCCGTATCTATAAAGGAGTGCACAAAACCCCGCGATTACGAGATTGCCAAGTGGCTTGTAGAGCATTTGCCGTCTATGCTCAATAACAGATATATAGGGATGGCGGAGGCCGAGTATCTTGCTGAGATGGTTGATTACGACCTTATTTACTCGGAACTGCAGAAGATCGACCTCGCGCTCGAACCGGGCGCGCGTATTGACAAAGGGATAATTCAGGAGATAGTAGGTGCCTCGCGCACGATGACCGTCTACGAGCTCGCCGCGGCGCTGGGAAAAAGGGATTTGCCCACCGCGCTCAACGTGCTCGACTCGCTCTTCGCCGCCGGTTCCAGTTTCTCGGCGCCGTCTGTCGCCGCCGCCGTGTTCGACCGCTTTTGGTCGATGCTTAAGATAAAGAGGTTTCTGAACAGGAATCCCCACATACTCAGGCAGTTCAATACGAAAGGTTTCGGCAAGGATTCCCCCCAGTCAATGGCGGCGTATGAGATTGGCGTTGCGGCTGGGATGCTCACCGATAAGACGAGGGGCCGGGTGTTCCCCGTTATAATAAAATCGGGTATAGTCCAGCAGGCGCAGAGCTTCAGCGAGCAGGGCCTGCGGGAGATTCTCGGCATACTGCAGCGGTTTGACGTAGAGGTAAAGACGGGGAAGACCGAGCCCGTCCCCTGCCACCTGCAGATGCTGTGTTACCGTATAGCGCGGGCGGCGTAATGCTGACAGGTTTTTTGATATTGACGGATGGATATATCGCCGATAACGGAGGGCGGTCTCTGTTATGAGATATTTTTTTCGCGTGGAATACGACGGCACCCGTTTTGGCGGCTGGCAGTACCAGCCCAACGCCATAAGCGTGCAGCAGCTTATAGACGAGGCGCTGACGGTGATTTTGCGCACGCCGTGCGGCGTTACCGGCGCGGGGCGGACCGACGCCGGGGTACATGCGCGAGGGCAGGGGGCCCACTTCGACGCGCCGGAAGAGATTGATACCGAACGCCTCACCACATCACTGAACGCGCTCTTGCCCTATGATATCGCGGTATACGGGATGACCGCCGTAAACCCCGGCTTTCACGCCCGCTACTCCGCGTCTTCAAGAATGTATAAATACTACTTTGCCGACAGGAAGAGCCCGCTTAGTCACAAAAGGGCTTGGGCGGTGTATTATCCCATAGACTGGAACAGGGTGGATAACGAAATAAAATGCCTCTCCGGCCCGCGCGACTTCACGGCGTTCTGCTCGTCGGGCACGGATTCAAAGAGCATGGTCTGCGACATATCTTTTGCGGACGTATCCGTACATGATAACGGGGCGCGGATTTTTACGATACGCGCGAACCGGTTTATCTACAAGATGGTGCGGTCGCTTGTGGGTACGCTTGTTGACATAGGGCGGGGCAGGCTTAGCGATTCGCTTGACCTTATCATCAACTCTAAAGACAGGAATAAAGCCGGCGAGACCGCCCCGGCCTGCGGGCTTGTGCTTGAGTGGGTTGACTACGGCGGCGCTGATGCTTGCCCCATCAGTAAACGCCTGGGTTCGGAGGCGGGCCGATGAAAAAGAACCGCATTCTGACTCCTGCCGTCATTCTGCTGACCGCCATCGCCATGGCGGCCGGGTTCTTTGCCGGCGGCGAGATCATCCACAAAATCTACACCACCGAGCTGCGCGAGTTTTTAGACGGCGATGCCGGCTACCACCGGGGCGGCATATCGGCGGCGATATCCTCGGAAACGCTTTGCGGCCTGCACTTGAAGAATCAGAAAATTAATATGGTAGACGACCATCGCGCGAACGCGATTGTGCAAGCCACGCGCAAGGTCGCGCCGGGCGTTGTAGGCATTGTCGTAACGCAGATACAGGTCGTTCACAACCCGTACGCCGGCGACAACTTCCTCGACTACTTCTTTGGCCCAAATATGCGCCCGCCGCGCTACCGCAAGATTGAGAACATAGGCTCCGGCTTCATTATAAGCGAGGACGGTATGATCCTCACCAACTACCACGTGGTGCGGAATGCCTCCCGCCTCTATGTCAACTTCCCCGACGGCAACCGCGTGGAGGGGAGGATCGTAGGGACCGACGAGAGCTCCGACCTGGCCGTCGTGTCGGCGCCGGTAACGGCGGGGAGCTACCGCCCGGTGGAGTTCGGCAACTCCGACAAGTGTTTGATAGGGGAGTGGAGCATCGCGCTAGGCAACCCTTTCCTCAACTTCATAAACGACGCGCACCCCACGGTAACGGTGGGCGTTATAAGCGCGCTCAACCGCAACTTCGCGCCTACCGAGGGGGTATATTATCAGGGGATGATACAGACCGACGCGTCCATAAATCAGGGCAATTCCGGCGGGCCGCTGGTAAACGCCGACGGCGAGGTTATTGGCATAAACTCGTTCATCTATACCGGCAGCGCGGCGAACACCGGGTCGGTGGGCATCGGCTTTGCCATACCCATCAACCGGGCGCGGCGGGTGGCCGGCGAACTCATAGCCTACGGGCG
Source organism: Chitinispirillia bacterium (assembly GCA_009786415.1). Classification (GTDB taxonomy): domain Bacteria; phylum Fibrobacterota; class Chitinivibrionia; order Chitinivibrionales; family Chitinispirillaceae; genus GUT77. Next base: position 30,563 of record WQTH01000001.1, on the reverse strand, counting down.
CCGGCGGCAGGTGTGGACGGGCATAACCGTACAGAACATCAACCGTTCCGTGGCGACCGCGCTGAGTTACAACAGCGTGGAGGGGGTGGTTATAGTAGGTGTGAAGCCCCAGAGCCCGGGGGAGACCGTGGGGCTTAAGGCGGGGGACATTATCCACAAAATGGGGGGGTTCCCAATCAACAGCCATGCCGACTTAGACGGCTTTTTCCTTGACTATTTTGTGGACGATACTATAGACATAGAGATTGTCCGCAACGGAAAGCACTCGGCGGTGAGGCTGGCGCTCAAGGAGTTTCCGGGCAGGCGGTAAGAAATTATTTGGATTTTTACCGAGCGGCATAATATATATTTAAAGATTAACCATTAAGAAAGGGGCCTGTAAAATGGCAGTCCAACTGAAAGATAGGAAGTTCGGCACGCTGGTTCTGGTGGTCCTTCTGGGTATCATCATAGGATCTTACTTCAACGCACTGGTCCTTATGATACCGGGCGAGAACGTCTTCAAAACGTTCTTCACTTTCCCGATACAGTTCGGACTCAACAGCATAGATATAGACCTCTATGCCATAAAGTTCCAGTTCGGTTTCCAGTTCCGGTTCAGCCTGATGTCCATCATCGGCGTGTTCCTGAGCCTGTACTTCTTCCGCTGGTACAAGTAGGTTTGGAGCGTGGAGTTTGGGGATGTGTTGATGACCTGTGATTATTGATAACAGCTATGCAGGGGCGGCCGTTCTCCGGTCGCCCGTTATGCATGGTGATGGGATACTGTTTGGGGATATATATGAATTTTTTTGATAAACCGATATCCGAAATCGCCTCCGAAATCCAAAACGGCAAATCGTCGGCCCGCGACGTTACCGCCCGCGCCCTGAATTTAATTGAGGAGCGCGACGGCGGCATCAACGCCTTTATTACGGTCTGCAGGGAATCCGCCCTGAAAAGGGCCGGGGAGATAGATGCCCTCCCGCCGTCAGAGAAAAAGTCCATGCCCCTGTGCGGCATACCACTTGCCGTAAAGGACAACATCTGCACCAAAGGGGTGAGGATGACCTGCGCCTCGCGCATGCTCGAAAACTTCATNCCCCCCTACGACGCCGCCGTCATCGAGCGGCTCGAAAAGGCCGGCGCGGTCATTGCAGGCAAGACCAACCTCGACGAGTTCGCGATGGGCTCGGCGACCGAGAACTCCTGTTTCGGCCCGGCGCGCAACCCGCACAATCCAAAGAAAATCACCGGCGGCTCAAGCGGCGGCAGCGCTGCGGCAGTTGGCGCCGGGGTCGTCCCCATGGCTTTGGGCACCGATACCGGCGGGTCAATCCGACAGCCGTGCAGCCACTGCGGCGCGGTCGGCCTCAAGCCCACCTATGGCAGGGTGTCGCGCTACGGAGCGGTGGCGTTCGCATCGTCCCTCGACCAGATAGGCCCTATGGCTTCTGATGTCCGCGACATTGGCCTAATGCTCTCGGTTATGGCCGGACCAGACAAGCAGGACTCAACCTGCGCCGGCAAACCATTTGTCGACAGCGCCGGCAACTACCCAACCGATATCTCCGGCTTCCGCGTAGGTATGCCCGCCGAGTACTTCGGCGACGGCCTCTCGGAAGAGGTGCGCTGCGCGATCATGCCGGTCGTCGAAAACCTGAAAAGCAGGGGCGCGAAAATTGTAGACGTCTCCCTACCCAACGTAAAATACGCGGTCGCCACATACTATATAATAAGCTCCGCCGAAGCGTCGGCAAACCTCGCGCGCTACGACGGCGTTAGGTACGGCTTCAGGGCCGAGGGCGCAAAATCCCTGCTTGAGATGTACTCAAAAACCAGGGCGCAGGGGTTCGGCCCGGAGTGCAAGAGGCGCATAATGCTTGGCACCTATGTGCTCTCGTCCGGCTACTACGACGCCTACTACCTCAAAGCGGCTCGTGTGCGCACGCTCATAACGCAAGACTTCACGAACGCCTTCAACTCCTGCGATGTCATACTCTCGCCGGCGTCCCCGGTCCCCGCGTGCGACATAGGGGAGAAGTCGGACGACCCGCTGCAGGTGTACCTGACGGACATTTACACAGTCTCCGCGAACCTCGCCGGCATACCGGGCTTGAGCGTCCCGTCCCCTGCGGCGGCCGGGCTGCCGGTGGGCGTGCAGTTCATGGCGCCGCAGTGGCGGGAAGACCTGCTCCTGAAAGCCGGGTACGCCGTGCAAACCATGAGCCGGGGATGATATGCGCCTGCACGCACGGGTACTGATCGCCGCGGCATCGTCAATATTTATGATGCTGTCGACGGCAAGCTGCACCCCCTCCGTACGCTTCGCACGCCCCGAACAGGTTGTGCAGGCCCAAACTCAGGCTCAGGCGCCAAAAGAGACCCCAAAAGATGCCAAAAAACCGGCGGAACAGGTCCCTGTCCTAAGAAAAGGCAAAAAAGGGACGCAAAAACTGCTCGAAGAGGTTGTAAACTCGTACATCGGCGCCCCCTACAAATGGGGCGGCACAACCATGGCCGGCTTTGACTGCAGCGGCTTCGTGACGAAGGTCTACCGCGAAGTATACGACATTGCATCCCTGCCGCGCTCCTCCGCCAAAATGTGGAATATTGGCCGCCAAATCCCCCAAACGTCGGCCCGCCCCGGCGACCTCGTATTCTTTAAGGGCAGCAACTTCAGCGACATAGGCCACGTAGGCATATACATGGGCAACAACCGCTTTGCCCACGCATCAACGAATTCGGGGGTAATCTACACGGATCTCAACGAAACCTACTACGCGAGGCGCCTGGTGGGATTCAGAAGGATACAGTAATAGTACAGAATTAAGTTTTGGCCGTAGCCTTCAGGCACTTCATGCAGATTTTGATCCGCTTGGTCGCCCCGTTCACCAGCGCCTTAATGGTCCGCAGGTTCGGGTAGAAGATACGGTTGCTCACGTTGTGAGCGTGCGAAATGGTGTGCCCCGACCTCGGGTGCTTGCCGCAAATTTCACATGTCTTGGACATAAATCCCTCCGAATTACAGTAAATCTGTTGGTTTCGTGATATCGCCGCCTCGTAGGGGAGGCCGCCCCGGCCGCCCGCCATTTGGACATACAGATTATTAATATAAGTGATGGCGGTGCGAAAGTCAAATAAAAAAGTAAAAATTTTTATGACGCGAATTGCCCGAATTGTTTACCAAAACTACTTCTGCCCTTCAATGAAACTGACCACAAAAGTTAGGGTCAACAGCAAGTGTAAAAGAACTTAATATATGTTGTATCTTCGTAGTAGTTTTGTCAGAGATTGAAAGTTATGTAGAGCATCTTACCCCAGACCCGCTAAATCATTTCCAGTGTATGCACTTCGACAACCCATTAAAGCTCATTACCGGACAGACTGTTCTTAATTGTAACTTGTTGATATATAAGGTGTTACTGTTTTTGATAGGGCGATTGTTCAGCAGCTTGTGGATAGAGGTTTTTTAATGGTAGAACAATATAATTCACACCCCATTTCAAGGCGCCTCTGCCATAAATTATATTATGGATACAGATACTAATCCCAGCGTACTCGCGGCAAGGAGGCTAAAATGTCAGAAAAAGTAATAATAATCGGTTCCGGCCCCGCCGGCCTCACGGCGGCTATATACGCCTCGCGGGCGAACCTCAGACCCCTGTTGTTTGAGGGGTTTCAGGACGGCGGCGTACCCGGCGGGCAGCTTATGATTACGGGGGAGGTTGAGAACTTTCCGGGGTTTCCCGGCGGCATAGGGGGCCCGGCATTGATGGCGAATATGCGGGAGCAGGCTGAGAAGCTTGGGGCGCGGATGATTACGGAGGATGTGCTGTCTGTGGACCTCTCCGCCCGCCCGTTCGCGGTCATTTCGTCAAGCGAGGAGCGGTACGGGGCGGAGGCGGTGATTATCGCCACCGGGGCCACGGCGAACCGGCTACCGCTTGAGTCGGAGAAGAGGCTTTGGGGGAGGGGGGTGTCGGCGTGTGCGGTTTGCGACGGCGCGCTGCCCATCTTCAGGAATAAGGAACTGGCGGTGATAGGCGGCGGGGACACGGCGGTCGAGGAGGCTGTCCACTTGACGCAGTTCGCGTCGAAGGTGTACCTTATCCACCGCAGGGACGAGCTGCGGGCGAGCAAGGTCATGCGGTCGCGCGCCGAGTCGCATCCCAAAATAGAAATATTGTGGAATAAGGTCGTTGATGAGTTTCTGGGGGATGACTGTTTGAACGGGTTGAAACTGCGCGATACCGTTACCGGGGCGGTATCCGAATTGACGGTTGCCGGGGCGTTCGAGGCTATCGGCCACAAGCCCAACACGGGGATTCTGAACGGGCAGTTGGAGACGGACCGGCAGGGCTACATCGTTACGACGCCGGGCGCATCGTCAACGGCGGTCCCCGGCGTATTTGCCGCGGGGGATGTGCGTGACTCCGTGTACCGCCAGGCGATCACCGCTGCGGCGAGCGGTTGCATGGCGGCAATCGAGGCGGAGCGTTTTCTTAACGCAACCACCTGAAAATGTCTGGCATCCTCTGTATATCGTTAAGTGTTACGTACAGGAACAGCGCGATGAACAGGAATAGGAATATCTTGTTTATCNCCGCCTGCGTCTGCACCGAGAGCGGTTTTTTGCGGATGGCCTCTATGCCTAAGAACAGCAGCAGCCCGCCGTCGGTTATGACTAACGGCAGCAGGTTCAGCACCGCGAGGTTGACGCTTATGAGCGCCATGAAGTTGAGTATGTTCGAGAACCCCTGCAGCGCCATGAACCCCGATACGGGGATGATGTTGAGCGGGCCGGCGAGCTGTTTTGCCGAGACCTCGCCGCTTGTCAGCTTGCCCAGCACGTCGAATATCATGATCGTGTACTCCCACGTCTTGTTCCATGTGGGGCCGAGCGCATCGACGGGGCCGTAGCGCACTACCTTTGTAAGTTCTTTGGCCGGCTCTACGCCTATGAGGTATCTGTTTGAGGTTGAGTCGTAGACGGGTATGATGAACACGTTCATGGTCTCGCCGCGTCGGTTGATGTCTATGGAGACCGGCCCCATTTCGGAGTTGTACTCGCGCATTATCATCGCGAAGCGGTCGAATGAGTTGATATGCGTGCCGTTTATGGCGAGGAGCGTGTCGCCGATTTCGAGGATGTTCGCCGCGCTGCCTTTGGGCAGCAGCCCGCCCACCACCGGCGGGAAACGCGCCGGGTAGAGGCCGCCGGTCGGGTCTTTTGGCAGGCGCGCGCCGGTGCGCTCTACGCGCAGCGCGAGGTTGACCTGTTCGCCGCCGCGCAGGACCGTGAAGTTGTAGGCCGCGAGCTGGTGCGCAAGGCGCATTTCCACCTGTTCCCATGTGTTAATCTGCTCGCCGTTGATGGCTATAACGCTGTCGCCGGCCATGAACCCGGCGGAGTCGGCGGGGGAGCCCTTGATTACGATGCCGATGGTCGAGCTATCCATGAAAGTAGGGCGGTCTATGCCGTGGAGGAAAGCTATCCAAAGGACCAACACCGCGAAGACGAAATTGGCGGCGGGCCCGGCAATTGCAACTACTGCGCGCTGCCATATGGGGTAGCTGGTGTCACCCGCGCCCACTATGTCCTCTTTCGGTTTGCTGTTGCCCTCTTCGTCCTCCTCGGTCTCGTTTCCCGCCATTGCCACGTAGCCGCCGAAGGGGATGGCGTTGATGCGGTACTCGGTGTCGCCCTTCTGCCATTTCAGCAGAGGCTTGCCGAAGCCGATTGCGAAGGCCAAAACCTTGAACTTGCAGGACTTGGCCGCTATGAAGTGGCCCAGCTCGTGGACGAATACCAGCAGGCTTAATACCAGCAGGCCTATTACAATTGACAGGGTAAAGTATAACGGTGACGCCATGTTTGTTTTTATCCTTATGTATTTATAGGTTTATTTATACTTGTTTATAATTTTTCTGCGCGTTTCTCTGTCCGCGTCCTCAATCACCTCAACGGAGTCGGCTTTTAGCGGCGTATGTTCCGTTAAGGCAGATTCTACGATTTCCGCTATTCCAGTGTAGGCTATGCGCCTGTTCAGGAACAGGTCTACCGCCACCTCGTTTGCCGCGTTGATTACTGCCGGCGCCGTCCCGCCCGTTTCCCCCGCGTCAATGCAGAGCTTCAGGCACGGGAATTTGTCCATGTCCGGGTCAAAGAATTCAAGATTGCGGATATCGGAGAGGTTTAACCTTTTCTCGTTGATGGGCAGCCTTTCCGGCCACGACAGGGCGTACTGTATAGGCAGCTCCATGTTCGGCATGCCTAATTGCGCGAGTACCGCGCCGTCGTGGAACTCCACCATCGAGTGAATTATTGACTGCGGGTGCACGCTGACCCTCAGCTTCGTGTAGGGCGCGTCGAACAGGTGGTGCGCCTCTATCAGCTCGAACCCCTTGTTCATCAGCGTCGACGAGTCGATGGTGATCTTCTTGCCCATTGACCACGTCGGGTGGTTGAGTGCCTGCTCCGGCGTTATGGAGGCGAAGGCCTCTTTGGGCAGGCTGCGGAACGGGCCGCCGGAGGCTGTCAGGATTATCGATTCTATCGCGCCGTGCAGGCTGCTGTCGGTTGGCAGGCACTGCAGGATCGCGCTGTGCTCGCTGTCAACCGGCAGCAGGCGGCGTCCGTTGTCCCGCCCGATGATTGTCCTGATATAATCCCCGCCTATGACAAGGCTCTCCTTATTGGCGAGCGCGACACGTTTGCCCCGCTTAAGCGCCGCCACCGTCGGGCGGAACCCCACCGCGCCTACGAGCGCGTTCAGGAGGATGTCGTAATCAGCCTCGTTGACGATGCGCTCAAGGCCGTCATCGCCGCAATATGTGTTGATGTTTTTGAATTGATCCCTGATGGCGGATGCTTTTTGCGGGCCGGTGATGTAGATTGACGCGGGGGAAAATTCCCGTATCTGCTCGGCCAGCAAATCGGCGTTATTCCCCGCCGCGAGCCCTGCCACGCAGAATCGGTCACCGAACCGCCTTACGCAGTTACAGGCGCTTGTGCCGATTGATCCGGTTGAACCGAGGATCAGGATTCTTGTGGGATTGTTAGTCATACGCGGATCACCGCCGTCGAAAACGCCGGCGATTGGGGGCGGCTGCCCATACGGGTTGATTTTGTTGATCCGCGCGTCAGGATTTTTGTCGGATTGTTGGTCATGTCATCACCTCGTCAGCAGCCACGCGAACAGGTACAGCACCGGCGCCGCGAAGAACAGGCTGTCGAACCGGTCCAAAATTCCGCCGTGCCCGGGGATGATGTGGGACGCGTCCTTCACCTTGAAGTACCGCTTCACCAGCGACATTAAGAGGTCTCCGATCTGCGCCGTCACGCCTATCAGCGCGCCCATTATTATGCCGGTGATTATCGGGTATTCGGGGTTGCGCAGGAATATCCAGCAGATGGACATCATAAGTATCGACGCCGCGAGTCCGGCGAGGCTGCCTTCCACCGTTTTGTTGGGGCTTATGGAGGTGAGCTTCCGCTTGCCCACCGTAGACCCCACGAAGTACGCGGCGGAGTCGCAGAAGAAGACCGCCGTTATCACCACTATCAAGTCGAGGCGGCCCATCATAGGTATTGCCGGCGGGTTGAAGAGCGTGGAGAACGGCTCGCGGAAAAGGCTCATAAGGCTGACGGAGGCTATACTTAAAAACATTGTGCCAAGAAAGAAGAGGCTCGCGCGCTTCCAGCGCCCCTGCGGCGCTTCCTTACCCCATACGAACGCCTCGAAGACCACTATCAGCAAAAGCATGGCGTTCGAGATGGTGGAGGGGATGGAGTAGTTTATCAGGTACGCCGTGCTCATGACAAATATCCAGATGTGGCCGAGCCAGAAGGCGTTTTTCTTGTTGAAGATGCTCATCATCTTCGTGTATTCGTACGCGCCGAGCATAACTAAAGCCAGCGCGAGGAGCTGCCCAGGGTAGATTATCGGCGGCAGTTTTTCCTTGTTGTATAGCGTGTCAATCAGGTCTTTCGGAAGCCAGTCCGCGCCCATGTCAAAAAGTCTGAGCAGCGGCTCTAAGAGGTCGATTCTGGAGTTGACGACGAAGAACCCTATCGGCACCGCGACGGCGACGAACAGGAGGCGCTTTTTGAGGTTGGCGGTGTTTATCATTCTTTCACCTTCCCGAAGCGCCGGTCGCGCCCGTTGAAGTCTTCGATTGCCTTGACGAGGGCCTCTTTGTCGAAGTCCGGCCAGAGCGTGTCTGTGATGTAGAGTTCCGAGTAGGCGGCCTGCCAGAGCAGGAAGTTGCTGATGCGGCAGTCTCCGCCGGTGCGTATGATAAGGTCCGGGTCGGGGATGTCGGCGGTGTACATATATTTGCCGAACGCCGCCTCGTCGAGCTTGTCTATCGCTTCCGGGTCGCCGGCGGCATCCCTCGCGAACTGCTTTGCGGCGTTCACGATCTCCGCCCGCCCGCCGTAGCTTATGGCCAGAATGAGCGTAAGCCCCGTGTTGCCGGCGGTCTCTTCTATGCCCTTCCGGAGCTCCGCCCGCGTCTTTTTGGGCAGGCGGTCCATGTCGCCGATCGCCCTGAGCCGTACATTGTTCTCGTTGAGGTTCTTGATCTCCCGCCGCGTCATTTCGACTAATAGGTCCATAAGCATTGACACCTCGATGGTGGGCCGCCCCCAGTTTTCGGCGGAAAAGACGTAAACGGTCAGGAAAGAGACGCCTAATTCCCCGCACGCCCGCACAACAGCGCGCGTGGCATCGGTCCCGGCCCGGTGCCCGGCGGTACGCAAAAGCCCCTGCCCCCGCGCCCACCTGCCGTTGCCGTCCATTATTATGCCTATGTGTTTTGGGATGTTCATATTGATAGCCGCGGCTAAAAAACGTCCTTAAATGACAGGTTTATCGGAATTTAACGGAAAAGCACCCTCGACAGGGCTCGAACCTGTGACCCTCTGCTTAGAAGGCAGATGCTCTAATCCGGCTGAGCTACGAGGGCGTTTCCTTTCAAAATAAAAAAATACATCAATACAGCGCAAAAAAGCAATATTTTTTATTTTTATGTAAAAATCAGGTGCCAGCCCCATACCTCCCCAAGTTACATTTAATTACATCGAATAACACGTTTTATAGTGACCACCATAGTGACTTTTTACTTGACTAAGCTGAAACTGAAATTCCTCCTATATCTTAAAATAATTTTAGGGGGTTATGGGTGTCCACTAAATCAGGGGAGGGTCAGACAGGGAGGCACGTGAGACCTTGAATAAGGCGGTTGAGAGGGAAAGGGAGCGGGAAAAGCGGAGGCTGGAGCGGGAAAGGCGGCATTGGGCCGGATGGNGTCAGTATTTTTTCAAAATGTCGTGGTGGCCGACATCAATTAAAACAATCGTTTTATTTGTACCGTATTTCCAGATAACGCGAATATCCATATTCATAGAACTCTCAAATAATCCGGGGCAGCCTTTTATTTTTTGGCTGCGTAATGATGGGAAAAAAGGGTCTTGCATTAGAGTAGGCAATTTATTTAAAACTCGCTGTTTATCTTCGGTGGATAATTTAGCGAATTCTTTTTCAAATAGGTCTTCAAACGCGGGGTAAACGGTTTATCCAATTTTTAGTCCGTGTTCTCGTGCAAAGTCTTCAAGTGACTTGGGTTGTAATTCGCCTGTGGGTAATTTCAGGTCGGCGATTTCGGCAATTTTGGCCCAACGCTCAGTTACCTCGGCAGGGTACTCGACCTCCGGCAGGTTATTGAGTTCATCCACAAAAATTTCTTCAGCAGTCTGCATAATACCATCCTTTAGACTAAATATACGATTATTGGCGGAAAAAAGTCAAGCCCAAAGATAATTTTTTGTTTTATACCGNCCCTTGGGTCGGCGGAAAAGATGTTCGGCCAGGCCGTAGGCGGTACGGGTGACGACATTAAACAATACATCGTTAAGTCATAGTTACAACCGTAAGGTGTTCGGGTGCGGACACCTTACAAATCAATAAGTTACAATTAAAGAGGCCTAAATTTCAGACGATGGAAGAGTATATAGTTTCATACGCTAAAGAAAACGAAATAAATATATATGGCTCTTATAACCCGAAACGGTTTAATTTAGATGTAAACGATTTCTATGATGGGATGCATTTGAATAGTAACGGAATATCAAAAGTATTAAACAGATAACGGGACAGACTAAAACGGAAATGGTGCCAGAAAATTCTCGGTTAAACTTTCCGCCTATATTGACACTCTACTCAAGCAACAAAACGGAGGACGAGGGATTCGAACCCCCAAGGCCGTAAGGCCGGCGGTTTTCAAGACCGCTGCATTACCGTTATGCTAGTCCTCCAAACATATATCGGGGTGGCCGGATTCGAACCAGCGACACCCTGGTCCCAAACCAGGTGCGCTACCAGGCTGCGCTACACCCCGAAAAAAGCCTTTGCCGGATGGTACTCCCCGGTAGGAGGGACCGCGCCGGCGGTATTTCGGTACAAATCTACTTTATTATCTCCACGAGCTCTATCTCGTAGGTCAGCACCAAATATGGACCGATGAGCGCCATTGGCGTTCTGTGGCCCCTGCGTCCGTACGCAAGTTCGGGCGCTACAAATATTTTGATCTTGCCCCCGGCCTTCGTGAGCAGCAGGGCTTCCGTCCAGGCCTTTAAGACCCCGGCGAGCGGGTAAAATACGGGTTCGCCATCTAAGGTGCTTTCGAAGACCGTGCCGTCCGGCAGGGTGCCGTGGACGTGCAGCTTGACATTGTCGGTGATCTTGGGCTTTTCGCCAGTGCCCTCGGTTATCATTATGTACTGGAGTCCGCTCTCTGTCGTTACGACGCCTTGCACGCTCTTGTTCTGCTCCATGAACGCCTGAGAGGCCGCCATATTGCTCGCTTCAAGCGCTATGCGCCTTTGCCTCTGCCGCTCGGTGGCCTCCCGCGTGACCCGTCTGTTGATCGCGGATACAGCGCTGTCGGGTATCTTACCCGGCAAACTGTCGACCGCTTCACGCAGCGCCATTAATACTATGTTTATATCTATGTCGGCCTCTTTTTCGCGGATGATCCTGCCCGCGTCGCGCCCGATGGCGTAGCTGGTCATGTGCCGCTCATCTTCCGGATTAAACTGCGTCTTGCCCTTGGGTGCGCCGCCCGCAGAACCGCCGTCGCACGATACCATAACAGCCACGACCGCTACGGCGGCCAAAGCGGATGCCGTCAGCGTGGAAACCTTGAAAACCTTCATGTTCATGAAAAACCACCCTTCTTTCGCAAAAGCGTCAATTAATAGCTGTAAAGCCCAGCGCTGAGACGACGCCGGGCACTGATAACTTATAAATATAAATAATGTCCGTCCAAAATGCAATGGTTGGCCGAAAAAAGTGTGAAACAAAAATTTTTGTAGCTTTTGGGCGCGGCATGATGTATAATATAGTATACTGGGATATTGCCCGGCGGGGCCGATTTTGGCTGTCCGCAGACAGGAAAATTACCGAAAAATATTATGGAGTGAGGGAGCTATGAAGATGAAGTTTTCTCGTAGGCTGGCGGTTTTGGGGTGTCTGGCGGTCGTTTTGGGGTGGTCGGATGCGGCGGCGCAGGCCGGGTGCGATTATCAGCCCGCGTGGTGCGGCGGNATTCCGTTTGATAATGTGGAAAGAAACTTATCCACAGAGGTTACCGTTGGTTACAATCAAAATCCGCGCTGTATATTTATTGCCGGTCTCGCCAACAATGGCAATATCAATTATAATAATTTAAGTAATGGCGGTATGATTAATGGTGTCAGTTTGAACGATTTGGGAAGTACTTATTTCACCCCGCAGGCTGTAAACGCCATGACTAAAATGGACGGCGGCTATTACGTTTATTTGCTCAACTGGAGCCAGATGCAGAACGCCACCGCCGGTTCCCCCGTCTGTACCGGCATCCCGGTAAACCTTACAATAAACCGTACCGGCACCGGCGCCGGCACCACCGTTCCGGCCCCCGGGGTCCACACCTACAACGCTGGCACCAATGTAACCATCACAGCGTCTCCCGGGCCCGAAATAAGGGTTGTATGGTCGGGTTGCTCCAGCGTCAGTCCCGACAGCCTTACATGCAATGTGACCAATTTGTCCGGTGACAGAACGGTTGATGTCGCTTTCAACCCCAATGTCATGGAGGTTCCCACCGGCTGGCTGGCCTGGAACACGGTCAACGGAAATGATTTTGCTCCGGGCACAGGCGGTGAGTGGAGTTCTAACAATTGGTCTTCCGCCACCTCTGCCGCGCGTGGCCCATGGACGCAAGGCAGCCGCGCCCTCTTTGCAGGGCCAGACGGCGCCGCCACCGGTTCTTATACAATAACTGCGGCCGTTACGAATGTAGATTCCATGCGCTTTAATGCCACCGGTTACGTTATTGAGACCGGCACCGGCACATCCGCACTGACCTTGAATAACGGTAACATAATCATTGCGGGCGGTAAGACAGTCGCTATTAACGGGGTTTTGGCCGGTCAGGCGGGGATGCGGGTAAATACAGTGGGAGCGGGTACGTCAAGAGGTACTCTCAATATCGGCGGCAGTTCGGCCAACAGCTACACCGGTGCGACCTTTATTACCGGGAATACGACCGTCAGGGTGTCCAAGTCCGGCGCTTTGGGCGCCAGCGCCGGGGCCGCAGGTTTGGTGACCGTGAACGCAACAAATGCGCGGTTGGAACTTGCCGGGGCTACGATTGCCAACAACCTGTCGATTGGCGCAGCCAATCTGTTTTCCACCACTGGGACCAACACGCTTTCGGGTGGCGTAGCGCTCGCTACCGGGACGAATACCGTAGAGGTGAGCTCGGCGCTCGGTATGACCGGCGTGATATCGGGTTCGGGAGGGTTGACCAAGACCGGCGCCGCTGTTTTGACCCTGTCGGGCAACAACACGTATACGGGTGCGACTGCGGTCAACGCGGGTTCGCTGGTTGTAGGCGGCGGCACTGCTCCGACTACCGGCTCGCTCGCGGGTTCTCTGACCATCGCGTCGGGCGCCACCGCCACGTTCAATCGCAGCAACGCGGTGACACAGACCGGTTTAAGCGGGGCCGGGAATCTGGTTAAGGAGGGGACCGGTACGCTGACTCTTGCGGGGGCCAACACTTCGTTTACGGGTATTACCAATATCAACGCCGGTACGTTGAGTATCGCGACGGCGACGGCTATCGGGCCGGCTACGGGTGGGGGCGCCATTACTGTTGGAACCGGCGGGACGCTTTCGCTTAACGGCTCTTTCGATTTTGGGCGGACCGTAACCGGCACCGGCGCCATTGCCAAGGCGGGTACGGGTACGGTGAACCTGACCGGTACCGGTATGTCCATCGGGACGGTGCGGGTGAACGGCGGCACACTTAACGCGAATTATACTTCCGCGACCGGGTTGAGGGCGACAGATTCGGTGATAGTCGCTTCCGGCGCCGTGCTTGCCGGTACAGGCACGGTGGAGGCCCGCGGGATACGTGCTGACGGCGGTACGCTCGTCGGTTCAGAGTATGTGGGTCCGGTTATACTTTCCAATGGCGGCGCGATTGAAAACACCGGCACCGGCCTTATGCAGATATCCGGTTCCCTCTCGATGGGCGCTGCGGCCGGGGCATCGGGGGTAAACGTCAGCCTCACGCCCGCAATGAAAGCCGACGCCGGGCGCAAGATACTTATAACCGGCACGCTGGCGCTTGGCGGCACGCTCAACATAACCAACGCCTCCATCTCTGAAGACGACATTGGCACCTACCGGATCATGGAGGCTCAGGGCGCCATAACCGGTACCTCTTTCGCCGCGGTTACTCTGAATGGTATGCCGGCTCCGGGCGGTTATGTGTTTACTACCTCGGTTTCCGGCAGATTTGTGCACCTTAGTATCGCGAAGGCTTCGGCTGGTGATATCATAAGCAACCCCTTGCAGGTTATTGGCGCCGAGTTTGTATCCGAGGGGCCGGCCGGCAGTGTCATCAGGCTGACGCTTAGCGGGATTAACGGGCTGCGGTCGTACCAGACCGGCGATCCGAGGGTCAGCAGCGTATATATATGGTACAGGCCCGATAGCAGGGCGGTGGGCCCTGGCGATACCATTCCTGCCGGCGGGCGGTTTCAAGTTTATCCCCAGACCGCGTTCCCGGCCACAAATACTATGGAAGTGACTTATACGATCCCCAGTTCCAAGGGGGATTTAAACTCAATTTACTACTTTAACGCGGGTGTTTATTGGAATGCCGGCGGCAGAGACTCGCTGCCGCCGCTCTCCGCCGCTGCCTCCGTGTTCCCACGAAACATGAAGAGTATGGTTACCGCCAACCCCTTGGGGATAGCAATTACCAGCCATACGTCCACGACGGCTGCCGTAACGTTTAACCTCATGGTTACAGGGCAGCATACCGCGTCGCTTACCCCCAGCGGGACCAACGTGCCATATGTGAATGTGGTGGGCGTGTGGATTAAGAGGAACGGGGGNGCGCCGGCGTTTGCGGGCAACACCAATTTGCTTGAGAAAGCTGCGGTTGCCAATGCGGACAATTTCGAACAGCACTTCCTTGATGATTTAAAGGCAGACGCGGCGCTTGTGCACTCGGCCGCGGCGGTAGCCGAGAATGCGATTGCAGACACTTTCTACTTTGCGATCGCGCCGTATTGGACTGGCGCCGGAGTGGACAGTATTGCGCGTCCGCTGAATTACACGCAGGCTGTTGTGGTAAACCCCGGCAGGCCCATGCCGAACAATCCATGTCTGCTCACCGCGGTTCAGCAGGATGTAAGGGTGCGTGTTGTGAATATTGCGGTTGGGCAGGAGGAATCTTTTAATGAGCAGGCGCACAGTGTGCGCGTTGATTTTTCGTGGACTCCCGGAGGCGAGGTCTTCCAGAGTGTGCCGCTGAAACTCACCGAGGTTGAGGCCGGCGCCAAATTTGATATCAGGAACGACAGTCTGGTGGGTGTTGAACGCCTTGTCCATTATGAGATACACGTTTTAGACATTGACGGTCTCGGCACTACAAAGTCGGGGTCGTTTACGGTGGGGCGCTCGCTGCCGCGTCCGCCTGTCGGCCTTGTGGCCGAGCCGAACGGCGGGGGGACTATGCGCGTGCGCTGGAACCGGGTTACGCCAGAGGCCAACAACATAGGCGAAGAGACCTTGTACAGCAGGATCTACGTAGCGTACAGCCTGAGCCAGCCGGCGGCCAACGCAGACATTAGCGCCATGCCGGGGGTCAAAGAGGTGGGGATAGGGGAGACGGAGACCATAATAACAGATATGGAGCCGGAAACAGACTACTGGGTCGCCGCCATGGTGTACGACGGTGTAGTGCCGGTGCCGCCGCAGCCCCAAGCGTGGTGGAACCTCAAGTCGCCACCGGTGATGATCCGCACAAACTCAGGTTCCGCCGACATTGTCCCCAACATTGTGGAGATCACCACCGCGAGGTTTGAGGAAGAGAACGCGAATTTCTTTATACGCTACAGGATCTCGGAGCTGCAGAACGGTGTGTCAGGTACGATGCTGCGCTATTTCGTGATGCTTGGCTCCGACACGGTGGCGCGCTCTCCCAATGATATNCCCCTCAGGGTGTTTCAGGGCGGCCTGACCGACTCGCTCCGCACGATTGCGCTTGAGGCGCTGGTGTTCGACACGGTATACCATGTCTACCTCTACTCTGTCCATCCGGTGGACGGTCCGGCCGTGAGCCGTGCTGTTGATGCGGTCAGGGTAGGTTCGTTTACAAGGCAGATTGTATATGTAGGCACGTCAGGCGCTTCATTAGAGTCTGCGTTTGTGGATAACGGCAGAATGGGTTTTTCCGTTCAGGGGTGGTCGATCTCCGGCGTTACGTGTACCGTGACGGTCAGTCCGTCCACATCGGGGTCTAATGTGGCCGGGTTTGAGTTCTTGGGCGACTTCGGGTACTATTACACGGTGAGCGCCGGTTCCTACGTAAGTTCGACATCAGGCGTACTTGAACCGTTCACCATTATGATCAAGGCGGAAGGTATCCCGGTTCCCTACACGGCCGATGACGTCAGGATATATCGCTACTCCGGCAGCACGTGGGAGGTGGTGTACGATACAAAGTATGAGAACGGGTATTTTGTGGGCACCGGCATAGATATGGTACACCGCGATATGGGTACCACATACCGCTTGGCTATAAGCACACAGCGTCCGACGGTGAGGAACAACCATGGCACGATGATCTACGGCAGCGCGCGGCGTCAGGCGGTTACTATCGGTCAAACCATATTGCCGAGTGAGGAGACGTACCACATACAGAGCAACACCGCCAACGCGCGGGCGTTCATGCTGATTGGGCCGGCTAACAACCCGACAACGTTGAGCAGGTTGGAACCCGACCGTACTGCGGCCGGGCAGTCCATATTCGGCAACATAGAACCACAAATGATCAACGACGCCGGGGGGTACGGTCTCTTCATGTTCCTCGTGGTAACGGACGGCCGCAATACAGACACCATAAACGTGTCGCGCAGCATAAAATCGTTTTCGTATACCGGTTTCAGGGCCACGCCCGAAGCCAGAAAGTGGGTGCCTTTCGCCACGCAGTCCGATCTTGACACTATGTCGGCGAAAAGCGCGCTCAACCGCCAGTTTTTCGCGACAAGCGGTGAAGATTTTGCGGCATACGACACGCTGTTCCGTCTTTTCCGCTGGCTTCCGAATTCCAGCAATTCTGGCAGCAACAACAAGTGGGTGGAATTCGGCAGCGAAAACGCGCGTGATGATGACTTCGCCCTGACTCCCGGGCGTCTCATGTGGGTCAAGACAGCCGACGGTACCTCTCCCACAATGGGCGGGGCTACTACATACTCGCTGGTAGATACGTTCACCATAATGCTGCCCCCCGGCCAGTGGACCGATCTGGTGCTCCCGTTCACCTATGATATCGCTTTGGGCGACGTTCTGACGGCTACCGCGCGCGACAGCCTCCACTTCTACAGGTGGAAGAGGGTGGAGCGCGGAAGGCACAACTACGTAACGGAGCAGGCGGCTGTGGCAAGAATAGACTCAACGTATATACTCAAGGGCGGGGAAGATCCGTTTACCGTTTACAACAACGGCAGAACGGAAGTAATTTTGCGTATTCCGCCAAAGCCGGCGCTCATGTCGCGTCACCGTTCTCAGGCGTCGCGTTCGGCAAAAGTTGCGTCCGGCATGGGGGACCGGGACCTGTGGTACTACTCGATACGTTCGAGTACAGCAGGTTCGTCAGAGCTCAACGAGGTGATGGCGGGCTACGCGCCGACGGAGCGGACGTTCCCGGTTCCGCCGAGTTTCAGCACCGAAGCGGTGGTTTTGGTAGGCGAGGACGGCAGCCTTATGGGCCACCAGTTCTCCCCGGCGGTAACGAGGGGTGGCAAGACGTTCCGCCTGCGCTTCTACAACGACGAGCGGCAGAGGACAACGTTCAGGTTTACGGCGGAACCAGGGGTTGGCGGCGTTCCGGCTGACGCGCGTGTGGCGTTCATCAACGCGGTTACCGGCGCGGTTATAGAGGCCGGCAAAAACGGCGTATACTCGCTGGCGGTGGCAGGCTCGTCCCACGAAGACGTCTATATGGTGGTAGGTGGCAGGGAGTACCAGAACAAGGTGGTAGCCCCCGTAGCCTCGAAGTTCACGGTTGCCGGGATAAGCGTGAATCAGGGCGCCCGCAGTGTCCGGCTCAGGTATTACATTCCGATGGCCGGGATCGATATGGTCGAGGTTTCCGTATATGACATAAGAGGCCGGATGGCTTGGAAGAGCGCGCAGAGGGTTAGGCCCAATTCCTGGCACACGACGGAGTGGAACAGCAGGGAGTCGAGGCGCGGTTCCGTGGGCGCGGGTATGTACATCATACGTGTAAGGGCGATAGACGCCAGAGGCAAGACGACCGCCGTGGAGAACCGCAGGATAATGTTCTCGCGATAGGCGTTTTTTGTAAAAAATTTTGCTGGGGGCGCGGAAATAATGCCGTGCCCCTTTTTATGTATTGACATGAGGGCCATACATATATTATTTTTTTTGCATTGAAAGACGCAGTACTACACAATAAACAGAAAAAGTGTAAAAATGTTAGACCCGGAAGCGGCCGAACTCAACGAGACCATTAAGCGCGCCAATCCCTATATATATGTTATGTTGTCTGAGAGGGGCAAGCGGATATTTTTTCCCACCAAGGGCATTTTGGCCCAAACCGCCGAGGCCAGAGGCAAGGCGATAAACGCCACAATCGGCACCGCCCTCGAAGACTGCGGCAAGACCATGGAACTGCCCTCCGTAGGCGCCCAAATATCGTTTGAGGGCGACGACATCTTCTCCTACGCGCCCAATCTCGGCAAGCCGGAAATCAGAAAAGCGTGGAGAAAGATGATGTTCAGGAAGAATCCGGGGCTCAAAGAGGGTCCGGGAATAAGCACCCCCGTGGTAACAGCGGCCCTCACTCACGGGCTCTCGGCCACCGGCTACCTGTTCATAAACCGGGGCGATACCATAATAACGCCGAACCTCTTCTGGGAAAACTACCATCTGGCTTTCAACTACGCCTTCGGGTCGACGTTTTTAACCTTCCCCATGTTTAATGATAAGGGGGGGTTCAATACAGAAGCGCTGCGCCAGAAACTCTTGGACGGCGACCCAGGCAAGAAGATTGTCATACTCAACTTCCCGAACAACCCGACCGGTTACACGATTACCGAGGAGGAGGCCGCCGTAACGAGGGATATAATAGTAGAATCGGCGGAAAAAGGCAACAATCTGGTGGTTTTCATAGACGACGCCTACTTCGGGCTGGTCTTTGAAGACGGTATTTTGCGCGAATCAATGTTCGCTATGCTTGCAACCGCCCACGAGCGCGTGCTGGCCGTAAAGGTAGACGGCCCCACAAAGGAAGACTACGTATGGGGTATGCGCGTAGGCTTCGTAACCTTCGGCTGCAAACAGGGCGGCCAGGAGTTCTGCCGCGCTATGGAATCCAAACTCGGCGGAAGCATAAGGGGCAGCATATCAAGCGTGTCGAACATAGGCCAGACAATGCTCCTGAGGGCGTACGAAAACGAATCGTACGAACAGGAAAAAACAGAGAAATTCGACATACTCCGGCGCCGGTACAGAAAAATAAAAGAGATACTGGAATCGCGCAAGGAGTACGCCGAACGTTTCAGGCCGCTGCCGTTCAATTCGGGGTACTTCATGTGCCTTGAGGTCATAAGCGGGAAAGCTGAAGAGATCAGAAAAATACTGCTTGACAGGTACGATACGGGCGTGATAGCGCTCGGAAATCTGCTCAGGGTGGCGTTCTCGTCAACGCCGTATGAGCTGCTGGAAAAATTGTTCGATAATATCTACAAGGCGGCGTGTGAAGTTTAATGCAGTCCCGCTTTAAAATTGAATATCGTGCCGTTGTCCACCCTGACGCCGTCCTTAAATCCGGTAATTAATCTGTTTGCCGTGTCATAATCGGGATTGATGAATGATACGTCTATCAGAAAGTCGCTTATGCCGCAGGATGACAGCTTCTCCCTCTTGGCGAACAGGCACATCGGCGTTGCCGGTAAGGTATAGTAGAGGTTATTCTTTGTGCGGACGATGAACTTGCTGCCGTGCGGGTCCGCTATCACCCTGTTGTTATCGATACCCGGAGCCATCCTTGATATGAACAGCGGCGGATTGCCGTAGAGGGGGACTATTCCCGTGTCTGCTGCGGTATTGCGGATATTCAAAAATTCGTCCTCGTATGAATAAACGAACTTGCTGACACCCCGCGCGGCCAGCTCTTTTTGCGTGAACCGGTTGAGGCACCAGATCAGCGCGTCCGCGATTATATTTTTTGGCTTGTTGACAAGGGGGAAGTGGCCGATGTTGGATATCGCGAACGATTGCAGCCCGACGGCCATACATTTTTTGACGGTATCACGCCAGAAATTGATCTTAGTTTCCTCAATAAACGGCGGCAGGGCTATGAATATCCTTGAGCGCCATGTTTTGATGATGCCGGGGGAATCTATCAACACGTTTAATTCGTTGATATCCGCATCGAATATGAGGTGTTGGCAGGGTGAGGCGTTTAAAACCTCCAACCATCCGATGTTATCCGCCTTGAACCATAATTTGGGTTTGGGGGCGGGGATATTTGTATTGACGGGCGGCGTAAGGGAATCGGCGATTTTTGCGGCGTTTGGGAAGTTCATGCGGATGTTTTTGTTGTCGGGCGTTGCGGGCGGCCCCGCATGGCCGCCCCTGCGGGGNGATTCAGGGTTTGGGGATGTTGTTGATTTATCAGCTTTGCCTATGAGGAATACGTGATCGCCAATATTACATTCTACAGACGACATCAACCTGATCTTTATATTATCTCCTGATACCTGACAATCGGCGGCCTTGCACGCTATCCCCTCAAAACCGTTTTTGGGCTGGACGCGCAGGCGGTCGCCCCTGACAATCCTCATATCCGTAGACAATGTAATTGATTTTTCGGATGCCTCAATAATCGTCCCCGCCAAAATCCCCGTCCCCGAAGGCCGCGATGGGTCAATGGCCGGTTCTCCTGCGCGCCCGTCCAAAAAGAACATCGTCTTCGCCCGCCCGAAATCAAAACAGAGGCCGTTGACCGCAATATCTGTCGCGCCGGGGAAGTCTATCGCGTCCCGGTAGGCCTTTACGACGGTATGGACGTAATCCGCACTCTTCATCCGCCCCTCAATCTTGAGGCTTGCCACCCCGGCGCCTGCCAATTTGTTGATGACGGTTACCGCCTGTAAATCATAAGGCGAGAAGAAATATCCGCATCGCTCGCACGCCTGACCGCAATTATCAACGCATTTAAATTTCCGCCTGCAAACCTGCGTACATTTACCCCGGTTTCCGCTCGCTCCGCCGATGAAACTGCTGGCGAGGCATAATCCAGAGATAGAGTAACATAACGCTCCGTGGATGAATACCTCTATTTCGGTTGACGGGGATTTTTTCACGGTTGCTTTAATCTCATCTATTGATAATTCTCTGGCAAGGACGGCACGTTTCGCTCCAAGCGATTTCAGCGTCTCCACACCGTAAGAGTTATGCGCTGCGGCCTGCGTGCTGCCGTGTATACGCAAGTTCGGGAAATGGGTTGACGCCAATTTCATCAATCCCAAATCAGCAACTATGACCGCGTCAGCGCCAATCTGGTCTAATTGGTACAGGATGTTAAGGGCGGATTTGATTTCGGATTGCTTTATCAGCGTATTCAGCGTGACATATATTTTGACATTTCGTGAGTGCGCGTACGGGAGCAGCGCTGATAAATCGCGTACCGTGAAATTTTTTGCCCTTATCCGCGAGTTAAAATCCCCCAGCCCAAGATAAACGGCGTTGGCCCCGGCCTCAAGCGCAGCGTGGAACGCCTCAACTGACCCTGCGGGGGCTAATAATTCCATCAAAACTCCGGCTCGGCGTTTCCGGTCTGTATAAACGGCGCGAGTTCGGGCATCTTTTGTATCAGTATTGACGACGCCTTCGCCAGATGGTCGGCGTACCTGAAATGCGCGCCCATCCCCGTGCGCAGCTCTATTTCGTAGATGAATTTATCCAAATGCGTGGAGTGCTCGAACGCGACCTGCGTACCCAACAGTAACGCGTATACGTATGTCTCCGCGCCGTTATCGTTGGCCGCTATTGATTCGACCAATTTTTTGTAATCACGCAATAATTCATCAACATACGGATGCCTGACCTCCTCCGGCAGATAGAATCCGACCGGACAAAGCGGCGAGAACCGGTACCCGCTGCGATGCCTGTTCAAATCCCTCAGCTCCGCAATCGCCATATTGTTCCACGCGGCCCGTACCACCGTCCGGCGCACCGTCGTCCCCACAGTAGAGTAACGATTCGTTTTGCCGCCGAACGCGTTGGCGGTTGTCTGGAGGTCGGGCAAGAACGGGGGGCGGTCGTTCATCACGTTCAGATATGTTTCATCGGGGATATTGGCGATATTAACGCCGTTGTTCCTGATATTGCTTATGCTGTAATCTAACGTCTGCCATGTCTGGCTCCTGCTCGCCGCGGTTGCCGTGCTGTGTTTTGTCATCCGCGGGACAAATTTGTTCAGTTCGCAGCGTATCAGCCCTGCGCATTTTTTCGCTTCGGGGTAGAGCAGCGAGTCCAATTCGCGTACGGTATCCGCCCACACCCGCGCCGTCATAACATACGCCGCGTTGGTTTTGGAGGCGAACGGGATCAAATACCGCGCCCTGTCAAGAGCGTAATTTTTCCTTAATCTGTCTACGACCTTTTCATTAACGCCGTCCGGCAGTTTTATAAGTTCGGGATGACGTTTGACCTCGTCGTCAAGGAGGTCATAAATCTCGCGGTAGACCTCAAACGCCCGCTCGGTGAATCGTTCCCAATCCTTTGCGCAGCTTTCGGGGATGCCGACATCGTCAACGCCGGGGATGCTCGTTTTATCTAATTTGATGTAGCGCGTGCTGGATTCCTGCCCGTCGCACAGCTGCGCGATTTCAAAAATCTTGTACGCGAGGAACATGGACAGACCGTCGATGGCTATGGCTATGCCGCCGGTCATGCCGGTAATGCTCGCGTGCCCGTAATCCACAAAGCGGAATATCGCGTCTACGGATTTATCGGTGTCGTTCCAGTCTATAGATGAGAATATGGCGTCTAACCCCTTGTTGGAGCGGGAATAACGCGCAAGGCTGCTTGCCAAAAGTTCAGGGGNGACTTTTGGGTTTGATGATGCGCCGGTTGGGGGGCAGATGCCTATGCCTGTTATTTTCATGCGAAAAACCTTAAAGTCAAAGTCATTAAAGTCAAAGTCTTAATATGGGGACGGGGCTCTGCCCCGTAACGCCCCGATATTAGACCCCCCCCCCTTCAATCCCCTCCCCCCCTGAAAAGACAGGGGGAGGGGACTTTTTAAAACCGGTAAGTCAAAATCAACGTCAAAATCATCAACGTCAAAATCATCAACGTCAAAATCAAAATCAACGTCAAAGTCAATGGCAAAATTAATAGCGGTAATGCTCAGGCTTGTATGGGCCTTCTACTTTCACGCCTATGTAATCTGCCTGCTTTTTGGACAGAACCGTCAGCTTTGCCCCTATTTTGTCCAAATGCAGTCTTGCTACCTCCTCGTCCAGATTTTTGGGGAGGATGTAGACGCCGGGCTTGTATGTGTCTTTGTTTTTCCACAGGTCAAGCTGCGCAAGCGTCTGGTTCGAGAAGGAGTTGGACATCACGAACGAGGGGTGCCCCGTCGCGCAGCCGAGGTTGACCAAGCGCCCCTCAGCAAGCAGGAATATGGCGTGGCCGTCGGGATATACGTACTTGTCGACCTGCGGCTTGATGTTGATCTTCTTGATATCGGGCCAGTTGTTCAGCTTTTCGACCTGTATTTCGTTGTCGAAGTGGCCGATGTTGCAGACAATGGCCTGATCCTTCATCTTTGACATATGCTCGGAGGTGATTATGTCTACGTTGCCGGTCGTCGTCACGTATATGTCGCCGATGCCGAGCGTGTCTTCGACCCGGGCGACCTGATAGCCGGCCATAGCGGCCTGCAGGGCGCAGATGGGGTCGACTTCGGTTACGATAACGCGGGCGCCAAAACCGCTCATCGACTGGGCGCAGCCCTTGCCTACGTCGCCGTAGCCGCAGACCACGCACACCTTGCCGGCGATCATCACGTCGGTCGCGCGCTTGATGCCGTCTGCCAAACTCTCGCGGCAGCCGTAGAGGTTGTCGAACTTGGACTTGGTGACCGAGTCGTTTACGTTGATGGCGGGGACGAGCAGCTCGCCGGACTCGACCATCTGGTAGAGGCGGTGGACGCCGGTGGTGGTCTCCTCCGAGACGCCTTTCCAGTCCTTAACGACCTTGTGCCAGTGCTTGGGGGCTTTTTTGTTGACCTCCTTGAGCAGCTTTTTGATCACCTCTTCCTCGTGGCTGCCGGACTTGCCGTTCACCCACTTTGAGCCGTTTTCGAGCTGGTACCCCTTGTGGATGAGGAGCGTGGCGTCGCCGCCGTCGTCAACGATGAGTTCCGGGCCCTTGTCGTCGGGGAAGGTGAGCGCTTTGAAGGTGCAGGCCCAGTACTCTTCGAGCGACTCGCCCTTCCAGGCAAACACCGGGATGCCCTTCTTCGCTATGGCGGCGGCGGCGTGGTCCTGCGTGGAGAAGATGTTGCACGACGCCCAGCGCACGTCGGCCCCAAGCGCCTTGAGCGTTTCTATGAGCACGGCGGTCTGGATGGTCATGTGCAGCGACCCCGACACACGCACCCCGGCCAGCGGTTTATTGCGGGCGTACTTCTTGCGGATGGCCATAAGCCCCGGCATCTCGAACTCGGAGATATCAATCTCCTTGCGGCCCCAGTCGGCCAGGCCCATGTCTTTGACGATGTTGGGGGAATTGTCCCAAATGTCGATATTCATTGCAACGCTCCTTTGTTATTGATGTAAGTGTCGGTTAGAATATAATATACAATATGGGCGGCCAAAATCAAAATAATGAGCGGGACGCGCCTTTGCGCCGGTAAAAGCGAAGGGGGGCCGCCGTCCCTTGGCCGCCCCCCTTCGTTTGAAGTGTAATATCAGTACTGCTGTTAATTCCGCGCTTACCGCAGGAGCTGCAGCACGTTCTGCGGGATCTGGTTCGCCTGGGCCAGCATCGCCTGAGCCGACTGGTTCAGGATGTTGTCCTTGGTGAACGTCATGATCTCGCGGGCCATGTCGACGTCGCGGATCCGGCTCTCGGCGGCCTGCATGTTCTCGGCGGCCGTGTCTAAGTTCTTTATCGTGTGCTCAAGGCGGTTCTGCGTCGCGCCGAGGAGCGCCCTCTGGTGGGAGACGCGCTGCGTGGCGTTGTTGATCGTCTCGATAGCGGTCGCCGCGCCGAACTTAGTCGAAATGTCGATGCCGCTTATGCCCAAAGACTCCGCCCTCATGTCGCCGACCGATACGAAAACCGTCTGGCCGCTGTTGGCGCCTATCTGGCCCATCACCGAGTCGCGCAGGTTGTTGGCCGCAGGCTCGTAGCGGGAGAATATGAACGTCATCGTCTCGCCGACTTCAGCCATCCAGTAGGGGGCCTGCAGGCCGGCGCCGGCGTTGGCCGTGAACTGTATGTTGGTGCCGTTGGCGCCGAGAGTCACGCTGCCGGGATAGGTCCTGGCCTCTTTGTCGGTGACAACGGTACCGGCCATCAGCTTGGTATTGTTCTCTAATGTGGAGCCCGATGAGACGGTGCTGTCTTTGGCCATAGAGTAGCCCGCGACGTTGTCGAGGTTCCCGCCTACGTCTATCCTCTCCGCCAGAGTGAGCTTGCCGGACTCTACAAGGAGCATACCGTTCGCCGTGTTGGGATCGTCCAGATCGGCTAAGTGCGAGAGTACCGTGCCGTCGTCGAGCGTTATGCTCTTGCCGGGGGGCACCACATCGCCGGCGACCTTGAGGATATTGCCGTTGGCGGTCCTCGTGTAGTCGACGTCGATCTCGTTGCCGTTGACCAATATCTTTATTGTGGTAGTCATGCCTATGGCGGCGGGGNTTTTCATATCTATCGTGCTGCCGCGAGCCAAAACGCTGCCCTCGTTCAGAGACGTAACATCCTTGTTGGTAAGGTTGATGCCGTTGCCGATGGTGACATTGGTGCTTATATCGCCCGCGACTACTGAGTAGTAGGAGGCTGATGTAAGAGTAACCTCAGGGCGCGCGGTTTCGGAATCTGCGCTCAGTATGCTCTGTGAGGCGACCTTTAGAGCGGATATGTTGGTACCTATATCCAAAGCTCCGCCGAGGACGAGGCTTCCGTTTTCCACCGTAACCTGCCCGCCGCCGTTGTTGCGCAGTATCGTGCCGTTGTCAAGCTTGGCGGTCTTGCCGGGTTCAACTATTAAACTGGTGCCGGCGGTAGTCACAATCGTGAGCACGCCGCTGGTGTCATAATTAATTTTGCTAATCCCGGCGTCGGGCGTGGCACTAATAGCGACGTTGGCGCCGTCCATAAGCGTAAAGGTAGAGCCGGAGGCCAGGGTGGATGTCGCGCCCACCTTATCAAGTTCGGCGTTTGTAAGCGCCGCGCCGAGCTGAAACCCGCCATGAGCGGCAATAATGGCCTTTATGTTTGTCTCGGCGTCAATACGGCCGGCTGTAAGCACTTTTTCTTCAGGCCCGCCGTCGGCGATAATCGTCCCACCCTTAAGCTCGTTGGCCTTAATGGCGGTATTCTGCCCGACCTCCTTGAAATCGTACATCCTGCCGTCGGGCCCTACTAACCTGAAGTCGTTGGCGTTGTACACCTCGGCGCCGTCGGCGTCGGTAGTCTGGTTGGTCTTGATAACCATGAACGCGCCGTCGAACGCCCAGCTGTTGTCGTTGGCCACCGAGTCCATCATCGCCTGCACCTTCAGGGTGTCGAGGGGGACTACCGAGTTGTTGTTCAGCCGCGCGGTGCCCGGCACAGCCGCGGCTACGCCCCTGGCACTGCCCTCAAGGAGTTTGCGGGTGTTGAACTCCGTCGTGTTGGCAATGCGGTCGATCTCGGAGGTCAGCTGCTTGATCTCAGACTGGAGCTCGGTACGGTCCGAGTCGGTGTAGGTGTCGTTGGCAGCCTGCACCGAGAGCTCGCGCATCCTCTGGATGATCTGGTGCATCTCGCCCAGCGCGCCCTCTGCGGTCTGGATCAGGGAAATCGTGTCCTGAGCGTTACGGGAAGCCTGGTTGGTGCCGCGGATCTGCGCCCTCATCTTTTCGGAGATGGCGAGCCCGGCGGCGTCGTCGCCGGCACGGTTGATACGAAAACCGCTGGAGAGTTTCTCCATCGACTTGGCGGCTCCCAGTTGGCTTATACCCAACTGCCTGTGGGTATTAATCGCCATAAGATTGTTGTTGATACGCATAATGCCTCCCTTTTAAGGGTTGTATGTTATTGATTAAGGTTTTTTTTCATAACCTCGCCGAACTTGCCGGCGTCACGATAAGTAATGAGCAAATAGCGTGCCAAACTTTTGAAAAATGACAAAAACGGCGTTTTTGGGGCTGTTTTGGGGGGGTAGGGTGGGGTGGGGGGGGCATACCGGGGTATGGTGGGCAAAAATTTTAGGGGGGGGNGTAAAATTTGCCTGGTATTTTGGGCGCAAAAAAACGGCCTGAACCTTGTAATTCACGTTCAGGTAACGGAAACGGCGTTGACGGTATGCGCTATTTTTTCTTGGCCGACTGGTTGACCGCTACTTCTAAATTGCGGTAGGATTCCGCGTCAAGGTACTTTTGGAGGGGTTTGCGGTATTTGCGGAAGCGCTGGGTGGCCTCTTTGGTGTTTCTTTCTTCTATTAATTTGTATATGCGCGCCTTGTACATCTCCGCGCGCTCCATGTTTTTGGCGCCGGCGGGGGTAGACAGGTTTGTCCCGTTTTGGATGGAGCGGGTCAGCAGGTCCAGCTCCGCTTTTTCAAGGACGGATGTGAGGAACGCCTTTTCCCGGTTGAAGGCGCGGCCGGCGTCCTTTAACTTCTTATTATCTATTAATGTATATATGTTGAGGCTGATGCCCGCGGCGCGCCCTTTTACCGCCCGTATGCTGTCTGCCCGCTCCTGCGCCCTGTAGCGGGCGCGGTCCTGGATTAAGGACAATGACTCGTGGCTGTTGTTGGGCTGGTCGTCTATTTCCACCAATTTTATCTTGGAGTCTAATTTGAGCGCGAGGTCGGGCCTTGCGCTGAGTATGGCCTGGTCTACTATGGCCGAGCGCTCCTGCGACATCTGCATGCGCCGCTGCAGCACATCGTTGAAGTACTCGATCGCGGCGTCGGGGCCTTGTATGTCTAATACCGACAGGGCTACGCGTACCAGCGAGTCTTCGCGGTTGTCGAGGGCGCGTATGGCGCGGCCGGCCCGCGCTGTGAGGTTGTTCGCCTCCCTCTCCTGCAGGTTGGCGCGTATCTCGCGGATGTGGTTCTGCGCGAGGGTCAGGCTCGTGCGGCTCTCCGAGAGCCTGTATTCCTTATAGGCCCGCTCGCCGGATTCGAGCTCGGATATTATGCGCGGCAGGTCGGTGTTCGCGCCGGACAGCTTGCCGAGGCGCTCGCGGTAGGCGTCAAGCTGCGAGCTGCTTATAAGGAGGTAGTTCTTGTTTTTGTCCAAATATTCGAGCTCGCGCGTCGCCAGATTGTAGTCTTTGGCGTTTACCGCCTTTTCTAACGAGTGCAGCGCCTCGCGGGATACCGCGCGGTGGCGCTTGTTGTAGGAGTCGGCCAGCCTGTTGGCCTGGCGGGAGTCGACCTCCGCCATACGCAGGTAGAGGCCCCGCAGCGTCCGGAAGTCGGGGCGGGGGTTGGCCACCTCGCCGTTGTACTGGATTACGAGCTTGTTGGCCTCAAGGATGTTGCGGTCGGCCATGATGCGCCGCATCTCCTCCTCCTCAAGGAATATCTGGGCCTCGACCTCCTGTATCTTCATGAGCGCGTACCGCTCGTTGGGGTCGCCCTTGGCCTGCTGGCGCAGGTCGGCGAGTATCCGCTTGGCCTGATTTACGGCCTGCTGCTGGCGGTTGGTGTTGCCGCTGTACTGGGACGATGTGGCGTTGAGCACGTAAAACGCCCGCAGCACCGTCGTGTCGACGTACGTCTGGGTCATGTAACGCCCCGCGCTCTCCAGATTGCTTGACTTGGGCGGCTGGGCGTAGACGGACAGCGACGCCGGCGCGAGGGCCAGAATTATCAGGGCGAAGACCTTGATTTTTATCAGTCTCATAGTCGTCATAGTCGTGTTATATTATATATGTATAGGGATTTGCCCCGTAAACGGCGCAGACGGCAGCGGCAATCCCGGTATTAACGCCCGGCGCGAACGGCTGTTTCGTACCATTAAAAAGATAATATATGCCGCCGGCCCGGATTTTATTTTTTTGAATTTTTTAACAATATCTTGTAATTTGTTATGTATGAATTCTATTATATTATGTTGAAGTGTCGCAAGTGCCATCTTGAGCGAGAAGGAAGTCAGATATGTCAAGCGATGAAGTACGCGGTGAGCTGGAAAAGTTGGAGGAGATTTCGGCGGCCCTGATCCTTTTGGATCCCAAGGATAATCAGGCGTTGGCGGGTATTCACACGAAATTTCAGGCGCTGCATGACGCTTTCGCCGACGACGCCCCCCTGCGCGATCTCGCCGCCGGGTGCGTCAAAACGATCGAAAGCGCGATTTTCGTGGAGATTGAGCCTGCAAAGGCCGTAGAGACGCTGTCGCAGGCGCTGACTGTCCTGCGCCGTAAAATCATGTACGGAGACGAAGCCCCGGCGGATGAGGGCGCCCCAGCCGATGACGGCGTGGACGGCGGCGCAGCAGACGGCGCCCCCCCGGCAGATATGTCCGGCATGAACTTCGACATGGACGCCAAGGAGGATGTGGCGCCGCCTCCTCCGCCCCCGCCGCTCAAACAGGACGCGGACGGGTTCTTTGTGGACGTTAACGCGCCCAAAAAATCCACACACAAGGCGTTCCGCAAGCAGATAGACCTCGGCACGCTCGATACCTCCCTCCTCGGCGAGTTCATCGCGGAGGCGGAGGAGCACCTCGCTAACGCCGACGACGCCATGCTGCGCCTCGAAGCGGCACCGGCCGACGTCGACATCATAAACGAGCTGTTCCGCGTGTTCCATACCATAAAGGGGGTAGCCGGGTTCCTCGCGCTCGACGCCATCCAGACCCTTACGCACTCCACCGAGAGCCTTATGGACAAGGCGCGCGAAAAGGTCTTCGTGCTCACCGAGCCCGCCATGGACCTCGTGTTCACCACGATCGACGTCCTGAAAAAGGAGATCGGGTCGCTGAAGAGCGCGCTTGAGGGCGGCACCATGTATGTGGTAGAGGAGATCATGGAACAGGTAATCTCCTCGGTAGACGCGATGCTCGACAGCCTCCTCAACAAGAGTTCTCCGCCGCCCAAGCTCGGCGAGATACTCGTCGAAGAGGGCAAAGTTACCCCGGCGGAGATGACCTCCGTCCTCAGCGAGCAGGAGCGCAGGCCCGACGCCAAGGTGGGCGAGATACTCGTAGACCGCGGCGTGGTAACACCCGATGAGGTATCGCAGGCGCTCGACAAGCAGGTCGCCGCCGCAGGCAAGCCTGCGCAGCCGCACCCGGCTGCCGCCGTCGTCAAGGAGAGCGTCAAGGTCGATACCGACAAATTGGACAAATTGGTCGACATGATCGGCGAATTGGTCATAACCGAGGCTATGGTCACCGACGAGCTCACCGGCAGCGAGCAGAGCACACGTCTTGGCACCAACGCCCGCCAACTGCGCAAAATCACAAGGCAGCTCCAGGAAATCGGCCTCTCCATGCGAATGATGTCGCTCAAGGCCACCTTCAACAAAATGGCCCGTATGGTCCGCGACCTCGCGAAGAAAGCCAACAAGGAGATCGAATTCGTCTCCATTGGTGAAGATACGGAACTTGACAAGTCGGTTATTGAGCACATTTCCGACCCGCTCGTACACATGATCCGCAACTCCGCCGACCACGGGCTTGAGGGGGGCGACGAGCGCGAGGCCGCCGGGAAGCCGCGCCAGGGCACCGTTACGCTCAAGGCGTACCA